>CALCQV010000001.1 GCA_937894795.1 uncultured Bacteroidales bacterium
TAATAAGATTGGCATCTTTATAGTAAATATGATAATCGGAAAGGCTTTCTGCAATTCCTGCCATAGTTGAGTTTCTGGTAACAAATCCAACTTCAACCTGATTTCTTAGCTTTTCAAATTCGCGATCACTCAACTCTTCTGTCTGCACTCTCTCAATCTCTTTGTCAATAGAGGCTTCCAGTTCTTCAGGTGCAATTCCCATGTTTGTTATACCAAATACCATGAACAATCCAGGATCTTCCAATGCCATAGGATACGACCCAACAAACAATGCCTTCTGCTGTTTATCAACGATTGCTTTATTAAAGCGTGAACTTTCGCCTTCTGAAAGCATAGTAGTCAACATATTCAAAGCATAATGATCGGGTGTTCCCATGGCGGGAATATGATATGCTTGTGCTACAAGGGGCAGCTGAATATTATCGAAAATAGTATCCCTTACTTCCGTAAGCATCTTTGGCTCAACAACCGTTGGTCTTTTTATTTCCTTCTTACCAGAAGGGATATCTGAAAAGTATTTATCAATCAATATCCTGGTTTGCTCATAATCAATATCGCCGGCAATTGACAGTGTTGCATTATTGGGTATATAATAGATGGAATGGAATGCCATAAATTCTTCCAGAGTGGCGTTATTGATTGATTCAGCCGATCCAATAGGTGTCCAGCGATAAGGATGCTCTTTGTAGGCATTACTAAAAATCTTCTCCATGAGAGTCCCATAGGGACGATTATCATACGATTGTTTACGTTCTTCCTTCACAACACTGCGTTGAGTTTCAACTCCAATGCTGTCAATTTTCAGGTGTAGCATACGTTCTGATTCCATCCATAATCCCAACTCAAGCTGATTGGAAGGAAGTAGAAGATAGTAGAAAGTACGGTCAAAACTCGTATTGGCATTGAGCTGAGCACCTGCATTCATAGCAATTTTATCAAATTCACCCCTGCCAATATACTCGCTGCCTTCAAACATAAGATGTTCAAAAAAGTGTGTAAATCCTGTTCTCTGCGGTTCTTCATTCTTTGAACCTACATGGTATGATATTGTAACTGCAACAATGGGGGTGGAGTTGTCCTTGTGAAGGATAACGTGTAAACCGTTGGTCAGGTCATACTCAACAAAGTCAATTTTGTTTTGTGCGCTGACAGTGATGGAACAGATCCATGCCACACAAATGATCAGCACTCTTGTTAATGTAAACTTCATAATGTTCAGATTAATTGAAGATAAATTTAATAGGTTAAGAACTGGTAGATATTATGAGAGTAATTAATTGTCGGTTAGTAATCTAAGCCTGGTTTAGTATTAGATTATTGTGTGTCAAGATTACGGTTAATATAGTCGTTAAAATCATTAATGCGAGGAAAATACTCATCATTGAAAAGTGAGGATGAGATTAGAAAATCTGCGGTTGAACGATTACAGGCAGTAGGGATATTATAAAGTACTGTTATTCTTAGCAGTGCTTTTACGTCAACATCGTGAGGTTGAGGCATCATTGGATCCCAAAAGAAAATCATAAGGTCAATACCCCCTTCAACAATCAGGCTTCCCAATTGCTGGTCTCCGCCCAACGGTCCTGATTTTAACTTAAAGAGATCTAATTGCCTGAAATCTTCTTCATCAAGGACCTCTCTGAACCTCTCTTCAATTAACTTGCCGGTTGTACCAGTACACACAATTTTATGCTTGCTTAGTTTTACCGCATTAAACTCAACCCATTCCATGAGATCAAGTTTTCTATTATCGTGTGCGACTATTGCCAGCGTTTTTCTCTTTTTCATCGTGTCTAATAAAATACAAAAATAAATAATTATTGTTCGGATATGCCCATTTTCCCATCATAATTCATGCAGAATCTCAAAATGTAATCTGAAGCGATTTTATAAGTATTTTTGCACCGTTTTTCAATGAACATGAATTCATCAAATAATTCAACAAATACAATCGGATGAAAAGAGTATTAGTACTTACTGGCGGAGGCGACTGCCCGGGATTAAATGCAGTTATCCGCGCTATAGTAAAAAGAGCATCCAGAGAAAAAGACTGGGAAGTTGTTGGCAGTATTGAAGCGTTTAACGGGATATTACGTGAACCTACCGAAATAATTGTTCTGGATGAAAAGGCTGTATCAGGCATTCATTACCAGGGTGGTACCATTTTACAAACTACCAATAAGGGAGGCCCCTTTGCCTGGCCGGTGCGCCAAAAGGATGGATCATACATAGCTGTTGACCGTTCTGATGAAATGATTCGAAAAATTCAATATTTAGGTATTGATGCAGTCATAAACATTGGTGGCGATGGCTCACAACGGATATCACAGCGATTATTTGAGCAAGGACTCAATATCATTGGTGTTCCCAAGACAATTGACAATGATCTCTCGGCTACTGATGCCACATTCGGCTATCAAACAGCTATTCAAATTGCCACAGAAGCTGTTGATAAACTTGTTACTACAGCTGCAAGTCATAATCGCGTTCAGATATTGGAAGTTATGGGGCGCAACGCCGGATGGATTGCCTTGAATGCTGCCGTTGCCGGTGGCGCAGAACTCTGTCTTTTACCGGAATTCCCTTATGATATTGACAAGGTGATGGAGAAAATTGACAGTCGTTTTCAGAAAGGTCGTGGATTCATAAATATTGTTATCGCTGAAGGTGCCAGAAATATTAAGGGTGAAATGGTTGGTTCCAGCAGTCATGAAGTGGGATATGAGAATATTCGACTTGGTGGTGTTGGATTCCGACTTGAAGAAGAACTTAAAGCTGCAGGATGCGAGCACAGTATACGTACAACCGTGCTGGGGCATCTGCAAAGGGGAGGAGTGCCCATTGCCTACGACAGGGTTCTGGCTACCCAATACGGAGTTAAAGCTATGGAATTAGCCATCGCAGGTGAGTTTGGCAGGATGGTTTCCTATCGTCATCCATATATTACTTCCGTAACTTTGGAAGAAGCAATACAAAAGCCTAATCTGGTGGACCCTGACACTGCACTCATGAAAACAGCCAGGGGTATTGGCATCGCATTTGGCGATTGATAGTCAAATTATTTAACTTGTATTTTTTTTTCAGGGGCATAGGTGACTATGTTCCTGTTTTTTTTCTGCCAAACAGCAAGTAATATAAGACCGTCCCAACACATGCGCCTGCCATATTGGCGATCAAATCGTAAATTGAGTAGTGCCTGCCAATATTCATTGTCCGTTGAAACAATTCCATCACCACTCCCCAGGATACAGACAATACTAAAACAATTGGAATGATCCTCGAAAGATGAATATTATCAGTTAAAGGATGCCCTTTCTTATAGATCCTTTCATCCATAGCCCATGGGGCAATTAAGCAGAAACCCAAATACATGAGAAAATGAACCACCTTATCAATATACGGGATATAAATCAAACGTGGAATATTTTTAGGTGGAGTAAGGGAAGCGTACACAATTACAGCCAGATAAGCAAACAGGATCATCCATCTGGTGAATCCCGGAAAGGAGAATATGAATCTTTTTAACAAAATGGAAATGATTAAGGTTAATTATTGAATCATACGATTATTGATAAATGACGCCATTCCGGACATTTTATAACAAAATTAAGAACAATTTATTACCCTTCTTGGGAACAATTGACTATATTGCTATTAAATGGCAGTTTTGACATCTTACCAAATAAGAATTGTATTAATAAAAAAAGCCGGCACTTCAGCCGGCTTTTTTTAAGGACATAAATCCTTGTTAGTAGATTTTGATAATCTGCCTGGTGGTAGCACCATAAACAGACTTCAACACTACCAGGAATACTTGTTCACTTCTATTACCTGCAGGAGCGAACTTGTGTGAGTATTCAAACCCCGCTTTAGCCTCACCTTCATAAATTGTATAAACTTTAACCCCTTGGAGGTTGTATAATTCCAGTGACACTCTTGAATCAGTTTTCAGATTGTATTTAATTTCAACCTGATCCTGGAATGGATTTGGAGAAATGGACATCATTACATTTGGATCTTCACTTTGAACTGTATTGCCCTGAGCAATTGGTGCACTGGCAACAAATTCATTGATAATAGCCCATTTGCAATTCTCGTCGAATGCTTCATTGATAACAGTAGCTGCATCACTTATATTGCTAAAGGATGGATTACCTGATGATGGGATATAAACTTTTCCCAAAGCATCGTTAGCAAACTCCATCAATGCGCCAACAGTAGCACCACCGAAACTCTGGTAATGTGCATTCAGATAATTGACAACATTCTGCGGAACAGAAAGCGTCATATAGCTAAATGTATAAGCATCGGGAACCGTACCGCAACTTGCTTCATAGTTATCAGCAATGAGGAAACTGGTGTTCAACGGCAAACCTGCAAGACCTTCACTATTCCCGATATTGATTGCCAACGTCAGTGATTGTCCAAGTAGAATGTTTTTCTTCAGGTTATTGTTGTTTTCATAGCAGATGTAGTCTTTATTAAGAGCTGCAGCTGGTCCGCCTGACGGTAGAACATCTTCAACACAAACTGCACCGGCTTCACCACTGGTAGAAGTATAGGAATGTCCTGGGCGACCAACAGTCACGCCATTAGGTGTCAGAATCTGTACAAGCCTGTCATGTTGTGACAAACCATCACAGTAGCTTCCACCAGGTTGGCCCCAGCCTCCCATTGTCAGTGTACAATTCTCTGCAGCAGGAGCACATTCGATCGTATATTCACAGGT
This sequence comes from uncultured Bacteroidales bacterium, assembly GCA_937894795.1. Taxonomy (GTDB): domain Bacteria; phylum Bacteroidota; class Bacteroidia; order Bacteroidales; family Lentimicrobiaceae; genus Lentimicrobium. Next base: position 4,730 of record CALCQV010000001.1, read on the forward strand.
AACGGTGCAACCATTTACATCCATAATAGTTAGGATGAAAGTTGCAGATCCGTCTTCCATTGCATTGAATGTAACGGAAGTTCCATTTATAGGTCCTGTAATTACCCAATCAGAGCCCGGAGCCAAGCTCCATGAAACTGATGCATAAGGTACATTGATAGTAGCAGTCAAAGTATTGTTCACCATGCCACAGAATACCGGATTACCGTTATTCAGAACATAATCAACATCCTCTTCACAATCGTAAGTAATATCAATTGTAAAGGTGCATGTGGCAACATTTCCGCAATCATCGGTTGTCCTGTATTCCAATGTATGGATACCAGGAGTCAAATCGTTGAAATAGAGCGGGAATGTAGGAACAAGATATGCACCGCCATCAAAACTGTACTCAAGTAGAATATCTTCATAAGCAGTACAGTTATCACTGTATTCAGGCGGAGTCAAAATGACTACGTCCGGACACCATTGTGAAAAGTTGGATGGGCAGATAAGATCAGGAGCATCAAGATCTGGATCTACTACGAATGTAGAAGTGCACTGATCGCTTGAGCAGTTGTCGCTTGCGCTATAGGTAAAGCTCAGGTCCACGCCGTCGCAGAAGTCTGTTGGCAGCGATGGAATCTGGGTGATGTTACTTGTAGCACCGCAACCACCGGTGAAGCTGAAACCAGCAGCCCATGTAGCATAAGCGGTCTGGATATCGGCATAAGGTGTGCAAGCCGGTAGATTAACAGCCGTAGCGCAGGTTACATCAACCACAGGAGCCGGAGCAACGTAGAATGTAGAAGTGCACTGATCGCTTGAGCAGTTGTCGCTTGCGCTATAGGTAAAG
>CALCQV010000002.1 GCA_937894795.1 uncultured Bacteroidales bacterium
CAGTAGTTGTAATACTGGCAGGTATCAATGATATTGCAGAGAATACAGGGCCCATTGAATTGGAAGATGTTTTTGGGAATATCATTTCAATGATTGAATTGGCTGAAGCCAATGATATAGAAGTTGTTTTATGTGCTGTATTGCCGGCATCTGACTTTTACTGGAATCCGGGGCTTAAACCGGCTGATAAAGTCATTGCATTGAATGAAATGTTACGTGAGTATTCATGGGCTAACGGCATTGTTTATGCCGACTATTATTCACCGATGGTCAATGAAGTCAAAGGTTTAAAGTCAGAATATTCAGATGATGAAGTACATCCCAATTTGGCAGGTTACAGAGTAATGGAACCTATTGTGGAAAGTGCGATTAAAGAGGCATTGAAGCGAAGAGCTTTGAGTAAATGAAAAAAAAGCAATTTAGAGGTACCAACCAAAGAATCATCTATGATTTAACAACCTCTTTTCAGAAGGAGAATGTGAGAAATAACTATATCTTTCTATAAAGGACCAACGAAGTCAAGCGGGCGATAGCTTCAGCAGTTTTGAAGCCTTCTTTGCTGAAAGGCCAGATAAACAATGATTGAATTGGATGGTCATTTTGGATTCTCTTAATAGCTTCAAGTGATAGTTTTTTTGTAATACCTTTTCTACGATATTCTTCCAACACAAGAGCGGAGCAAAGATATAATGCATCATACTCAGTATCAAGTGGAGTCAACTCGAAAAGCTCTCGTTCGGTTATCTTGTTTTCGAGGAATCTATTCATCAAATCATCTATGGTTGGAATGACCAATAGCCAGGCAACAGGCCCATTCCCTTCATCATATTCTGATACAGTTGCCGGATGGATCTTCTTAAGTTTAGCAATAACATCTTGGTTTACATCCAGTTGGTCGGGATCATTTTTCACATTAAATATCTCGTCTGCAAGATGCATCAATCGTCTATAGTTCTCTGTCATCAAATTCAAGTAGTTTTTTAAATATCGTGTAGCAAAAAGAACTTATAAAAATAACGGTTTATCTGAGTGTTTCAGCTCCATTCATGATCTCACTTACTATATCGGGATCAAGTAGGGTTGTGGTGTCACCGAAGTTATCAGTTTTACCTTCAGCAATCTTCATTAGTATGCGGCGCATAATTTTACCGGATCGGGTTTTAGGCAGTCCACTAACGAATTGTATTTTATCGGGTTTAGCAAAAGTACCTATCATTTCAGAGACTGCCATCAGGATTGAACTTCTAACGCCTTCTTCACCCCCGGTACTGAAATGAGGACAGACAACATAGGCATAAATTCCCTGGCCTTTAATTGGATGAGGGAACCCAACCACAGCTGATTCATCAACCAGAGGATGTTCATTGATAGCGTTCTCAATTTCAGCAGTGCCGAGCCGGTGACCTGATACATTCATAACATCATCCACTCTGCCCAGGATTCGATAGTACCCGTCTTCATCACGTTTCACACCATCACCGGTAAAGTAAAGATTAGGGAAAGTGCAAAAATAATTCTGAACAAACCGGTCATGATCACCCCAGATTGAGCGAGCGATTCCAGGCCAGGGATAGCTGATGCATAAATTGCCTTCTACACTGTTATTGTGAAGTTGTTTGCCATTTTCATCAACTATCATTGGTTGGATACCCATGAGAGGCATAGTGGCATAAGATGGTTTTGTTGGAGTGATACCGGCCAGAGGACTAATCATTATACCACCGGTTTCGGTTTGCCACCATGTATCTACTATGGGGCATCTGTTTTTACCTATGTGATCATGATACCAGTGCCAGGCGGCCTCGTTGATAGGTTCTCCTACTGTTCCGAGCACCTTCAAACTATCAAGTTTCTTTCCATCAAGCCATTCCATTCCCAGGGCCATGAGAGAACGAATAGCCGTTGGGGCAGTATAAAATTGGTTAACTTTATGTTTATCAATGATTTGCCAGAATCTTCCTGCATCGGGCCATGTGGGTATGCCTTCAAACATAAGTGAAGTGGCTCCACATAGCAAAGGTCCATATACAAGATAGCTGTGTCCTGTAATCCACCCTATATCGGCTGAGCAGAAGTATACATCCCCATCACCTGATTGGAACACATTCCTGAATGTATAAGCTGTATATACCATATAACCACCGGTTGTATGCACGAGTCCTTTAGGTTTACCGGTTGATCCACTCGTATAAAGTATAAAAAGCGGATCTTCAGCGTTCATCTCTACCGCTGTTTGTTGATCACTGACATCCTTCATAGCGGTATGCCACCATATATCACGACCTTCAACTAGATTAACCTCTTCACCGGTACGTTTTAGAATTATGGCTTTGGTGATGCAACGGCACATATTCATTGCCTCATCGGCAATTTGTTTTATTGGAATATTTTTAGAACCCCGGTAACCACCATCAGATGTAATAAGCAGCTTTACTCCTGCATCCAATAACCTTTCACCTAATGACTGTGCAGAAAAACCTGCAAAAACTATTGAATGTATTGCCCCTATACGGGCGCAGGCAAGCATAGC
>CALCQV010000003.1 GCA_937894795.1 uncultured Bacteroidales bacterium
ATTGTATAACCGGTAACACCTGCACTGTCGGTAGAGGCATTCCAGCTGATGGTGGCTGATGATGTGGTAATATTTGATGATGCTAATCCGGTAGGAACGGTTGGTGGGGTGGTGTCAGGAATAATGGGCAGTGTGGTTACTTCAAGTCCTGTGCTTTGAGCTGAATTATTGCCGGCAGCGTCAAAAGCTGATACGGTAAAGGTATAGGTGGTTCCGGGTGTTAGAGCTGTAGCCTGGTATGTAAGTACATTGCCTGCCACAGTGCCCACCACTGTTCCATTTCGTCTAATAGTATAGCCTGTAACTGCCACATTATCAGTTGATGCACTCCAGCTGATGGTGGCTGATTCCGTGGTTATGTTTGATGCCAGCAGTCCGGTAGGTATGGTGGGGGCTTCTGCATCTGAAGGTGCCTGTGGTAAAATAGAAACAGCATCAATTAAGACCTGGTTGCCTGTAGCTGCACCTATCGGTCCTGCATATACCCGAATGGATGGTGTAGTTGAGGTGGCAGTGACTGTCCAGTTATACTGCGTCCAGTTCTGACTGCTTATATTGGTTGTGGCAAAACCGCTTAAGCCTATCCAGTTTGCAAATGCCGGACTATTGAAGGTTGTTCCGCGCCGGGCCCAGATAGTAATGTTATAAACAGCCCCAACTGTAGCGTTGAAGTTATACCGGGCATCTCTGCCTGATCCCTGAACGGTAATAAGCATTGCATATAGTCCATTCTGTGGCGCAGTAGCGTCAGATGTTAGTGTTGCTGCTCCTGTCCATCCTGTAGTTGTATTTGCTTCGTTCTCAATGGATACAGCATTAGAAGAGTTGTGTAAGTTCTGAGCGCCGGCAGTTATGCCGGCAAATATCAATACCAGTAATGTCAGAGTAATTCTTTTCATGTGCGTGTGAATAAGAGTAATATGATTAATTGAATATGAATTATTTGTTAAACCGAATGGCTATCTTGTTATAAACCAAACGATAACATCGTATGAATGTTCAAATAAAATGAGCCGGCAGTGTTAAATATTCGTTAAAAGCAGGGGGAAATCTATGATTCTCCTGATGTGCGTCGGGCACGCACTTTCTTGTAAAGCTTAAAAGTCATATTTGCAGGGAAGGGAAGACGGTTTATGGTTATGGAGGGATATACCGTCTTTTGGGCGCCGAAACTTTTATAGAAACGCCCAAGTTGCGCGTCATTTGAACCTTCAAAATCAAGTGTGAGGTGATTGCCTGCTGCCGAATAGATAAACTGGCTTATGAGCATTGACATGGCTCCACTCTCACGTGCATCAGCATTGGTGGCTGAGAAAAGAAAGGTTGCCTTGTGATGGCTTATAATGATAATCATCCCCGCACAAAGAGTATTAGTGGCAGTATATGCACCATAGCAAAAGGCCATCTGCTTGTGCATTCCATGATATACCAGTTGCAGCAGCCGGCGATAATCACTATCCTTCAGCTTTAATAGCGATGCGCCTCTGTTTGCACGGAATAGCTTTACAATCTCTTCCGGATTAACGGTATCTGATACCCTGATTTCTTTCTCCTCAGCTCTGGTAACATTACGTTTTATATTTGTGGAGAACCGTTTATATATGGGATCAAACGCTTCAATAAGGTCAAGCTCGTAATTGGTGTTATCTATGGCTGTCCACCTCTTTTGATCAGGCTTGTTAAGCGTATTCAGGTTGATCTCTGCAAATCTGAATTTGCGTGGAATGGCTTTCAGGAAATCATTGATCATATCAGGTGTGATCTGTTTCGTGGAGAAGATACCAAGCTGCTGTGTAAAAAACGGCTGGTACAGATATGAAACACCATACTTACGGCGGTAAGTGAGAGGGAACACTGATTCATAGGCCTCTTCACCAACAATCAGGGCATCCCAATTGTCGGCCATGATGTCAAGATACCAGGAATAGGCATAAACCCTGCCGTTAACAGCCTTCTTGACGCATTGGTCCCACAACGACTTGTTTATATACTCCTGAGTGACGTACCGTATCTTCATCCGGGATTTATTCTTTCACACTATACAACAAAGCAATGGCAAAAACGGCAATTCCCTCTCCTCGGCCAATAAAACCGAGATGTTCGGTGGTGGTTGCTTTTACACTTACGGAAGTAACCGGAACATTCATGAATGAAGCAAGATTTTCTTGCATCTGTGGAATATATTCCATTATTTTTGGTTCCTGTAAAGTGATGGTGCAATCAATATTGCCAATGGAATATTTGTGTTTTTTCAGCAATTCCACCACACTTTGCAAGAGTATGCCACTATCAATACCTTTATATTGATCATCTGTATCGGGGAAATGAAAGCCTATGTCGCGTAAAGCAGCAGCTCCCAGTAATGCATCACAAACGGCATGTATCAGAACATCGGCATCTGAGTGTCCAACACTGCCTTTATTCCATGGAATGTGAACGCCACCTAGCACAAAAGGCCTGTTCTCAGCTAGTTGATGAACATCAATGCCCTGACCTATCCTGAACATATTCAATTAATTTAGCGTATTTGTATACAGCTTCTGATACAACTGTCCTTGTTTGATTTGCTTTATTAATATCAAAAGTACGAAGATTATATCAAAGCGGTGATCAATTCTTTTTCAGTGATATTCAGGAAGTATTCTTGTAAAGGATAAGCGGCAAAGCGACGGCGCAATTCATCCTCTTCGTGGCGTGCTCCCACAATTGCAGCTTCAATGTCAGCCGGGTCCTGAATATGGAAATAATCACCAAAGAAACGAGCTTGTCTTATTATGCCGTTCTCCACTACAAGGGCTACCTCTATATGTCCGCCGGCAGTCTTAAGTTTCTTTCTGAAGGTATATTTGGGTGATGTGCCATAGTTCCACTCATCTGTAGCATATTTCTCAGCACTGAGCTTTATGCTACAGATGAGTGGAACTATGGCACATCACCCAAATATAC
>CALCQV010000004.1 GCA_937894795.1 uncultured Bacteroidales bacterium
TGTTCACACCTTAATTTATGACCCTAAATGGTGCACATTGGTTTGACGACATACAGACTGGCTCCAACCCAATTTCATCTATTCTTTGTACATTTACCCTATCAAAACATCATTCCATTGTGATTTGTATCATATAAGCAATCCAAATAATGATCATTCCCACTGACCTGTTTCGCAAAAACAGCTTTCCTCTGGTTGCCGCCTTCCTATTGCTTGTTCTACTTCTGGGCAGCTGCCAAAAGAACCTGACCACACAGGCACCACCTAAACCTTTCATCTCATTTTCAATAAACGAAAGTGCCTCTTTTGCAAATGATTCAATAATTATGGAGGATTTTATGTTCTCCCCTCTGGAGAAAAACAGAATCTGGACTTTTGGCAGTTATGGCAAAAACTACGAATTAAACCTGACCAACAATTCGTGGACGAGCCTGGCTAAAAGATTTGGCATCTATAATTCTTCTTTAAGAATACGTGATATTGCCAGCGATCCGATCAATCCTAATTTTCTCTGGCTATGTAATTTCCGGCAGGGTCTCACTTTGTATAACCATAAGGATACTTCCATGCGGAATTTCCCGGAAATAAGAGCCGTAAATACTATCCATTTTGCCGGCAACTACATCATTGCGGGAACCATGAAAGGACTGTTTAAAATTGACCGGAGAAATTTAGAATTGAAGAATATCACCGAACTTGCAGAACTTTCAGTATCATGTATTACAGCTTACAACGACACTCTACTGCAATTAAACGGTGCCTTTTTCTACAACATACAAAATGATGTCATCACCGGAAAAATAACAGACCAATATGTGGTATCCAAATTCAATCCACGTTATAACATCAAACTATATCTCAAAGAAAATAACTTATCAATCATTAGGGATAATGATACTATAAAGAATATGCCCTATTCGGGATCTTCGCTTGATAATGTGGTAATTGATGATGAGAATATCTGGATTACCAATGACCTGCATACCGGCATTACCCGCTATTCCATTGTTGAGAACTCATCCGCGATTCTTCCGGTAGGGTATGAATTCTATTCCATCGGAACATGCCCTGACGACTCGTTGTTGTGGTTATATAACCATGAAGGGGTCGTTGTTTTCAATAAAAATGAAGAAAAAGCCTATAGGCTGGATGTGGATGCGCTTAAACCGCTGAACATGATAGTTGATTCAAAGTATCTGTATGTAAATTCATTGCATAGCTTTGATATCTACAACAAGGAGTATTTGCTGCAATTCAGGAAGAGTGTAAAGGAATTGGCTGATGAGGAAAAGAAGTTCAACAAGTACATTTATGATCAGTTGATAGTTTTCAGAAGTGATTTCAGGAGTACCTATTCCAAATATGAAGAGATAAAAAAGGATTATGGTTCTTCATCCAACAAGAGGATCATAACAAAGATAGAGCAACTTAAAGAGTCAATCGTTACAAGGCTACCCTATAATTTCAATGAGAGCAGGGAGTTGGAGCTATTTGTCATGGATACTACCAATGAGGAATCACTTAAGGCCGGTTATTACCTTCATTTGATCAGGATGGCCAATTTTGAAGGAAAACTCAAGGAGTCACTTTATTACGATTCAATTCTTGAAGCCCGCTTCCCTACATACAGAACAAGCTATCATAAAGAGCAGATGATTGAAGTAAACCATTACACTGATACAATATATGGCCTGAAAAATCAGAACCTGCCTGATGATGAATTACTATGGAGAACCGGCCTGGCTTATTACAGGTTATTTTTTAAAGTCGGGCCTGAAGGCGAGGTGGGATATAATATGTCGTACCCATTCAGTTATTTTAGAAGGCTCCTGAGGCAACATCCCACCAGCCCTTATGCTGACAATGCTGAATTCACTATACTGGAGTACAATGAACTGAATTCACACGAAGGAGGCGACAACTCATACAACCTTGAGGCCATTGAAAACTACAAGCGAATACTTTCAAAATATCCCGACACAGAGCTTGCTCCAAGAATCTACCATAACATTGCCGGCTTGTATTCTTGGTGTGAAGCAACAACTTCCGAGAAACCCGAATATTACAGACTGGCATTGAAGTATGCCAATAAAGTAATGACGGAGTTCCCCGATTATGGGAACAAGCATAGGGTGCCTGAATTGATAAATGAAATAAATCAATCATATGCTGATGTTATGTGGGAACTTAATATCAGCGCTGATAAAACCATATACCGTATAAATGAACCGGTGCTGATTTCATTTGAGTTAAGGAATACGGATTCAAACGACAAGCACATTAGGATACCAACCAATAGGAATTACCCGGTTTTTACCGTTGATGTCAGTTACCTGTCGTATAACAGGGATAGCTATCCCATTGAAATTGAGCCGGTACTTGACTATAGTCTTTTCAATGGCAATACGGCTGACACACTGATCAAGACTGACAAGGTATATAAAGAAGAGTGGGATATACTCGAAACAGCAAGAAATGACCTGCAAATGGCGCCCGGAAAGTATAGGCTTGCAGAACCGGGTAAATATAAAATAACTGCAGGTTTTGCTACCGGCAATAACTATGATGTCATTGAATCAAACCCCATCTGGATTACTGTTGAAGGAAAATCACAGAGCATTAATAACCGGAAACCATAAGTTATATTAGCTCTTTATATTAGCTCTACGGCTGATTATTACGTTTGCAGAAGCAGGTAAACCTCAACTTACAGTTCATATCATGTTGGCCCATCAATCCTTATTTTTTTAGCGTAATTTTACAGTTTATTAATTATCTGATCTTTCTATAATGAGCACCCCTGAAAATATCACCGAATTCGTCCATCTTTTTGAGCAAAGTGTAATGCATGGAAGTTTTATCAAGCTTACGCTTAGCAACAAGAGGACCTCATCAGCTGATTTAAACAATGTGTATGTAAAGCCCGTGCTCATAAAAGAGAAATTGCTGCTCTCATTTGTTGACAGGTTTAAAACAAAGGATGTGACACGGAACCTTGAACTGTCTTTAGCAACTGCTGACATAAAAAGGCTGTTGGAAGAGATATTTATTCAGGGCTACCTGGCTACCACTGATGCTGATTACCATCTACTAATCAACAAAAAAGGCAACTCCACCCTATTGCGCAAACCGCCTTCTTCAACAACTGCGCCCACACTTCAGCATGATAAAATAAAGCAACGTATCATTGACTCAGGCAATCAGTACTATCTATACTCGTTGGGTATGCTCAACGGGGAAGGAAAAGTAAAAGCGCTTCTCCAACTTGTTGTTCATTTTTATAAAATGC
>CALCQV010000005.1 GCA_937894795.1 uncultured Bacteroidales bacterium
CCAAAAACATTGCCTTCATTCCTGTGATCCAGATACAAGGTAACAAGGTCAGATAATTTTTTGGGGGGATCATCAACTTTCGCGGTCTCCTCCATTACTACATAAAGTCGCTCAATAGCCCTGGTAAAGGCCACATAGTAGAGGTTGAACTTATCGAGGGCCACCTTGGCCGTTTCAACCAAATACTCATCAGCAAGCGGGGTATCGGTCAGCTTTGATGAATAACGGTATACTAAGGGCATCTCCAACTGACCGGTTGAATGATCCTTGTTCTCTACCGTGAGTTTCACAGTATCCCATGTCAAATCGTACATATCCCTCTTCTGGTCAGGATAGGCATAAATGACAACCGGAAAGGCAAGTCCCTTTGACTTATGCACAGTGAGTATTTGCACTGCATCCTTCTGTTGAGCAATACTGACTGACAGTTTGGAGCAATTCTCATTCCAGTATTCCAGGAATCCTACAGCACCCGAGCTTTTATTCTGCGTGAATTTCAGCACTTCATCCAGGAAAAATCTGATATATACAGGATTGGCATTATAAAGGTCAAATTTACGCACCAGAAGCTCAATGGTATCATAAAAAGAATGGCCAACAAACGACTGCAAACGGATGTCCACATCAAGCAAATCAAGCAAGCCATAAAAGGCTCCCAATCCTGCTTTTCGCGACCAACTTCCATTTAAATGCTCACTATTTACTAAAATCAGGTATTCAATCATTCCTTGAATTGCCACTTTATCGTCGGGATTCGCTATGAAAGCAATCCAGTTTACCAGAAAATTGACTTCAGGCGCAGTCATCAACAGCAGCGATTCGGAAGAGACCACCTTGATACCGGCAGCCTGCAATGCCTCGGCTATTCGTATGGCATCCTTGTTAACCCTGCATAACACGGCAATATCGCCATATTGATAACCATCAGCTTTAACGGTATTCACCAATTCAAGCACCCTGTTGATTACAACATCAGGAGGTGTGATGTCAAACTGTACCAGGCCGCCGCCATTTGAAGGTTTGAATTCCTGGGTAACATCCGTGTAAAAATCCATACTTTCAGGCACAAACAGAGGTGCCGCAAAATTGAAGAAATCATTGTTCAACTCCACAATCTCTTGTCGTGACCTGAAGTTCCTGTCCAATTTATGCTCTTTATACTGACTTGACAGCAAATGTTCCCTCTGTCTGACAAATGGGTTTGAATCAGCATGTTTCAATGAAGGGAGCTTTATAAACTGTTCCGCATCACCATTCTTGAAGCGGTAAATAGCCTGTTTGCCATCGCCAACAATCATATTAAGCCTGGAACCGGCCAATGAATTCTCAATGAGAGGCAGCATGTTCTCCCACTGCATTTCAGAAGTATCCTGAAACTCATCAATCATAAAATGCCTGAACTTCTCTCCCACCCTGAGGTAGATGAAAGGAACCGGCTGCTCCCTGACCACATTTGAGATCAGTGTATTGAAATCATTAATGGAAACCACATTGCGCTGTTGCCTGATGTTGCCGAGTTCATCGTTTATTCTTTTCAGCAGCAGAGTGGAATGGAAATTGTTACGTACCACTTCCAGAAATGCCATTTCATGCTGCATGGCAATCACCAGTTTAACAATCAGCTTAAGCTGATCACTTATTCCGGTAATGTTTGCATATAATGGTGAACCGGCTTTAAACCATTTATCGTTCTCAACAGCCGCCCTGACATACGAATTATAATCGGCTGACTTCCCATCAGCCACTTTAAGGAAGAAACCCGCAATACCGCGTGTACCCTGGGTAAAATCATCAGGGGCAAGTCCGGCATCCTGTATCAGGCTCAGTGCCAAGCCCCCCTGCTCCTTACAACCCGACTGAAGCGAACGGTGACGCAACACTATCCTTTCATAATCATTGCTTGTAAAAGTTTTCGTGCTAAGCGCCGGAATAAGGCCCATCATCTTCTCCTTGAGCAATGATGTAGCACTCTTTTTCAGATCTTCACTAATATCCCATAATTCGTCGCTCTCTGCTTTGCTGATAACATAATTACGAAGCACCTCGGTGAGTTCCTCATCCTTTCCAACCTTGCTTATAAGTTCATCAACTGATGCATTCAACAGGCCAATGGTATCAAGCTCCACCTCGAAATTCATAGAGAGTTTCAAATCAAAGGCAAATGAACGGATCACTTTATGCATGAAACTATCAATGGTAGAAACGGCAAAATCACTATAGTTATGAAGGATGGAAGCAAGCACCTTATTTGCATTCATGAACAGTTGCTCTTCGGTTAAACCGGTATTCTTCACCAGTTTATCAACCAACTCACGATTGTTTGCACCAACGGTGACGGGTGTCATCACCGCAAGGCCCTTAAGGGTTTTGAGTATGCGTTGCTTGATCTCGTTGGCAGCCTTGTTGGTGAAAGTTATGGCGAGAATGTGCTTATAGGCATTGGTATGCATCAGAGCAAGACTTAAATATTCAAGCATCAGGGTGTATGTCTTCCCTGAACCGGCTGATGATTTATATACGAGAAAATTATGCATAATTGACTGAATAAAAAGCGATTTGCATTGAAAAGAGTAAAAATAGGCGTATTAACAAAAATAGGATTTTTAATGACTGTCAGCAGAAATTCCAACATAAGAAAACCAATAAAACGATCAATGAACTCCAGAGGTAATTCCAATTACCCGTTAAATTAGGTTCAAATTCCATTGTTATACGTGTTTCATACGTGTTTCATACGTATTTCGTACGTGTTAACTCGTATGAAATAGGTTTATGATACGTTCAAAATACGTTCAAAATAGGAATTCATCCCAAACCATTACCAAACATTATCCATCAGTGTTGATTTCATCAAATTGGCTATAAGCTGCAACCGGCATTTTATACAATGCTATGTAAATACTATCTTTGCAATAAATAATGAAATATGAAAGACAACAACCTCATATACGGCATTCGTCCGGTAATAGAAGCAATCAAAGCAGGCAAGGAAGTCGACAAGCTTTTTCTGCAGGCTGGCTTAAAAGGTGAATTGATACCTGAATTGCGCAAACTAATCAACGAGTTTAAGATCCCGTATCAGTATGTACCGGCTGAAAAGCTAAACCGCATGGTTAGGGCAAACCACCAGGGTGTAGCCTGTTATATTTCAGAAGTAGCCTATCAGCCTATAGAAACCCTGCTTATGTCAGTTTATGAAAAAGGTGAAACTCCACTCTTTGTCATACTCGACCGCATAACCGATGTCAGGAACATGGGGGCAATTGCCCGAAGCGCTGCCTGTGCGGGGGCCCATGCACTTATCATACCTGAAAGAGGTGGTGCGCCTGTAAATGCCGATGCTGTTAAAACATCGGCCGGAGCACTCAACATTATACCGGTACACAAGAGCCATAATCTGAAAACCACTATTGAGTACCTTAAAGAAAGCGGATTACACATCGTATCCATTTCTGAGAAAGGAACAAAGAACTATTTTGAGAGTCAGCTTACAGGCCCCCTGGCTTTAATACTTGGCTCAGAGGAAGACGGGGTGTCAGGCGAGTATATCAACCGGAGCGATGAGGTGATCAGAATACCCATGCAGGGCGAAATAGCATCACTCAATGTCTCCGTTGCCGCCGGTGTGATATTATTCGACGTAGTACGGCAGAATGCCATTGCCAACATATAAGCACCCCGACAGGTTCACCATATTATGAGCATAATTCAGACTGTTTTAATCCGGAAGATGAAAAAGTTACCAATATATTTTCTGATAATTATCCTGATTGCAGGTTACAGCTGCACCAGGGTAAAAGAGACCAAATATCCTTCAGGCACGCTAAAATCAAGTCAGCAATACAAGGGTAAAAAACAGCAAGGCGTCAGCACCTGGTATTTTGAAAATGGCAAAAAGGAACTTGAAGTAAACTACCTGAACGATAAACCACATGGCACAGCTACAAGGTGGTATCAGAGCGGCATCAGGGAATCAATGGACACTTACGTGGAAGGCAAACGCACGGGGCCATCACGAAAGTGGGATACACAAGGCCTGCTGATTGAAGAACTCAACTACCTGAACGACTCCTTGCACGGCAATTACCTGCTCTATTACGAAAACGGGCAGGTAAAGATAGAAGGCTACTATAACATGGGCCTATACGACAGCACCTGGACCTATTTCGATATCACCGGAATGAAAGTAGGTGATGGCAGTTACAAAAACGGCAATGGCCTGCAGCGCGCCTTTTATCCCAATGGAAAACTCAGATTAACCG
>CALCQV010000006.1 GCA_937894795.1 uncultured Bacteroidales bacterium
ACGCTCCTATTAACGGGCCGCTCGACTACTTTATCAACGGCGTTGAATGGGATGCTATAACATATTTGCAGCTTGCAAATCAACTGATTCATGAAATAAATCCCAATGCTATAGTAATTGCTGAAGATGTAACCGGAATGCCCGGTTTAACATCAGATATCATGGATGGTGGTATTGGCTTCGATTATCGCCTTGGAATGGGCATTCCTGATTTCTGGATTAAATTACTTAAGGAATCAAGAGACGAGGATTGGAATATAAGTGAGATATGGCATGTGCTTAATAACAGGTTACCGGGTGTAAAGACTGTTGCCTATGCCGAATCACATGATCAGGCATTGGTTGGTGATAAAACGCTGGCTTTCTGGTTGATGGATAAGTATATGTATTGGAATATGGTGAAGGATGATAATAATATTGTCATTGATCGGGGGGTAGCATTGCATAAATTACTCAGATTCTTCACTCTATCATTAGGCGGACAAGCATATCTCAACTTCATGGGTAATGAATTCGGTCACCCTGAATGGATAGATTTCCCGCGCGAAGGCAATAATTGGAGTTATCTTTATGCCAGACGTCAATGGTCGCTCAAGGATAATGAAAAATTGAAATATCACTTTCTCTCAGATTTTGACAAGGCAATGATTCATATTGCAAAACAGAAAGGAATTTTAGATTATGAATTTGCAAACCTGTTGAATTTGGATGAGGTAAATAAAACGGTTATTTTCAGTAAGAATAACCTGATTTTCCTCTTCAATTTTCACCCCTTTAACAGTATTCCTGATTATAATTTCTTTGTATCTGAACCAGGAGCCTATAAAGTTGTTCTTTGTACTGATAATTCTAAATTTGGTGGTCACAACCGTTTAGATGAAGATATTGAATATTTGTCGGTTTATGATGAAGAAAGTAAGACGCACAAACTAAGAATATATCTAACTAACAGAACTGCTGTACTTTTAGAAAATACGAGCAGTAAATTATGAAAATCTTTAGTTTTTTTAACATATTAGGCTATTAGTTGTAAAATTTCTGTCATAATATTGCAAACCTGAAAATTAATACATTTATGGAACGTAAGCGACTGGTTATCAGTTATAATAATGTCTCACCTGAGGTAATGGAGGCAATTCGTAAGAAATACCCTCTTGGTTATGCTAATCATGTCATTAAAGTAAAAACCCAGGGTGAAGATTTCTTTTATGCAATAACTGTTGATACAGAAACAGCAAGTTATCTGATAAAAGTGCCTGTAAAGATTGATACAAAAGGTCTTAATGAGGATGAGGCATTGGATGAACTGGATGATGAAAAGGAATCTGAAGATACGATTCCTGAGACTGATACCGCTGATATAGAAGAATAATACGGCTTACTGGAATGAGAACTAAGCGAATTAGCTATCTAACCCCCTGTGCACCAATTTCCTTTTGAAGTTTTCTAATAATTTTATAGGCTATACTTTTGAAACCTGGTGTTGAATTAACCAGTTGTAATTCAATAATATCAATGAGTTCCCTGGCAAGAACAGGCTCTTGCACAGCAACATCTGATAGAATTTTCAGGCTGAACATTTTAACTGCAACTGGTGAACTGGAATCCTCTAACCATTTAAAACAGACTGAAACCAGAATTCCTTTATAGCTTTCAGGAATAACATTCCGTTCAAGAATTCGAAGTGAATGTCGTTTTAATCCATCATGATTTGATGTTTGAAGCATTTGGATTAATGTTTCCAGATGTGATTCACTAAGAAATGGTTGATTTTCAGTTAAGATATCAATAGCCCACAATGCTCTTCTGCTGATAGGATTTTCGTTCTCCTTAAAAATTGACCAGAGGGAGTCAAAAAGAGCAGGATTATCTCTAACCATTTTAATAACCTGATCTACATTATTTCTCGATTGATCAAGCTGAAGGATATCACGTAGATTCATTATATAAAAGAGGAGCTAACCGGACAAAAATACGACAATAATAAAACAAGGAGGGAAACTACTCTTTCAAGTGGCTTCCCTCCTGCTTTAGGCCAATCGTAACTGACGTAAAGCCTCAGGTTATTGTTTTGGCGCTTCGTTAATGTCCTGCTTCGTAAAGCAGTCATCACTTACCGTTGATGGATAGTACTTTCGTACTGTTCCTTAGGTCAGATCTGTTTTCCGGACTTCAATGTTAACTTTTGACGGTTACTTCAATCCACCCTGCGAAAAACTGAGTTTCCAGAGCTACTCTTCCTTGCGGTTTTTCACTCCAGGCTCATCTTCTGATTCTCACCATATCGTTGGCCTGATGTTGTAAAATTACAAAAATCAAGAGGGTTTGTCAAGTGTTTTTGAAGAAAAAATGTTAACGTTCTGTTAACACGACTTATTAACATTTGTTAATAACTGAAAAGCCTTATCAATACTACATAAATAGAAAAATATAGCTTCAGTATTAACAATTTTAAGCCTGTATGTGCATTAACTCCTTATCAATAACCAGATTAGGAATTCCTTTTTTGATACTTTCAACTCTTGCCATAATTGAATCTCCAGCTTGGGGTATAACAGATATCCTTGAATCCGTATTAAAGGTTATTTTATTCTCAAAGCAATCAATAACAGTGATTTCCCATTCATTTGGAAGTTCTTTTACAGTAATAATGTTGAACTGATAGCAATTGCCGGCTTTGTACAACGGATGTTCAGGCTCAAGATATAATCTTCCGGTGCAATTTATTTTAGCAACCAGACACATTATATTGTCGGAGATGGCCAGGTTATAGTCCTTGTAAGGTTCGTACTCAATAAAATGTCGCATTCCAAACTGATCTTCTAAGATCATATATTGATTATTGTCATCCAGCGTAACACATTTAATGTATTTAAAAGAATAGCAATTCCCCTCTTTAAGGAGTTTACCACTGTTATAATAACCGGAAAATTCCATAGAACATTTATTGAATACGCCTTACTCTTGTTACGCCTTTGATTCCTTCAATTTTCTTCATTAAGGAATCTATGTGTCGTGAATCTCTTACACTTACTTTTATAGTTCCTTCAAATTTACCACCTTTACTGTTGAATGATATATTCCTAACATCTACTTTTAGCTCATTTGACAATAATTCGGTAATTGAGTTCAAGATACCCAATTGATCAATACCACTTACATATAGGGAAGAAATAAAGTGTGATCCTTCAGCAACTTTTGACCATTGTGCATTCATCACCCTATAAGGATATCTGGATTTCAATCGCGGAGCATTCGGACAGTTGGTTCTATGAATTTTTATACCCCCTATTGCCATAACGAATCCAAATATTTCGTCACCCATTACCGGGTTGCAGCATTGAGCAAGGATATAACCCTGCAATTCAGCTGATTCATTAACAACAATAGTATTCTCAGAGGTCTTATTGATCTGCTTTGGCACTTCTCTAACCAATGGTGTTTCAATAATTTCCTTAAGTTGACCTGTTAAAACTTCCTTTACTAATGAAGGTTCAATTTTGCCCTCAGCCAATTGTTGATATAATTCAAGTGCTGTTTCAAATTTAAAATGAGCAACAAGTTTACTTACATTTTCGTCGTTATATGGCATTTTTAATTGACTAAGCTTGCGACGCAGGATATCTTTACCTTCTTCAGCTTGCTTAAACTCAGCCTCTTTCAAATACCTTTTAATTTTATTTTTTGCTCTTGACGATACTACCCAATTGAGCCAGTCTCTGGTTGGTGATTGATTTTTAGAGGTAATTATTTCAACAACATCGCCATTGTTTAACTTTTGCCTTATAGGGACGATTTTATGATTAACTCTTCCTCCCGAACATTTTGATCCAATAACTGTATGCAGTTCAAAGGCAAAGTCCAATATTGTTGAACCATCTTTCATTTTTATCAGATCACCTGCAGGTGTAAAGACATATATGCTATCGTCACGTAGTTTTGATGAAAGCTCCTTATTGACCAGCAGTTCTTCAGTATAGTTTGGATTTTCAAGTATTTCACGAACCGTATTCATCCAATCAGTAGTATCAACATTACTTTTATGTCCTTTATACTTCCAGTGAGCGGCATTACCAAGTTCAGCATCTTTATCCATTCGCCGGCTCCTTATTTGTACCTCTACCCATTTACCGGTTTTATCTTTTACGGTAATATGTAGAGATTCATAACCATTAGGGCGTGGCAGGGTAATCCAATCCCTCATCCTACTGGTTTCAGGATCATAAAGGTTCGTTACTATAGAATAGGCTTTCCAGCAATCAGCCTTCTCCTCATTCAATTTAGAATCGATAATTATACGTATGGCAAAAAGGTCGTAAATCTCATTAAATGGAACTTTCTGTTTGGTCATTTTTGAGTGAACGGATGAAACGGATTTTGTTCTGCTTTTTACAGTAAAATTGATACCTGCTTTTCCAAGTTCGCTAATTATTGGTTCAGTAAACTTCTGGATAAAATCTTTATTACGACTGATTTCTGCATCTATCTTTTCAGCAAGTCTTACATATTCAACAGGTTGTGTTAATTTAAAAGTTAATTCTTCAGCTTCTGACTTAACACGATATAATCCAAGCTTATGCGAGAGAGGAATATAAATATTAATTGCCTTGTTGAGAACATTAGAAAGATCTGATTTATCAATATTGTCAGCATTCCGGAGTAGGAATAAGTTTTCAGCCAACGATAAAAAAATAGCTCTGACATCGCCGGCCATGGTCAGCATGATACCGGTAAAATTATCCACATTCTTTATCAACCTTTCAGTAGGCAGCTCTGCTATTCTCTGATAACTTTCAATAATTGGGATGACTTCATTTAATTTATTGTCCTTGATGAATTGGGCCACTGATTGGCTTTTAGGATTTGCATAACAAAACAAGGTACTGATAGCCGACATAAAACCCAGGTTCAGTTCAACAACCACAACTCTGGTTAACTTGATTATATGGTCAAGCAGGGGTTCATTGCAAACGGATGTCCGGTTATTATATTCTGAACAAATCAAGGCATAAGCATCCCTGATTATAGAGCTTTCATTTTTGCTTACAAACGGCTGACAGATATTAAGTAAACTACGGTAATTGACTTTGGTATTCACCATTAACTTCGAATTGGTTTAAAGATAACAACAAAAATATAACTTAAAGTACTAAAAAAGCGCCCTGTAAATGAGGGCGCTTGGTAGTTTATTATGCTATCGGGGCTTCAGGCCCCTTTGGCCCTTGTTTAGGTTTAGGAGGTTCAGAGATAGACTCGCGCATCTTTGTATCCGCCTGAATATTCTGGAACTTGTAATAATCCATAACACCCATGTTCCCTGATCTGAACGATTCAGCCATAGCAAGAGGAATTTCGGCTTCAGCTTCAATAACTTTAGCACGAGCTTCCTGAGCTTTAGCTTTCATTTCCTGTTCCAGAGCCACAGCCATTGCTCTTCTTTCTTCTGCTTTTGCCTGAGCAATATTTTTATCAGCATTTGCTTGATCCATTTGGAGTTGTGCACCAATGTTCTTACCAACATCTATATCAGCAATGTCAATGGATAGAATTTCAAATGCGGTTCCGGAATCCAATCCTTTTGAAAGAACCACCTTTGAAATAGAATCCGGATTTTCCAACACAGCTTTATGAGATAATGAAGAGCCAATTGAAGAAACAACGCCCTCTCCTACCCTGGCGAGGATCGTTTCTTCGCCGGCACCTCCAACTAATTGCTTGATATTTGCCCGCACGGTTACACGTGCTTTTGCAATCAACTGAATACCATCTTTAGCCACAGCTGCAATTGGAGGAGTATTAATAACTTTAGGATTAACGGACATTTGAACGGCTTCGAATACATCCCTACCGGCCAGGTCAATAGCAGTGGCAGCTTTAAAATTCAGTGGTATATTGGCCTTATCGGCAGAAATCAATGCGTTGATCACAAGCTTAACTCTACCACCTGCAAGATAATGAGCCTCAAGTTCATCACGGCTGATTGATAATCCTGCTTTTGTTGCATTGATCATAGCGGTTACAATTACTGATGGTGGCACTTTTCTCCAACGCATAAATACAAGTTGTAAAAGAGAGACCCTTACTCCTGATAAAAGTGCTGAGAACCATAGTCCCACGGGAATAAAATAAAAGATTATCCATAAGCCTATTACGGATGCAATTCCAATTGCCAATACTAATAAGATGCCTGGTTCCATAGTTTACTGTTTACGTTTTACAATTATTTTGTTATCTTCAATCTTGATTATCACAATTTCAGTTTCCTGATCAATAAAATCACCCTGTGTGTGAACTTCATAAAGTTCATTCTCAAAAAGTGCAGTACCGGCAGGTGAAATACGGGAAACAGATTTCCCAATATCACCAATATCCAACTTGTTTATTTCTATTTCATTAACCCTGCCTTCAACGTTAGTGTTCAACATCATCCTTTTCCATGTATTGGATTTGAATGCAAGTACCAACGTTATTCCAATAAGCACAAGTGTCCCTATTACAACAAGATGGCCTTTATCAGATCCAAAGACCCTATATGCCTGCCAAATTGAAAATCCGATTAAAACACCACCTGCAATACCAATGACTGAAGTGCCCGGTACTACAAAAATTTCAATCAATAAAAGGATTAATCCCAGTGCTATCAGTAAAATTATCAGTGTTAATGACATAAAGCAATATTATTGAATTTAATATCAGGCTATTCAATTGAAACCGTAAGGCCTCTATCTGTTAATATTTGGTATTTGGGTTTTAATTCATTAAGAGTGCCGGAGATGACCCCGCATTTGCCCTTTTCATGTGTTATAAGTGTAATTTGTTCAGCTTGAATAGGATCAAGTTCACAAACCTCAATCAAAGAATCAATAACAAAAACAAAATCATTTACGTTATCATTAAATAGTATTAATTCATAAACATTACCGGTTTTCTCGTCCTTAGCAATTTGAGTAGTACCTTTTTCCTTAACCATGAAGAATTGAATATTTAATGCATAAAATTAATCAAATTACCGATACACCTAGTGTTTTAATAAATTATATTTGAGCAGTCAATACTTTCCATATTACGCGTATGATGTCAGGAAGTTATAATTCATTCATTGTAGAACTTAAAAAAGCACTGGATATACCTTTACCCGGCACGAATGCACACGATATGCTGGCACCAGCCAACAGAAAACAACTGTTACTTCAGAATCCTGATATCTCAAACGCTCAGCAAAGTAGTGTTCTCATTCTGTTTTTCCCGGATAAAGATAATAATCCTTCCATTGTTTTCACCAAAAGAGTGGAATATAAAGGCGTTCATTCCGGACAAGTCTCATTTCCCGGGGGGAAGGCAGAGAAAGATGATAACGACTTTGTAGAAACTGCTTATAGAGAAACGGAAGAAGAAATAGGAATTAAAAGGAATAATATCCAGATACTGGGAGTACTGACACAATTATATGTCCCACCCAGTAATTTTATTATTTACCCGGTGGTATCCTATATGCAAGAACAACCTGTGTTTATACCTGATAATAAAGAAGTAGCCGAAATTATTGTTGTACCTTTCAATTACTTTTTAAACAATGGCGTTGTAAATCACTATCCTATCAAAACTCATGATTCACAATTAATGCATGTACCCGGTTATATGGTTGGCAATCATCTCATTTGGGGGGCCACTGCCATGATCCTAAATGAATTGATAACCATTGTTAGAAGGAATCCGGACCAAACCCATAAATAACCGGGTGTATTACATTTCTGCGAAATCTGACCAACTTATTCAATAATTATCTCATAGCTTATTTTTACAGAGTTTTTCAACATAGCAGTGACACCACAATACTTTTCCTGCGAAAGCTCTATAGCTTTCTGCAATTTTGATCTATCAAGTTCATGTCCATTGAAAATGTACTTTAACACAATTGACTCATAAACTTTTGGGTGCGTTTCAGTAAGGTTGCCCTCTACAGCTATTTTAAAACTGTTTAAGGTTACTTTCATCTTTTGAAGGATTGAGACAATATCAACGCCGGTACAGCCTCCCAAAGCAGCTAAAACCAGCATTTTAGGTCTGATACCTTTATCTTCACCACCTGCATCTAATGGGGCATCAATAATAATGTTGTGATTATCGGCATTGACATTAAAGGAAACACCATCTATCCAATTAACTTGTAAGTTATGTGTCATGAGTGATTTAAATTTGTTAATCATTATTTGATAAATTTACGTAAAATACTGTTCACATGCAAATTAGAAAGAAATTCATACCCATCATTACATTGATATTTTTGTGTATTGCATTGTCATCGTGTCACCTAGGACGTTTTTTCTATTTCAATTTTGCAAATATTGATGATTATAAAAAATTCCCTCAGGTACCTGTGAACAAGGGTGAAGCGGTGTTCCATTTCCAGTCAGCAGTGAATAATCCACTTCCCCAATTGATAAGGTCATTCGCATCCAAACAATCCAAATCATTTGAAGATTTCTTGCAAGAATCAAATACTGTTGCATTCCTTATTGTTAGAAATGACACTATGGTATATGAGTATTATGATGATAAATATGATACAACATCCTTGCTTACATCATTTTCAGTAAATAAGTCAGTTGTCTCTGCACTGGTTGGAATTGCCATAGATGAAGGATTTATAAAGAATGAAGAGGAACCTATCATTAAATATATTCCTGAGTTGGATTCCCGTCTATCAGGAATTACCATCAGGCACTTACTGAACATGAGATCAGGAATTGATTATAAGGAGAGTTACAAAAATCCCTTTGTTGACATGCCCAAGTATTATTATGGAACCCACCTATTGAAGTATATCACAAAGCTAGAGCCCAAACAAGAGCCGGATAAGGAGTTTGAATATATAAGCGTCAACACCTTGCTTTTATCACTTGCAGTTGAAAGATCAACCGGTATGCCTTTAAATGAATTCCTTGAAAAGAAATTGTGGATTCCTATGGAGATGGAGTTTGATGCAACATATAATCTGGATTCCCGACGTAATCACACAATAAAAGGATTTTGCTGCCTGAATGCAAGAGCAAGGGATTATGCCAAATTCGGACGACTTTACCTCAATAAAGGTAATTGGAATGGAATGCAACTCATTTCACCACGTTGGATTGAGAAGACATTGGTTAATAATGACAATGAGGGAGCCAGAAAAGATTATACCTATTCCTATCAATGGAGAAGACACCCATCAGGAGCATTTTGGGCACAAGGAATACTGGGACAATTCATTTATTGTAATCCTGCCAAGAATCTTATAATTGTGAGAATGGGTAAAAACTATGGCAATATTAACTGGGTTAAGCTATTCAATAATATTGACACAGAGAACTACGACTATTACCGAAAATAATTGTAGAGTTAACTGATCAAAAGAGGTTTTATTTGACTGGTTCCCTTAAATAGAAAGCTTCTTTTCCTGGATACCAGAACTTCTCTTTGGCAAGTTTTTCAGGGTATGTAAAATAATGCATTGCAGCCTCTGTGCACAGTTCCATCTTGCTGTTATACAAATAGGTATCAATTACAGCAACGTTTCTTCTCATTTCCCGCAATTGAGCTTTCAGGAATAACTTACCCTCATCCATTTTGACCGGTTTCTTCAATTTTACTTCCATTTCTGCGGTCACCCCTGAAGTATTCAGTTTAACGAACACAAACCAGCTTGCAATTTCATCAAGCATAGTTGCCTGAATACCTCCATGCAAAGTATTAAACCAACCCTGAAAATGGTCAACCGGTTCCCAGCTTGCAGTTACAAATTCATCTTCCTCATGGAAACTAAGCTGAAGGCCAAAAGGATTGTCGGGTGAACACCCGAAACATTGATACCCCTCGTATTTAGTGAACGGATTGAATAATTTTTTCATCATAGCTAATCACTATCCTTGATAAAAAAGTGTCATGTTACAAAGTAAAGCAAAAATTAATGATGAAGTCAGGTTGAATGACACCAACAGGCAATCAAATACTTGTTTAAATTACGATTTCGCCGAAAAGGTCATACATATCATATCCGGTAACTTTTACCTGGACAAATTTGCCATTATAGAGGTCATCAGGATTATAAGTTCCTTCATCCACTGATATAATCACTTCATTATCAACTTCAGGGGAGTCAAACTCACTTCTACCAACCCAGGTATTATCTTCCTTACGATCAAGTATCACCTTAATAACCTGACCTTCCATGGAGGCATTTCTGGTTTCGGAGATCTGCTGTTGGAGTGTCATAAGTTGCTCTGCGCGTCGTGCCTTAACAGCCGGCCGTATATCATCATTTAATTTATATGCAGGAGTATTTTCCTCATGCGAATAGGTAAATACGCCTAATCTTTCGAAGCATGTTTCTTTAACAAACTGCTTCAGCTCATTGAACTCTTCATTAGTTTCACCGGGATACCCAACGATCAGGCTAGTCCTTATTGCCACTCCCGGCACTTTCATTCGAATGGTCTCAATCAATTTTCTTGTATCATCACCACTTAATCCACGTTTCATGGATTTCAAAATACGGTTGTTGATATGCTGCAGAGGGATGTCAATGTATTTGCAAACCTTAGGATTATCTCTCATGATATCAAGGATTTGCATTGGGAACTTGAGGGGATAAGCATAATGTAATCGAATCCATTCAATTCCATTCACTTCACTAAGTCTTTCAATCAATTGGGCAAGATATTGCTTACCATAAAGGTCTTTTCCATACCATGTAAGATCTTGAGCAATCAGCATAATTTCCTTAACACCGGAAGCTGCTAGGAATTCAGCTTCTTTTATTAAATCTTCAACCGGTTTTGAGATATTTTTACCCCTGATGACAGGAATTGCACAAAATGCACATTTATGGTCACAACCTTCAGCAATTTTCAAATACGAGTAGTGTGACGGCGTGGTAATTATTCTTTCACTCAGCAATTCCTTTCTGAATGGAGCATTTAAAGTCTGCAGCAGTGCATTCAAATCATTAACACCATAAAAACCATCAGCCTCAGGTATTTCAGCTTGTAGTTCTTCTCTGTACCTTTCAGAGAGGCAACCCATAACATAAAGTTGGTCGATTTTACCTTCTTTACGAAGATCAGACCAGTAAAGAATCGTATTTATTGATTCCTCCTTCGCATCATTGATAAATCCACAGGTATTAATGATAATTACATTAGAATGGGCATTGGAATCATGTTGTACCTCAAATCCTGCCGCTTTCAGTTGCCGCAGCATGAATTCAGAATCAACAAGGTTTTTAGAACAACCAAGGGTAATAACATTTACCGATTTATGATTAACAAGTTTTGTCTTCAAATGAAAAGAGAATTAGGAAATAACGCAATTGTTGTGTTCAAGTAGCTGGGTAATCAAATAAAAATGAATTCATCACTGATTGGGTAGAGTAATCCATTAAATATTAAGAGCTAAAGAGCGAATCAACAAACTCCTCTTTAACAAATGGTTGTAAATCAGTAATTTTCTCACCAATGCCAATATACTTAACCGGAATTTTAAACTGATCGCTGATACCAATAACTACTCCACCTTTTGCAGTACCATCGAGTTTAGTAAGGGCTAAAGCATTAACTTCAGTAGCAGCGGTGAATTGCCTGGCTTGTTCAATAGCATTCTGTCCGGTGGATGCATCAAGAACGAGCAGTACTTCATGGGGAGCCGAGGGAAGAAGCTTTTGCATAACTTTTCTGATCTTTGAAAGTTCATTCATAAGGTTAACCTTATTATGCAACCGTCCGGCAGTATCAATGATCAAAACGTCAGCATTACGAGAAATAGCTGATTTCAGGGCATCAAAAGCAACAGAGGCGGGATCGGCTCCCATACCTTGTGTAATGCAGGGTACCCCTACCCTATCAGCCCAGATTTCAAGCTGTGAAACAGCAGCAGCTCTAAAGGTGTCAGCAGCTCCTAATACTACATTTTTACCAGCATTCTTGAATTGATGAGCAAGTTTGCCAATGGTAGTGGTTTTTCCAACGCCGTTCACACCAACAACCATAATCACATAAGGGGTGTCTCGTTTAGGGAAGTCGAAATCCTTTATCAGATCAGGGTGTTCCGTTTCATCAAGAAGTTCAATAATCTCTTCACGTAGAATTCTATTTAACTCACTAATACCTAAGTATTTATCGCGAGCGACTCTTTTTTCAATTCTATCAATAATACGTAATGTGGTTTCTACTCCAACATCAGAAGTAACAAGAATTTCTTCGAGATTATCAAGCACTTGATCATCAACCGTCGATTTACCAACAACTGCCTTTGATAACTTACTAAAGAAACTATCCTTAGTTTTTTCAAGTCCTTTATCAAGTTCCTGTTTTTTATCTTTTGAGAAGATGGAGAAAAAGCCCATAGTATTAAATAAATGATAAGTAAGGCAAAAGTAATCAAAAGGAAAAGACCTCTTTATACAAAAACACAAAACAGGGTCTTTTCCTATAACAAGAAAAGGCCCTGCTTATATTATTTCAGTAGAAATTATTTTTTCGAAAGGAAATCTTTAACCTGATCGTTAGGTATGATCGTTTCTTTAAATGAATAGGCACCAGTTTTTTCTGACCTAACCATTCTGATAACCTTTGCATAATCCTTACCCGAAGAAGTTCTAAGGGTAGCAACAACTTTCTTTGCCATGGTGCTATATTATTTTATTTCTTTGTGGATAGTCATTTTGCGGAGAATGGGATTATACTTCTTAATCTCAAGTCTCTCAGGTGTATTTTTCTTATTTTTAGTGGTTATGTACCTTGAAGTGCCTGGCATACCGCTGGTTTTATGCTCAGTACATTCTAAAATCACCTGAATTCGTGCTTCTTTGCTCTTCTTAGCCATTGTTGTAAAGCCTTTAATTTTTAGGACTGCAAAAATACAAAATATTTTGTATCTTCCAAATGGTGGAATAAAAAAAACAGCAACAATTCTTTTTTAATGCTTTAAGTGGTTGAATGCTTTAAATTTGCTGTGTAGCTTAT
Source organism: uncultured Bacteroidales bacterium (assembly GCA_937894795.1). GTDB lineage: Bacteria > Bacteroidota > Bacteroidia > Bacteroidales > Lentimicrobiaceae > Lentimicrobium. The sequence goes on from CALCQV010000006.1 coordinate 13,002, forward strand.
GGCTGCAAAGTTAGTTTAAATTAGCATACGCATTATGCAATGGGAGTTACTCATTAAAGGATTTCGGGCTTGGTTACAGATAGAGCGTTCTTTATCTACCAACACTATTGAAGCATATTGCAGCGATATTGAAAAACTCTCCAAATATATTTCATCAGATCAGACGAGTCTATCACCAAGTGAACTGAAGCTGACACATTTGCAGGATTTTTTGAAAGCCCTTTCTTCAGTTGACATTGAAGCAAGCAGTCAATCGAGAATTATTTCCGGCATCCGTTCATTTTACAGATATCTGGTAACAGAGAACCTTATTAAAGAGAATCCTACAGAATTGCTCGAAATGCCTAAAATAGGCAGAAAGTTACCTGAAGTCCTTTCACAACAAGAGATAGAGAAGATGATTGGTGTAATAGACCTAAGCGATCCACTTGGTGAAAGAAATAAGGCAATAATAGAAACTTTATATGGTTGTGGCCTACGAGTTAGTGAGTTGACAGAGCTTAAACTTACTAATCTATTTCTTGAAGAGGGGTATGTAATTATTATCGGCAAAGGCAATAAACAGCGATTGGTTCCAATAGGACCAAGAGTTATCAAGCAAATTCAGCGATACAAGGATTATTGCCGGGTCCATCTGCCAATAAAGAATGGACATGAGAACTTTCTGTTCTTAAACCATTATGGACGGAAATTAACCAGAGCAATGATTTTTGAAATTATAAAAAGAACGGGCAAATTAGCTGGTGTTAAAAAAACAATCAGCCCCCATACTTTCAGACATTCATTTGCAACTCATCTGGTTGAGAATGGAGCAGATCTCCGTGCAGTTCAAGACATGTTAGGTCACGCATTTATCACCACAACAGAGATCTACACCCATATTGACCGCGAATATCTTAGAGATAATATTCTAAAATATCATCCGCTGAATAAAAATTTCAGTATGTAATTCGATGAATGGATTAGAATTAGTTATTCCTAATCTTCATCTTCATCAAATTCTTCTATTTCACCATCTTCATTCACAAAAACGCCCCAATTTACGGTAATCAGGTCATTATCCTGGAAATAGAAATCAATCAAACCCTCATCGAAAGAAACTCTTTTTTCGCCCCACTCCTCTTCTTCCTTATCTATTTGAGTAAGACCATTTTCCTTCATTAAATCGATAATTTGCTTCTCATTCATCTCAAACACCTTTTTTCCAAAAAGCGTTGCATCGGCATTATCCGTTTCAAAGCAGGATAAAACATGATTATTTTTACCTTCAAAGAAAACGGTTAATCCTTCGTTGTCGTACTCCCAAAGGATGGTATCAAGTTCTTTATCAATTTCATCACCCTCTTCGCTAAGTTTCTTAGTTTCCTGTGGTTTGCCTAAGATTTTTTCAACGGTTGCAGGTGTATCTCCAAATTTAAGGTCGTTAAGGCCTTCAAGGAGTAGTATTTCCAGGTTTAGTTTTTCCATTTCAATTAGATTTAATATTGATTTATAAATTTTTATTGATTTACAGTCTGTTATGCTAAGGGTGAATCAGGTTCTTTTTTCATCTGATTATATGCTAATTTACTAACAAGTGAAGGAAAGAACTTATTAAGAAAAACGGTGAATTTCCCTTCTATAAACGTAAGTACTAATGAGTTCTTTCGCTTAATAACAGCCCTGACAATTTTAGTGGCTGCCGTTTCAGCCGACATCATTTCACTTTCATTACGTGGTGTGGCACCTTGAGGCTGACCATTTGATGTAAGTGCAGTGTTGCGTATATTGCTAGCAGTAAAACCCGGTGCAGCAACCAATACATGCAGTCCTGTATTTGAATTCTCGCTGCGAAGTGTATCCAGAAATCCGCGAACTGCAAACTTAGAAGCTGAGTAACCGGTTCTGCCCGGTAATCCTATATATCCTGCAACTGATATTATTCCCACCAAACTGCCTTTTGACTGTATTAAATATGGAAGGGCATATTTGCTGCAATAAACAGTCCCCCAAAAATTAATATTCATCAATTTATGCAGCACTTCAAGGTCAGTATTAATAAAGGCTGCCCTCATGGATATACCCGCGTTATTGACTAAGATATCTATTTTACCGAACTGTTTTATGGTTGATTCTATAAGATTATGACAGTCACTTTCTTTACTTACATCGCATGGAATAGAGGTTACTTCAAAGCCTTTGTGCTGAAGATCATTTCTTGCATGTTCAAGCTTTTTCTGATCTCTCGCTGCGATAACAATTTTAGCTCCTAACCTGCCAAATTCACCTGCCAAAGCATAACCAATCCCTGATGAACCTCCGGTGATTATGACCACTTTATCTTTCACAATATAGTCTCATTAAATTTAGTGCAAGTTACAATTTATTTAAAGATCAGCCTATCCGGTTTGTGCTGCCTTATAATCCTGTGGTTGTTTTATTTATCCAGTCCGCAATTATTTTTAATGCAACGGGCGAAAAAGTCTGTTCAATTTCAGCATATTCTGCCGGATTGCCGGTTAAGCTTTCCTGAAATAGGTGATTTAATCCGGGTATTTCATTAATTGTCACTTTAGTATTACCGCCAGATTGCAGTGCCTGCTGAATGGCATTGAGATTAACTTTAGCCGGTACCTGGAGATCATTGGAACCGTTGATAGCCAATACAGGACATTTAACCTGCTTAAGATTATCGACCGGATCATGCGTTATAAAATATTTCATCCATGGTGTATCAAGCTGGTTAATGGTCATTTCAATGAAATCTTCATCAGAGATGCCTTGCGGCATTAGTGAATCATGAATATCATTAATAATATGGTGCATTAAAGTTTTCAATTCTGACTTGAGAGAATCCTGATTACGGTTATCCAATACAATATCAAACAATTGCCTGTTAATAGACCTCATACTTGCAAGTTCAGCTTCAGATGAACCTGAAACCTTGCCAATTGCCTCTTGTTGCATTAGTAAAAGTTCATCACCTCTAACACCCGTACCCGCCATCAAAACAATAAAATCCACATCCTTTGAACGGGCAGCAACCATTGGAGCTATTATTCCTCCCTCACTATGACCAACAAGTCCAATTTGTGTATTATCAATATCCTGACGAGTTTTAAGATAACTGATAGCGGCTTCTACATCTTTTGTGAAGTCATATGAAGTAGCGGAGCTGAAGTTGCCGGTTGATTTTGCAGTTCCCCTGTCATCAAAACGTAATACGGCAATGCCATTTCTTGTCAGATAATCAGAGATGATTAGAAAAGGCTTATGACCAAGAAGTTCCTCATCCCTGTTCTGAGGCCCACTTCCAGAGATAAGTATTACTATCGGATATTTGCTTTTATTGGATGGAATTGTTAAAGTGCCGACAAGTTTCACTGAATCAGCATAATTAATAATTTCTACATCTTCCGACAGATAAGGATAAGGCTTTGCAGGCTCCTGGGGTCTGATAACAGCTTTTTTTTCAGGAATACTCCTTGTCAGATCCATTGGAAACGACTGTCCCCCCTGGGTAAAAGTTCCAATAATTTTTTCTTCCTCCGATAATGTACCTATATATACTATCGTTGCAGCAGTATGTGTAAGTTTCAGTTGATTATTATCAAATTCAGTTGAAGACATTGGTATACCGAATGCACCTTGATCAGGGCTGTCCATAGTAGATGAATATCCATCAGCTTCTTTGGCGAGGTTAAAAACAACTCTGAGTTCCATGCCTCTAATTTTTAATATTCCATTCCATGCTCCGCTAATATCTTGAGCCACACCGAGGTTAGTGATCGTTAGCAATAAAGAAATAAATAGAATCTTTTTCATGCTGCTTACTGATTGAAGGTGATTTTTATTAGTACTAAATTCCAAACAAATATATTGCAATCTTCCAAGTGAAATGATCAAACAGATGATGATTTCAAACGAGCAAAATTAAACATGATTATGTGAATTATTTTTAAGCTAAATTTGTCCACATGAATAAGAAGATCCTGATAGAGATTTGTGTTGATAATATTGAATCTGCGCTGGTTTCACAGCGTGGTGGAGCTGACCGTATAGAACTTTGCAGTTCATTGAGTATCGGTGGAGTAACACCATCAAAAGGTATGATTGAATATGCCGTTTCACATTTGAGAATTCCGGTTAATGTGCTCATTCGACCACGAGGTGGGGATTTTTTATATACAAATTCAGAGTTTAATGTTATCAAGTCAGACATTTTTACTGCTAAAGTTGCAGGAGCAGCAGGTATTGTAATTGGAATGCTAAATTCTGATGGGACGGTTGATAGTTGCCGGATGAAAGAGGTTATGGAAATGTGCAGTCCTATGACGGTTACATTTCATAGAGCATTTGATATGGTAAAGGAACAATTCACAGCACTTGAGCAAATAATTGGACTTGGTTGCAATAGAATTCTTACATCCGGTGGTTCTTTACATGCCACAAACGGCAGTCCGATAATTTCTGAACTGGTTCAGAAATCGGCAAACCGTATTATAATTATGCCAGGATCAGGTATTAATGAGAGGAACTTTGCTGAACTGGTGGAAGCTACAGGGTGTAGGGAGTATCATTTATCAGCATCGGGATTATTTCAAGGTAAAATGCGATATGAGAATAGTCAGCTTTCAGATGTTTTCCCATCTTCATACATGCAGGCTGATTTAAAGAAAATTGAGATGATTTGTTCTATGGCTGAAACATTATCTGAATGATCTCATTATGAATTTAAAAGTAATTCTCACTTAACTTAAGAAAATAAAATTCCAATGAAGAATAACCGGACCTTCCTATTTATTTTAATGGTGATATTGGGTTTAACATTCCATAGTTATGCCCAGCTCGATCTTGTTAAATATGTTAATCCATTTATTGGTACAGGGGCTCACGGACATACTTTCCCTGGAGCAACAGTCCCTTTCGGAATGGTTCAATTGAGCCCGGATACCAGGTTGGAAGGATGGGATGGTTGTGGTGGTTATCATTACAGTGACAGTATTATCTATGGTTTTAGCCACACACACCTCAGTGGAACGGGTATTCCGGATTACGGAGATATCTTGCTTATGCCATTTACCGGTCAGGAATATTGGAATAATGGTTATGATGGAAATCCCGGTTACAGGAGTAAATTCTCTCACAAGAGTGAAACTGCATCACCGGGTTACTATAGTGTAAAATTACTTGATGATAATATTGAAGTTGAGCTGACGGCTGCCAGCAGAGCGGGCTTTCATTCATACAGCTTTAAAAAGGGCGAAATTCAGAAGGTGTTAATTGATTTAGAGCATCGTGATGATGTTACAAATTCGTGGATGAAAATTGTTTCTGAAAATGAAATAGAAGGGTATAGAGGCTCAACAGCATGGGCAAACGATCAAAGAGTGTATTTTGTTATCAGGTTCTCTGAGAAAATAACAGAAGCAAAGATGGCCCTGAATAATATCCCTGTTGCTGATAATAAGTATACTGAAGGTAAAAATATCAAAGCTATTTTAAATTTTGGAAAAGCATCTGAACACCCACTATACGCTAAGGTCGGTATTTCATCAATTAGTGTTGAGAATGCACGACTGAATCTTGAATCCTCAATAAGTGATTGGAATTTTGAACAGGTTAAAAAGAATGCTACAGAACTGTGGAATAAAGAATTACATAAAATTGAGATAAAATCAGATGATGTAAATAATGAGTTACTTACAGTTTTCTATACAGCCCTTTATCACACAATGGTAAGTCCAAATCTGTTCAGTGATGTGAATGGATCATATTTAGGCCGTGATTTCAAGGAACATAAAACAGAACACGACTATTATACTGTTTTTTCATTATGGGATACATACAGAGCACTGCATCCCCTAATGACAATAATTGACCAAAAAAGAACAAATGATTTTATACGAACATTCATTAAACAATATGAAAATGGAGGCTTGTTACCTGTATGGGAATTAGCCGCCAATGAAACATGGTGTATGATAGGCTTTCATGCAATACCTGTTATTGCAGATGCATACATGAAGGGTATACGTGATTATAATATTGATACAGCGTTTGAGGCAATGCTTAAGAGTGCCAGTCAAGACCATTTTGGCCTGTTATATTATAAGAAGTTTGGATTTATACCGGCAGATTCAGACCATGAATCAGTTTCAAAAACTTTAGAGTATGCTTATGACGATTGGTGTATTGCCACAATGGCTGAATCAATGGGCAAGAAGAAAATTTGTGAAGACTTTATGATCAGAGCTCAGGGATATAAACACCTCTTTGATTATAATACCGGCTTTATGAGGGCAAGATATAATGGAGCCTGGTTTATTCCATTTGATGCAAGAGAAGTGAACTTTAACTATACTGAAGCCAATTCATGGCAATATAGTTTCTATGTTCCTCATGATATGGATAACTTTATTCAAATGCACGGTGATAAAGCCGGCTTAGAGAAGAAACTTGACGATTTATTTACTGCTCCCATTGAAACTACCGGAAGAGAGCAGTCAGACATAACAGGCTTGATAGGGCAATATGCCCATGGGAATGAGCCTAGCCACCATATTGCCTATTTGTACAATTTCGTGGGTAAACCTTGGAAAACACAAGAAAAAATAGATTTTATTCTGAAGAATTTCTATACTAATAAACCTGAAGGATTGATTGGAAATGAAGATTGCGGTCAGATGTCTGCCTGGGCTGTATTAAGCGCTTTAGGTTTTTATCCTGTGTGTCCGGGCAATAACCAATATGTCATTGGCAAACCGGGTTTTAAAGAGGTAAAAATCAATCTGGAGAATAATAGGCACTTGGTAATAAAAGCTGAAGGTTTGTCAGATGAAAATATTTATATCCAATCAGTAACCTTGAACGGAGTTCCTTATGAAAAGTCGTACATTCTACACGATGATATTATCAATGGAGGCACATTAATATTTAATATGGGTAACAAGCCCAATCAACAATGGGGCATTGGTGAAGGGAACGAACCCTCATCGGGTATAAAAGCAATTCAAATAACGAAGGCCCCCATTATTCAAAAGATGGATCAGCTGTTTGATGAATCAGCTGTTGTTGCCTTTGATATGAATGATAATGACACAAAAATCAGATATACCATTGATGGCACGGATCCAAATGAACTATCACTTATTTATACAGAACCATTTACAATAAATAATACAACAACAATAAAATTTAAAGGCTATAAAGAGGGATTTCTACCATCATCAACTCAACAATGCATATATACTAAAAGACCCGAAGGAATCAGTCTTACTCTTTACACAGAATATGCTTCACAATATTCAGGTAATGGAGTTAACACTTTGGTAGATGGCCTTAAAGGAAGTGAAGATTTTCGTTTGGGTGGTTGGCAGGGATACCAGGGCGTTGACATAATAGCCAACATCAAACTTAGCAATTCCAAACCGGTTAAATCTGTAGAAATGGGATTTATGCAAGATATCAATGCCTGGATATTCATGCCTGCAAAGGTTGAGTTATGGAGTTCAAAAGATGGAGAGGAATACTCTTTAGTAAGTACTACAGTAAATGACATACCGGCTGATAAATGGGGAACAATTTTGAAGAACTTCAAGATTGAATTGGAAGGAACAACGGATAGGTATCTGAAGATTAAAGCAATAAATATCAAAGAATGCCCTGACAATCATAAAGGTCGTGGTAATAAAGCATGGATATTTTCTGATGAGATTACAATAGGTTACTAATTAGATTATTGCTAATGTGAATAATTAATAATCAATTTGCTATGAATGATTTGGATTGCATGCCACAAATAAAGGAATTTGTCAGGTGGGCTCATAAAGTCGGAAAGTATGAATTAGTCAGATGCAGCAGCGGAAATTTATCATGCAGGATGACAGATGATACGATTCTAGTATCAGAATCACGCAGTTGGCTGAGTAATCTCAAAAGGAAACAGGTAGTACAAGTGAGCATTAATGATGGATCAATCATCAAAGGTAATAGACCTACCGGTGAATTACCTTTACATTTGGCTATTATGAGACGCAATCCCGGCATTAATGCCATTTTACACTGCCAATCGACCTCAGCAACTACAATTGCCTGTCTCCCAAATCAGGACATTAATTATAATGTCATTATTGAAGTTCCAATATATATTGGCAAGATTCAACATATACCCTACATGAAGCCAGGTTCACAGGATTTAGGTGATGCTGTGGCTCAAGCTACGGATAGTGCTACCATTGTTCAGATGCAAAACCATGGTCAGGTTGTAATTGGAAATAGTCTTGAAGATGTTGTTCAGAAAGCTGTTTTCTTTGAGCTAGCCTGTAACATAATGTTAAATAGTAAATTCAATTACACTGCAATAAATTCTGAACAAATAAATCTTCTTCAAGGATATAGATAGAATAAAAATACCATTCCCATTTCGTCAAGCAAATTTTCTTACCATACTAATCTCACAGAGAAGAATTCTGTCATTTATACCCATTCATTATACAAATTCAAAAGAAATGACTGTAAACAGCAGATATTCAGGTTAGTATATAGTAGTTTCATTAATAGTCAGGTTCTTCAACCGTTAACTAAAAACCAAGGTAGTGTCCGAAATAGTACACATATTTGCAAATTTGCACGAAATTGAACATATTTTTGATAATAAATTTGGTATTCGAAAATAAACTGCATACTTTTATACATTAATTCTAAAATTTTACTACTCTATGAAAAAAGTACTTGTAGCAACTGACAAACCATTTGCAAAAGTTGCTGTAGATGGGATTCGACAAATTGTCGAAAAAGCAGGTTACGAACTTCGTCTGCTTGAAAAGTATACTTCAAAAGCTGAATTCCTGAAAGCTGTTGAAGATGTTGATGCTGTTATTATCAGAAGTGATATTGTTGACAAGGACATTCTTGATGCCGCAAAGAATTTAAAAATTGTGGTTCGGGCAGGTGCTGGATATGACAATATTGATCTTACCTCTGCAACTGAGCATCACGTTGTTGCAATGAACACACCAGGTCAAAATTCCAATGCTGTTGCAGAATTAGCTTTGGGCATGATGGTTTTTATGGCTCGTAATAGCTATAACGGTACATCAGGAACTGAATTACGAGGAAAATCTCTGGGAATTCATGCCTATGGTAACGTTGGCAAATATGTAGCTACAATTGCAAAAGGATTTGGAATGCACGTATATGCCTTTGATCCTTTTGTTAAGGCTGAAGATATGAGTAAGGATGGGGTCACTCCTATTGGTACTGTAGAAGATTTGTATTCAAAATGTCAATACATTTCACTTCATATTCCGGCAAATGCACAAACAAAGAAATCCATTGGATATGAGTTGCTTAAATCAATGCCAAAAGGAGCCGTTTTAGTAAACACTGCTCGTAAAGAGGTAATTGACGAAGAAGGCCTATTAAAAATTTTTGAAGAAAGACCTGATTTTAAATATCTTAGTGATATAGAACCTGATAACAAGGCTATTATTGCTGAGAAGTTTGAAGGAAGATACTTCTTTACTCCAAAGAAAATGGGGGCACAAACCTCTGAAGCAAACATCAATGCCGGTTTAGCTGCTGCAAAACAGATAGTTGATTTTCTTGAAAAGGGAATCACTACTTTTCAGGTTAATAAATAGGGATTTAGTGCCCTATTCCAGCATGCCCAATATTATAATAAACCTTTTGACCAGATAACTAAAGGCACCTTTTACAACCAACAAAAACTATTGACCATGGACCAGGAACTCGAAAAAGTAGTAACATTCTTCAGATTTGAAGATCTGCGCATATATCATAAGTCACTCGATTATATCGAATGGATAGCCCGAAAAACTTTTAAATTCCCTGATGAAAGCCAGGCCGGATTCTCTACAAGATTTAATCTGGCGGCTCAAGCAATTGCATTGAATATTTCAGAAGGCTCTGCCAGAAATAAAAATCAGTTTATCTATTATTTGAAGATGGCTAAAAGTGCTGTCAGAGAATGTGTCGTTTACACTTCTCTTGCCGGTAGATTAGGCTATTTCTCAGATAAGGAAGTGGATGAATCCAGAGGACAATTAATGGAAATGACTAAAATGATTGGAGCACTTATTGGTTCATTACAACGCGCTGCTGATCTTAATATGGAGGATGTCGATTAATTATCGTAATCAGACTATGGTTAATTAGTATTATATCAAGGCTGTTGCCTTTGGTTATATCTATAATTTAAATGTTCCGATTATTTCGGAACATTTTTTTTGTTTAGAGTTATATTCTATAATTTTGTCTGTTCCTTTATCAATGATAAATGGAGCAGATTTTGAGTTATTGAAAATTAATTATTTAAAAAATAAAACAGCATGGCAATTTTAAAACCATTTAAGGGATTACGTCCACCTCAAAACATTGCAAGTCAACTTGCTTCCCGTCCTTATGATGTTCTGAATTCTAATGAAGCAAGAGTAGAAGCTGATGGGAATCCATATTCTTTATTGCACATTATCAAACCTGAAATTGATCTGCCAATTGACATTGATGAACATGCTCCGGAAGTTTACAACCAGGCTAAAATCAATCTTGATAAATTTCGTAACAATAACTGGCTCGTCCAGGATGATGAAGAATACCTTTATATCTACGCCCAGACTATGAATGGCAAAACTCAGTATGGATTAGTAGGATGCGCCGGGGTTGAGGATTATTTAAATGGTATTATCAAGAAACATGAATTAACCCGCGCCGACAAGGAAGAGGACAGAATGAAACATGTTCGTATAACAAACGCTAATATGGAGCCTGTCTTTTTTACTTATCCTGCAGTTAAAGAAATAGATGACATCATTAATAGAATTGTATCCACTGAAAGCCCTGAATATGATTTTACTTCAATTGACGGCTTTGGACATCATTTCTGGGTTATACGTGATAGACAAACTATCAAAAACCTGACTGACCTTTTTGAAAAAGTACCTTACACTTATGTAGCTGATGGCCATCATCGCACTGCCGCTGCCGCTTTAGTGGGAAATGAGAAGAAGAATCTGAATCCTAATCATATTGGGAATGAAGAGTACAACTATTTTCTGGCTGTTCACTTCCCATCCAATCAATTGACAATTATTGATTACAATCGTGTGGTAAAGGATCTTAACAATCTCAGTACAGATGACTTTTTCAAGAAATTGGAAAAGGTATTTATTATTGAAGATAAAGGAACTGAAATATACAAACCTGATCAGCTGCACAATTTTAGTATGTATATCAATAATAAATGGTATTCACTTACTGCTAGAAAAGGCACTTACAATGATGCTGATCCTATTGGTGTGCTTGATGTTACAATCTTATCACAGTTGGTACTTGATCAGGTACTTGATATAAAAGACCTTAGAACATCCAAACGTATCGATTTTGTTGGTGGTATAAGAGGATTGGGTGAACTTAAAACAAGAGTTGACAGTGGTGAGATGGCAGTTGCATTTGCACTTTACCCGGTTTCTTTGGAACAACTGATAAATATTGCAGATACCGGTAATATAATGCCTCCCAAGACTACCTGGTTTGAACCGAAATTAAGGAGTGGTCTGGTTGTACATTTGCTTGATTAACATAACAAACAAAACAAAATGGAAAAAGAAACAATGGTATTGGATGTTCTCGCTAAATCAGAGACTCCATTAAAATCCGCCCAAATTGCAGATATCGCTAAGATGGATAAAAAAGACGTTGATGCTGCAATTAAAAAGTTAAAACAAGCTGAGAAAATATACTCACCCAAAGTTTGTTTTTACTCAGTAAAGAAATAATTGCTCATTATCTGACAAAAAAAGCGGTATCAATACCGCTTTTTTTGTTAATTATTCATCAGGGGTTCTATTGCCTGTAATAATAAATGATACTTTATGGGTTTAGAAATAAATGTATCACATATATTGTCCATTGTTTCCAGTTCTTGATTATGGTCTGTTTGTCCAATAACCGGTATATGCGGAACTGTTCGTTTCACATCTTTTAGAAAGTTGAATATAGATGTATTATCCGGATTGCAGACGCTATATATTAAATCAATCCTTTCTGTTTGATTAAACTGTAAGGTGGCATCTTTAGCATCTACTGATCTGAGAACCCTTGCTCCTGTTCCTGAAAATACCGCTTTTAGATAGTTATATGATGCGTCCTCATTCTCAATGATCATTATTGTTTTGTCTTTCCATTCCGTTTTGGAGATGTTGACCTTTTTATTGGATTGTAGAGGATAATAAGGAATTGTAAAACTGAAAACTGAACCTTTACCGACCTCAGATTCAACACTAATATCCCCATTCATCAATTCAATAATATTTTTAGATATCGCCAATCCTAATCCGGTTCCTCCCATCTTATAGTTGCCTCCTTCACCAACTTGTCTGAATCTCTTGAATAATAGCAACTGATCCTTTTCTGAAATCCCAACTCCGGTATCACGAACATAGAAGTACAATTCATTATCACGTAAACTACAGCCAAATACAACCTCTCCTTTGCTGGTAAATTTAATAGCATTGACAACCAGATTAGTCATCACTTGAGTTAGCCTGAAAGGATCTGTTAATATTTTTACACCCTTTAAACTGTTTTCAATTGTGTATTGAAGTGTTACATTCTCTTTACCGAGTCGTTTTTTATAATCAGAAGTGGAGATGAAGAGTTCCTCCACTAGTTTATTTAATTCAACATATTCAGGCTTAATGGTAAGTTGACCTGCTTCAATTTTTGCAATGTCTATAATATCATTAATAAGATTAAGCAGATTCCCAACTGCAGTGTTGATGTGGTCAACATATTCATTTTTCTCCTCTTCAGTAAGTCCGCCTTCAGCAATGAGATTTGAAAAACCAACAATGGAATTCATTGGAGTCCTGATTTCATGGCTCATATTAGCAAGAAATGCGGTTTTTAGCCGATCAGCCTCTTCAGCCTTTTCCTTAGCTATAAAATATTTTTCCTGGATGATTTGCTTTTCAGTTATATCACGACTAATGCAAAGGATTCCTATTACGTTCGACGAGCTATCATGACATAAAACTTTTAATGTATCGTATAGACGCCGGGAACCATCTGATAATGATATCCACTCTTCATTCCTGATTGGATTTCCGTTTTCCAGGATTTGCCGGTCGTTCTCAATATATAGTTTGGCAGCATCCGGTGGAAACAAGTCAAAGTCCGATTTACCCAATATTTCATCCTCTCCTATCCCCAAATAGCCGGCAAAAGCATTATTGCATCCGGCATATTTACTTTCAAGATCCTTCAGAAAAACCATATCAGGAATTGAATTCATGACCGATCTAAGCAGGGAATGTTCTTTCTCAAGCGCACTGCGAATGGTTTTCAGGTCAAGAATCATCTTATTAGCTGATTCAGCCAGTGAAATGAATTCAGTTGATGAGAGTTCGTCCTTATTGATAAAAGTATATTCACTAATTGCTTCTTTGAAGAAACGGTCAAATCTGGAAAATCCTTGTTTAGTTCTGTTAACAACCTTTTTTGACAGAATGAAGCCAACTAGAAGAATTGCAAATAAGGCAATTGTGATACGGGTAATAGTCTTGTTCTGTTGGTGTCTCAATTCATCTCTCTTCTGCACAATAATGTTATCAACATCGTTTTTGTAAAATCCGGCACCAATAATCCAGCCCCATTCCTGAATCTGTCTTACATATGCTATTTTTGGCTCATCAAATTGAACTCCGGGTTTATGATATTTATATTCAACAAAGCCACCACCCCTTCGAGAAATACTGCTTACCTTGTCACCATCCAATATATTTTGAGCGGTAAATGTAACATCACTTGATTGAACGATTGCGCCATTTGATAGCACCGGATTAATGTATTTATCCAGAATGAAAATATAGCCATCACTTCCAAATCTGATATTTGCAATTCTATTTAACACTTCCTTTTTCAGATCTTCTTCAAAGTCCGACAGATATTCTTTTGATCCAAAGTACCACCCGTATGGTTTGAACTTTTTTACATAACTGTACTTGAAGTGTGTCGAATCACCTTCTTCACCATTAAGCTTGTGGTAGTATGTTATATATCCTTTGTCAATTTCCTTTAACAATTCAATTTCTCTTCTGACCATGTAATTACCCAGACTGTCATGTAGTGATAAGCCGGAAAAACCCTCATATTGAGGACTCTTAGGAAGAAGCACTGAAGTTCCATCAAGTTGGTAAATGAATACGTAACCGTCATCATCACCTAAACGAAATACTCTTATGGCATCTTTGATTATTTTCTTTATTTCTGCATCTGATTTGATACCCTTATTCTCGTTATAAATATTCTCGGCAATAGAACAGGCAATTTCAACTCTATCCTTTAAATCTGCTTTTAGATTTTCCTGAGATAATGATCTCATATAATTAACGAACTCTAATGTCCGATGGACTTCTCTTTCAACTAATTGCTTTTGATGATCCAGAAGCTCATCACTTACTTTAAGATATTCAGTACGGTACTTTCTATTTTCATATGAGACCCAGTTGTGACCAATAAAAAGGATTAACATAATGGCTATAGCCATTATACTCCCCATAATTAAGTTGCTCAAGCTAGGCTTCCGAAATTTTGTTATGATGTAGTTGAATATAGATTTCATAGTGTGAACCAGAATGTTATTCTCATAATCTCATGTATTCTTCAAAAAGCACCTGAAGGAATGATTTTCCTTGTTTTTTAGTCTTTTCCTTCAATTCATCCGGAACAGTATCTTCATTGTAATGATCTACTCTTGCGTCATATACAAAATGACCATTTTGGGTGATCCAGCCCAGACCTTCTTCAAAAGAATAGTATGCGAATTCAGGTGAATAAGGATTAAAAAGATCACGACTCCATTTAAATGGGGCACTATCAAGTCCAAGTTGTTTTAAAAGCGTAGTGGCCAGATCCATTTGGTTTGACAAACGGTTGACTTTTAATCCACGGAACTCTTCCTTTATTACTTCACCATAGAACAACATGGGTATTTTATGATATGCAGGAGTCGTAAAACTCCAGTTTCTGTATGAATTATGACTATGATCAGCAACTATAATGAACAGTGTGTTTTTGAACCAAGGTTGTTTTCTCGCTTCATTGATATAATTGCCAAGGCAACGGTCAGTATAATAAGCAGAATTAATATAATCATTTTCATTCCCCCCCCAGTCAAACACATTTTCCATTGGTTGGTCATATGGTGAATGAGAACTTAAAGTAAAGAGCCCTGAAAAGAATGGCTCTTTCTCTTCATTAAGGTCCTTTAGCTGCCTGGATAGTACAAATTCGTCATGAACTCCAAGTTTACCACGAAGCACATTATTACCAAAGTCGTTATGCTCCACAACTTTAGTGAATCCATTATAAAGTATATAGCCTTTTATATTGCCATATCTAAGTTGTCCACCAAAATAAAATGATGTATAATACCCATTATCAATCAAACTCTTTGTTACTGTGGGCAATTTGCTAAATTTTTCAGGTTGAACAGTTACAGAAGAGATTGGATGGGCAGGAAAACCACTGAAAATGCTTCCCATTGCCTGTTCACTTCTGGGACCTGTTGCATACAAATTCGTGAACAAAACTCCCTGATTTTCCAGCTCATGAAATGAAGGTGTAATCCCCGGTTTGCCACCAATTGATTCAATTAAATCAGCTGACCAACTCTCAAGTATAATAAGAACAATATTAGGCTTTTCGGTTTTCAGTATATGAGTAGTCGAGTCTTTTGGCAACTCATATAATTTTTCAATAATAGACTGAGCTTCCTCTTTGTCATAAAAGGCATAGGGATTCTTGCCAAAATTTTTATAATTCTCTATAATGCTTATTGTAATATTAAACCCCGAATTAACCGCAGCAAGATTTAAGATATTGTGATTAGAATAATAGGACTCACTTTGATTGATTGGAATTTGCTGCCATCCTCCCCTGCCACCTATGAATAAAACCGGAAGTAATACAATAAGGATCAACCACACTTTGAAATACCATAAATTCAATGACTCCAATATCTTAACATGGAAATACTTCACATAAAGCCAATATGTTGAGGTGCTGAGAACCAGAAACAGAAGTATTAGAACGAAAAATGTAGCTGTTGATGCAGAATTATATACTTCTGATGGATTTTGCAAATACATCAGGGCTTTATATGGCATCTTTGTTTTCCATTCAGGATATATCCCAAGTTCTGCTGTTACAAGTAAAGAAAATACGATTATTGCTGATAATGTATAAACCTTATTTAAACTGTTTAACCATTTGGGGCTATAAAAACTCTGTATAATCAAGATTAAAAATGGAAACAGCAGAAGATAACAGGTTGTAGCAATATCAAGCGGAATAGCATGCCAAAATGCTGCAATAGCTTCATCCGGTTTAATTCCATCAGCTTTGATCAACTGATAATTATATAACAGAAATATTGCCCTCGTAATAAAGAAAAACAACATCCAAAAAGCCAGTTGTTTTGTAAACGACGCAAATATTTTCTTCATCTATTTTATTCTATACGAGCGACAAAATTAGCCTATTCTTTGAATTATCAACGTTTGCCACAAATAAATATCGAATTTTCAATGTGTTCTATAATTCAACTCCTTATTAATCGCAGGATCCGGAAATTCTTAATATTTTTGCATAATGAGGTTATTACAAGCCTCTTTTCTTTATCTATTTTTGTTTCTGATTGATATTCCTCATTTTCAATAATTTCTATATAAATGAACCAACCAAAACTAAGTGTAATTATTTGTGTCTTTAATGAAGAAGAAAACATCAAGCCATTGAATAAATGGATTAATGAATCATTGACAGATATAGATTACGAAATAGTATATGTGGACGATGGATCAACGGACTCTACAATCCAACAAATAAAGGATCTTGCTGATGAAAAGGTTGTTCTCGTTGAATTGAGGAAGAATTTTGGACAGAGTTCAGCACTATATGCCGGTATTGAACAAGCCAGAGGTGAATACCTGGTAACTATGGATGGTGATCTGCAAAATGACCCCTCCGATATACCTGGAATGCTGAAGCTGGCAATTGAACAGGATTGGGATTTGGTGGCAGGGGCCCGCAAGAACCGGCAAGACGGGATTTTCCTGAGGAAGATTCCCAGCAAGATTGCTAATTCCATTATTAGAAGCAGTACCGGTGTAAAAATAAAAGACTATGGCTGTACTTTAAAAGTTTTTAAAAGTGATCTGGCCAAGAACATAGCATTGTATGGTGAACTACACCGGTTTATACCGGTTCTTGCAAGTCTTGAAGGCGCCCGGATTACACAGGTTGATGTAAAGCATCATGCCAGAGAATTTGGGAAGTCGAAATATGGAATTAATAGAACATTCAAGGTAATAAGTGATTTGCTGCTCATGCTTTTTTTCAAAAAATACATGCAACGGCCAATGCATCTTTTTGGTGGACTAGGTTTGATCTTGACTCTTATCGGCTTAATAATCAATTCATACTTTTTGGTATTAAAGCTTGGTGGACATGATATATGGGGTAAACCAATGCTTTTATTGGGAATTTTATTGGTTATTTCAGGCATTCAGTTAATCACTGTCGGAATAATTGCTGATGTTCAGATGCGTACCTACTATGAGTCACAGAATAAAAGGCCCTATACAATACGAAAAATTCACACTTTCAGTAAGTAAATGAAATCTCTTCTAAAGGCCTTTCTCAAGATTTCAATTTCTCTTGTCGCTTTGTATTATGTGTATACAAAAATTGACATACAGATAGTATTTGAGATCTTTAAGAAACTTAATTATCCTTTACTTTTTGTTGCACTATTATTATTTGTAGGTTCTAAATTAGTTTCTGCCATCAGGTTAAACTATTATTTTAACGTGGTAAATGCAAAATTGGAGAGTTATAGTAATCTGCGTTTGTATTTATTGGGAATGTATTACAATCTGTTTTTACCGGGCGGCATTGGAGGTGATGGATATAAAGTATGGATTTTAAATAAAAACTTCAATCTTAAGGTTAAAGATCTTTTTTGGGGAGTGTTCCTTGATAGGCTAAATGGAGTCTTTGCTCTGTTTCTACTTTCTTTTTTGATGGTTCCACTACTTTCGTTGAGCGCAGATATAAAGTTATTGTCAATCATCTCAATCCCCGTAAGCCTGATCATATATTTGATCGTTAACAAGAAGTTCTTCAAAACATTTTACATTGTATTCATTCCAACAACTCTGCTTTCTTTAGCTGTCCAGATTTTACAACTTTTATCAGCCCTTTTTATCTTATGGTCTAATGGTTCATCAGATCAGGTTACTGCTTATTTGTTTTTATTTCTGATCTCTTCCATTGTTGCAGCCTTACCAATTACCATTGGCGGTGTCGGTTCACGTGAAATCACCTTTCTTTTTGGTGCCCGGTTGTTAAATTTGGATATAAACCTATCTATAGCCCTGAGTCTTATTTTTTATATTATAACTTTAGTGGTGTCATTAGCCGGCATTTATTATAGCCTAAATACAAAATCACTTAATTTGCAATTAGAAGAAAAGTTAATTTCACAAATAAACACGCCATAATGAGTAAAATATTAATAACCGGTGCAGCAGGGTTCATAGGTTCTAACCTTGTTGGTCAATTATTGAAAAATGGCAAGCAAGTTATTGGTATTGACAATTTTGATGATTTCTATGATGTGAGTTTAAAGAGGGCAAATTTGGCAGGTTATGCTACTTCGCCAAATTTCAAACTCATAGAAGTCGATATTAGAAATAAGGAACAGCTTACCGGGGTTTTTACTGAATACAAGCCTGATTGTGTTGTACATCTGGCTGCAAGAGCCGGTGTAAGGCCATCAATTGATGATCCGGTTTTGTATTATGATGTTAATGTTACGGGAACGCTTATATTACTTGAAGTTATGAGAGAATGTGGGGTTAATAAATTAGTATTTGCCTCCTCTTCCTCCGTATATGGGAATAATAAAAAAGTTCCTTTTTCAGAAACAGACAATGTGGACAATCCCATTTCTCCATACGCAGCTACAAAGAAAGCTGGCGAACTTCTATGCTATACATACCATCATTTATACAACTTCGATGTTTTTTGCCTGAGGTTCTTTACCGTATACGGTCATAACCAACGTCCGGAAATGGCAATCCAGAAATTTGGCAGGCATATTAAAGAAGGAAAGCCAATCACAATGTTCGGCGCCGGGAATACTCGTCGTGACTATACCTTTATTGATGATATTGTATCTGGATTAATTGCCTCAATTGAACGAGTTCATGGTTATGAGATTATTAATCTGGGTAACAATGACACAATTGCTTTAATCGATTTAATTCATTTTATTGCTGAAACATTAGGCAAACCGGTGCAAATTATTCAAGAACCCATGCAACCCGGAGATGTTGAGATTACATACGCTGATATTGCCAAGGCTACCCAATTACTTGATTATCATCCGGGCCATTCTATAAGAGAAGGATTATTAAAGATGTTCAGTAATTATAATTCGAATATGAAATGAACCAAAACGTGCTAAAAGTACTTTCTGAAATACCTGATGATGTTAAATTGATTGCAGTAACTAAAAAGCGATCTGTTAGTGAAATCCTGGATGTGTATCATTCGGGTATAAAAGATTTTGGTGAAAACAGAGTACAGGAATTATTACAAAAACAACCTCTACTTCCATCTGATGTGAAATGGCATCTTATTGGCCATTTACAAACAAACAAAGTAAAATATATTGCATCTTTCATTCACTTGATTCACAGTGTTGACAGCCTGAAACTCTTACTTGAAATAAATAATCAGGCTAAAAGATGCAATCGTACCATTGATTGCTTACTTCAGGTATATATAGCAAAAGAGGAAACAAAGTTTGGATTGGATACTGATGAATTGGATACTATTTTATCCTCATCGGTGTTAAAAGATCTTCAAAATATCAGAATAACCGGACTAATGGGCATGGCAACATTCTCAGATGATCTAAATCTTATAAGGAGTGAATTCCGATCGTTAAAGAGCATCTTTAATCAAATTAAATCAACTTACTTTATTGATAATAACTACTTTACCCAAATATCTATGGGTATGTCAAGTGATTACCATATTGCTATTGAAGAAGGAAGTACCATCGTTAGAATTGGAACCGCACTATTTGGAAAAAGAGACTAGTCTGCTTGTTGATTATAAAGACTAACAAATAACTATCTTAGCAGGCTGACAAAATGATAAAAGCTACTAACTGATGAATTATTAAGTGTTCACCATTGTTTTTTAAAACTATATCAAATTATGACCAATAAATTCAACTTCTTTTTAGTCATCCTACTAGGTGTTATCTCCTCTTTACTCATAACAGGTTGCAAAGATGATCCTGATGATCCGGATATAGAATCTTACCCATCTATTATATTATCTAGTGCTGAAACCTCTAATTATCCGGGGAATACTGTTAGTACTTCAGTATCGATAACCGCTCCTAATGGATTAAAAAAAATGACCATTCTCAAAGAGGGCTCTTTGTATGAGGAAGTTAATTACAACTCTGAGAAAACTGCGAATTATAGTTTCTCTTATACAATTGAAGCCGGTCTAACGGCAGGATCCATAGTTAACTTCGCTTTTATAGCGATTGATTCATTAGGCAAACAGTCTGATCAGGTGCTGTTTAAGATCAATATTCTTGAGTTAATTACCAGAGAAATTGTACAAGTAAATGGTGATATTACTGAAAATAGTATTTGGACTTCTGATAAAATATGGAGATTAAATAACATAGTGAAAGTTACTGACGGTGTAACACTAACAATAGAGCCGGGCACTATTATTAAGGGAGCCTCCGAAAGTAATGGCACTCTTCTCATACAAAGAGGAGGGAAAATCATGGCGCAGGGAACAGCATCCAACCCTATTGTATTTACTTCTGATAAAGATCCGGGAAGCCGTGCTGCAGGTGATTGGGGAGGAATTGTTATTTGCGGAAAAGCACCCAACAACCAAGGAGCCTCCATTATCCTGGAAGGTGATTATGGAGCTGTCCATGGTGGCACAAATCCACAAGACAATTCAGGTACTCTGTCATACGTTCGTATTGAATTTGCAGGGAATATTATCAATAATAACCAAGAGATAAACTCTCTTACATTGGCAAGTGTTGGATCATCTACAATTATTAATAATATTCAATGTTCATTTGGTTTAGATGATTCTTTTGAATTTTTTGGCGGAACTGTTAATGCCAAAAACCTTATATCATACAAAGCTAAAGACGATGACATTGATACGGATTTTGGCCATGTTGGACATATCCAATTTGCTGTTGCTGTCAGAGATGGTAATATTGCCGATCAATTTTACTCAAATGGTATTGAGATTGACAATGACGGTGCCGGTACTCCTATGTTGCCATTGACACAGACTGTCCTTTCAAATATTACGATTATTGGTGCAAAAAATATTGCTGAAGGAATTATAAGTCCGCTATTGCAGAATGCAGCTCAATTCAGAAGAAACAGTATGCCAAGTATTTACAATT
This sequence comes from uncultured Bacteroidales bacterium, assembly GCA_937894795.1. GTDB lineage: Bacteria > Bacteroidota > Bacteroidia > Bacteroidales > Lentimicrobiaceae > Lentimicrobium. The sequence continues at coordinate 34,540 of CALCQV010000006.1, forward strand.
CTTTCCTTACCGGATTTCCCGTCGGTATTTTTATTGATGACACTAAGCCAGGCTGTAGCCAGAACGCACTAGAAGAGAAATTGCAGGTAAGAAATACTATCCTGGCAGGAGTAGAAAACTGGGGTAATAACAACTGGGGAGGGAGCACAAATAATACCAATGCACCACTTAAACAGGTTAATGCAAATGTTGCACCCGGTTTTGAAGTCAATACCTGGTTTAATACCTCTAATTACAATAATCAACTATTGGCTAAATGGCAAGATGCCGGTATAGATCAAAGTGTTTTCAATTCTGTAAATCCAAAATTTACACCCAATTCGGGTTCTATTCTATTGAATTCTGCAAGATGGGATAATACACCAAATGCAGAAGATCCCTTTTTTGAAGAAGTCAACTATGTAGGTGCCTTTGGACCAACCGACTGGACTGCAGGATGGAGTAACTGGACTCCACAGACAACCATTTATCAGTAAATATATTGCTCAGCTTATAAAAAGAACAGGAGATTGAGGTCTCCTGTTCTTTTTAGTTTTATGGCTTAAAGAAAAACTATTTTCCTAAAATAATCTTGATTATTCTGGATTCTGATAAGCTTTGCACTTTGAGAATATAAATCCCATTCTCAATAAATGAAAGATCTATCACAGAATTATTGCAGTTGCCCCCTTTCTCCAGAATAGATTTTCCGGTTAAATCACTTAGTGAAAAACCTATCAATAAATCATCTGAATCGATATAAATTATACCATTTGCCGAGGGATTTGGATATACATTTATGTTATGAACTGAAACCTCTTTAACACCAATCCCATCATCAACGGTAATAAAATCCTCCAGAACAATGGTGTTACTACCTATAGGATTTGTGACTATTAATGTTACATCGAATGTCCCTTCATCTGAATATGTAACAACCGGATTGGCTTCAGTGGAAGTTGATGGATTTCCGCCTTCAAATGTCCACAACCTGGAAGTGGGTGAACCTCCGGATATATCATAGAACTGAATTGCTGAATTGGGTGTAATCAAAGTATCAGATGAAGAAATGGCAGGGATTGGAGTCCCATCCCATAGTTTTACATTTAGAGTGGTTGTGGTCTTATCATTAACCACTACATTTTTGACTGTTTTAGGAAGATACCCTTCACCAAAATATGTAATGTTATAAGTTCCCGCTTTTAACAATCTATGGTAGTTGCCTACTGGCAAATCAGAAAAAACCATACTGCTATCAACATCGTGACCTCCAATGAATACCTGACAACTAATTGGCTCACCTGTAATAGTATCTGTTACAATTCCACGAATACCATATAATGCTTGTTCCATGTAATTCAACATAGAGCGATTGTTATAGTTCCAGAAATTTATTAACTGATTAACCGGCAGTAATTTAGTAGCTGACACTTCAAGTGTAACTTCTCTACATTGGTGGAAGTAATTCATGTAATCCTGCCTCCCTCCTGATATAGTATACCAGACATAACCATTCGTAATACCATTCTGCAGATCTGTAAAGTACCCATTTGGGGAGTTAACGTGGACAGTATCTGCGTATTCACGACTAACAAATCTCCACCAGACATCATCAGCTGTGAGCTTGCTCCAGGTATCCCATGGATAATTGGCTACCTCGGCACCTCCATGGAAATTAGCCGATAAAACAAAGTTCCTGTTTTCTGCAAAATTCATAAATGCCACAGTTTCAGCCTGCCATTCTTCACCATCAGGATGAGGTCCATCATTGGGATCAGGATCAGGATAATTTCTGTTTAAATCTATATAGTTTGCATTATATCGGGTTGCCCCATTCACTGAGTTATTTCCGCCGGCATATGTCCCGTCAGGATTAGCAAGCGGATTAATCCAGATATCCATATTATTGACCATGTTTGTTATTCTTTCGTCAATCCCATAATTGAGCAGCAGATGGTCAATTAAATGCAGTGTCAGTATATATCCCGTAGTCTCATCTCCATGAATGGATGAAGTATATAGGAATTCAGGCTCATCCTCTTCTAATCCTACATTATCACTTATTCTTGCAACTATAATAAGTCTATTCTCAACCGTTGTACCAATGGTATCAATATCACAGATAGATGGAAAATTTGTCGCAAAATCCTGCATGATCTGAAGATAAGCACCATAAGTAGGATAATAATTCCAATCAAGTACTTCTCTAGGAGAATCAGACATTTGTACTTTTATGAGCTCACTTGGCTTTTGAAGCTTGAAGAAATTAAAATCAAAGCCGGCTTTAAGGTTATTAAACTCTTTTTCAGATGCGTATGCATAGACATCACTACCCATTATCTTATCAATGCTGATTATCCTTGTAAGCTTTTCAGCATCATTTACTGCATTCTCCAGGCGGAAATAAATTTCGCCCTTCTGTTCAAAAACATCCTTAGAATCATATTCCGATAATGGGTTTTGTGAAAAACTTAAAATTGAGATAAATAGTAGTATTGAAGTAAGAATAGTTCTCATTTGGAATATTAGTTTTCGATTCCTTTTTCCTTTAACTCATTAATGAGATTGACGATGCTATTTTGAGTTGCTTTGTTTACTTTTACTATAGGTAAACGCAAGTGATTAAGCACTATCTTCATTTGTTCCAATGCTGCTTTTATGCCTCCCGGACTTCCATCTGCAAACAGAGCTTCAATAAAAGGCAATAGTTTATAGTGAATATCACGTGCTTCATTTAAATTTCCTTTAAGAGCGGCATTAACCATTGCACTGAAACTTTTGGGATATGCATTTGCCACGACTGAGATCACACCATTGGCTCCGGCTGCTATTAAAGGCATAGTAAGTGCGTCATCACCTGAAATAACCAAAAATCCCTTAGGCCTTTGTCTGATAATCTCCATTATTTGCGCAAAATTTCCTGACGCTTCTTTAATTCCTACTATATTATCAAACTCGGCTGCGAGTTGCAATGTTGTCTCAGGCTTTAAGTTTACACTGGTTCTTCCCGGCACATTATATAAAATTATCGGTAATGGTGTGGAGTATGCAATCTGCCTGAAATGAAGGTATAAACCTCTTTGAGTAGGTTTATTATAATACGGCGTAACTGAAAGTATGGCATCTATTCCATCATCATCAGTCAGCTTAAGCTGATCAATTACTTCCTGCGTGTTGTTGCCACCTACTCCAACAACTATAGGAACCCGATCATCAATTACTTCTTTGGCAAATTCAATCAGTGCCTTTTTCTCATCCTTTGAAAGTGTTGATGCTTCACCTGTTGTGCCCAGCACCACCAGATAATTAACTCCCTTGGTAATAGTGTATTCAATAAGCTTTTCAAATGATCCGAAATCAATGCTTCCTTGTTTGTGAAATGGAGTTACTAAGGCTACCCCTGTCCCTATTAGTTTTTTTTTCATGGTTAATAAGGTTGGTCTGTTTTTGGTGTTTTTGCTTGGTTCTCTGAAATAAATTCCAAATTATCAGTGTAATGAACTATTTGGTCGATTAGTTCCTGACTATCAATATCCAATTTGGTGTCAATCATTATATCATATGGCAATGGCCGGTCATCTATCTTTCTGCCCAGCTTAAAATTTGCTTTTGACAGGCATGCAATATAATGTAGGCTGAAATTGTCCGGACTGCTTAAATCAAGCAGTATATCAAATTCCTCATTTAAAAACTGTTTAACAAAAGGTGCTGTAGGTCTGAAGAATAGATCCAGGTCTTTTGGCAGCAACAGATCATAAGAAAGCTTGGGGATATAAAATACTGGAGTCCGGTTATATTGATATAATCCCAATACCTGTACCTTTTTCCCCTTTTCCTGAAGCCCTTTGGTAAATAAACTCACTCTGTTATAATCATCCTCTGAGTTCAGAAAGTAAATTATTCCAATATTATGGGCATTTTTGAGATTCACAGGCATCTTTCTTCGCGTTACTTTAGTTAACTCAGTACGCAAAAATCGTTTTCCGAAATATATTCGTATGTTGTTTAAAAAATCCAAAGTGCAAGTTGTTTTATTCGTTTTTCCTTAAGGATATTCCCGAAGCCATAAAATTATAAAAACTAACGGATCGCGCGGTAATAATAATAAATTATTCTTGGGTTCCCTTTTTGACCTTTACAGATATTATCTCACCAATATACATCCTGTGATAATCGTTGTCAGGATAATGTTTCTGAATAGCAGGAAGTATAAAGTTCTCAGGATTAATGTCCTGAAAATAAATTTTACGACATTCAATTATTATTCGAGCTTCCCTGAAACTGATACAATCTGATAAAAACATTGGCGTGAGGTTAACCTCGTCCACTTTATTGCAGTCCCGACCTGAATAGGTACCACAGAAACTAAGCTTACTTCTATATTTTTCATCGAAGAAACTACATGTGAACTTATCTTCTGATTCAACAAACTCATAGGTATATCTTTGAGGCCTGATAAAAATAAACATCACAGGTTTATTCCACAACATTCCCATACTGCCCCAACTTGCAGTCATCGTGTTATATTTATCCGTGTTGCCTGCAGTAATCAACATCCAATCGTTTCCTATCAATTGAATTGCATTTTCTGCCAGTGTTGAAGGCTTAATCTCAATGAAATCCGGATATGATGTTTCTGTATTAATTTCTTCTGCCATAACGTCTATATTTTATGCTCTTTCATTAATGTACTTGCTTGTTAACCTTGACCACTCTTTTCAGGTCAAGAAGATTCATTGGATTAGAACCAAGATTATAAATCTGTTTACCGGTAAAACGTAGAACCTGATCGTAAAATAGTATTACTACCGGCGACTTTTCCATCATTACACTGTCCATCATTCCATATAATTTATAACGAATGGAATCATTTGTTTCATTAATTGATTCTCTGTACAATTTATCAAATTCCCTGTCAGCGAATTGAGTGTAATTTGGACCAGCAGGACTTTTATTCGAAGAGTAGAACAATGACAGGTAGTTTTCGGCATCAGGATAATCTGCTATCCACGAACCTCTGAAAAATGCAACCCTTGCCTGAGCAATATTTTCTCTCAGTGTTCCGGGAGGGGAAACATCAATTTTTATATCAAATCCTATTTGAGTAAGCTGGCTTTGAATAAACTGACTGATATCCAAATATGATGCGTTTGTTGAGATTGTTATAGCCGGTAATCCTTTGCCGTCCGGATAACCGGCTTCTTCAAGTAGTCTGGATGCCAATGCCGGGTCATATTTATATCCATAACCTGCATTTGCATTATAACCCGGGAGTCCAGCAGGAATAATGCCTTCCGTACCGGGTTCCCCAATTCGGTTTCTTAAATACCGAATCATCTTTTCCCTATCGAATCCCACATTTATTGCTTTACGGATTCTTATATCCTGCAAAGGGTTATTCTTAAGTACCTGGTTATTCTTATCGTACACAATACCAAGGTATTCTGTATTCAAATATGGCTGTGTAATGAGGTTTACCTTATCCTGATATTTCTTCTTAAGATCACCGGCAGGACTGAGCAACTCATCTTTATAACTGGCATCAAGTCCCGACATAAAATCCAGGTTGCCTTTAATAAATTCCAGAAATGCTGATTGTTTATCAATGATAAATGTAATGGATACCGCATCAAGATATGGAAGTCTCTTACCCGATGAATCTCTCTCAAAATATTCAGGATTCTTCACTAATACCATTTTTACCGCCTCTTTAAGCATCTTAAACCTGAAAGGCCCGGTACCAACAGGATTTACCCGAAACTCCTCACCGTAAAAATCAATTGCTTCTTTCGGCACTATTGAGCAATATTGCATGCTTAGCATTCCGGCAAAGGGAGGAAATGGTTGTTTTAATTTTATCTCTACTATACTGTCGTTTATAGCTACAATGTGCTTGGTACCATCATTGTCTTTAACATGGTTCATTATCCATGCACCGGGTGAGGCTAATTTTTCATCAGCCAATCGTTTAAGACTATACACCACATCATCTGCGATAACCTGTCGGCCTTTGCTGCCGGCAAAAACCGGAGAATTATGGAAATAAACATCCCTCCGCAAAATGAAAGTATATGTTGTTCCATCATCTGAAATCTCCCATTTGCGTGCAATACAGGGCCGGATTTGCAATAAACTATCGAGTTGGACTAATCCATTATACAATTGGTTAACTACCCAAATATTAGCCTGATTCCTCGCAAATGCAGGATCCAGAGATGTGATCCCTGATGATTCATTATATTTAAAAACAGTGAGTTCACTATCTTGTTGTTCTAATGTATGACAGCCTGACAGAAGGATTAGTATAAACAGTAAGAAATATCCGGTTTTGCTTTTCATAACATTTGACTCCCATAGGCAAATGTATTACAAAAAAGATTGTGTCTGATCTATCTGTGGCCTCTTTAATAGTATATTTGAACTTTCTAACACTTAAATTATGAAAAAGAATTTTACTCTTTTAATCTTGATGAATCTGGTTTGCTTTAGCCTGTTTGCTCAGGATTTCAGTAATATGAGAGGTAGTGAGATCTGTGCTACACGAAAGCAGAATAACCTTACGCCATATGTATTATCATCACCCAATTCACCACGTCACTCTTTTGATGTATTGAACTATAGTCTTGATCTCGACATATTTAATTGCTATATATCACCTTATCCCAAAAGTTTCTCGGGAACCAATACTGTAACTTTTAAGGTTGACAGTACTTTATCCTCCATTGTGCTGAATGCGGTGAATAGTTCCATCGAAGTTGAATCAGTTGGAGGTGCAGGAACATCCTTTAACCATCAGCTTAACAGGTTGCAAATTAATCTTGACAGGACATATCAGCCCGGAGAAATTGCAGAAGTTATAATAAACTATAACCATCTGAATGTGACTGATAATGCCTTTTATGTAAGCAATGGTTTTGTTTTTACTGATGCCGAACCCCAGGGGGCACGCAAGTGGTTTCCTTGCTATGATGAGCCAAGTGATAAGGCAACCCTCGAACTACGGGCCAAAGTGCCTTTGAATGTTAAACTTGGATCAAACGGAAGGCTTGCTGATTCTGTTGTTGTTGCTGATTCCTTATGGTACACATGGATTAGTCGTGATCCCATTGCAACATACCTTATGGTAATATCTTCAAAAGTAAATTACAATCTTAATATCGTGAATTGGATTAATCCTGAAGATCAAAGTGATACAGTGCCTATACGTTTTTACTATAATCAGGGTGAAAATCCAACTGCCATGAAACAGATGATACTGCCATTAACTGATTTTTATGTCTCATTATTTGGCGAGCATCCTTTTGAAAAAAATGGATTTGCTACCGTAGGACCTCAATTTACCTGGGGAGGTATGGAAAATCAAACGCTCACCAGTTTATGCCCGGGATGCTGGTATTCAAGCCTCATTGCTCATGAATATGCACACCAATGGTTCGGTGATATGATTACTTGTGCTACATGGGCTGATATTTGGCTGAATGAGGGCTTTGCCACTTATATTGAAGCATTATGGACCGGTGAAGTTTATGGCTTTGATGAATATGTGAATGAAATAGAGTCAAATGCCAATTATTATATGAGCAATAATCCCGGCTGGGCTATTTCCAACCCTGAATGGGCAATAAATCCTCCCTCAAATAATGTATTGTTTAATTATGCAATTACCTATATGAAGGCATCCTGCATCCTCTATATGTATAGAAATGTTGTGGGTGATTCCCTTTTCTTTAACAGTATATATGAATATGCTAACGACACCGTGAATTTCAGGTATCAATCGGCTACTATTCCTGATTTTGTAACAAAAATGAATGAGACCACCGGCCTTGAATTGGACTACTTCTTTGACCAGTGGCTTTATACTCCAAATCATCCGGTCTATTTCAACACTTATGATATCATTCAGCTTTCCCAAAACCAGTGGGAGGTAAAATTCAATACTAAGCAAACTCAAACCAATACCGGTTTCTTTAAAATGCCTTTAGAACTGAGGGTCGCCTTTGCTGAAGGTGATACCATATTTACCGTCATGAATGAGTTCAATGACCAGAACTATTCATTTGTTTTTGATAAACGTCCTCTTTTATTGCAGTTTGATCCGGATAACAAGATTGTATTAAAAAATGCCACCTTGATTGTTGGCACAACAGAATATCCTGAAAAGGATGAAGCTGTGATAAAGGTACAGCCTAATCCTTCAGATGGATTATTCAATATAGAATACAATTGCAAACAATCAGCAGTAGTCAATTTGCAGGTTATTTCATCTCAGGGATCGGTATTGCTTGACAATAAAATACAAGCTTCTGTTGGTTCAAATAACTTTCCATTGAATCTATCCGGATATGGGAATGGAACTTATTTCTTAAGAATTAGCAATGAAGATTTCAATTATACCCGGAAGCTGGTAATATTGAAATAGCTATTGCTGCAACAGAATTAGATTAACCAACAAGGAGTTCAGTTTGCATTAACTGATATTGAATAAAACAAAAAAATCACGCAGTTAATCTGCGTGATTTTTTTTAATGATAAGTACTATTAATGCTTAATCCAATAGCTAGCTCTTGATTATGGTTTTACCGTCCAATGCCAGATTTATTACTTCAATCATCTGTTCAACATAATGGAAGGTTAATCCCTTAATATAGACCGGATTAATATCTTCTATATCCTTTTTGTTATCCTTAGGAAGTATTATCTCTTTGATTCCTGCGCGTCTGGCGGCGAGTATTTTCTCCTTTATACCTCCAACAGCCAGAACTTTACCGCGAAGTGTGATTTCTCCTGTCATGGCAAGTTTTTTTCGCACTTTTTGTTGGGTATAGGCCGATGCAAGGGCTGTAAACATAGTAATCCCGGCTGATGGACCATCTTTTGGAGTTGCACCCTCAGGGATGTGTATATGTACATTATTTTTTTCGAACATCTCAACCGGTATATTAAGCTTATCACTCTTCGATTTGAGATATTCATAAGCAATTGTTGCTGATTCCTTCATAACATCACCCAGGTTACCGGTAATACCTAAAGTACCGGTTCCACGACTAAGGCTGGTTTCAACAAAGAGGATCTCCCCTCCTACCGGTGTCCATGCTAAACCTGTAACTACTCCCGGCACTTGTATATCATCATCAACCTCATACTTGAACTTTGATATACCGAGAATCTTTGACAAATCAGCTTCGGTAACTTTAACATTATACTTTTCGCCTGTGACAATGTATCTTGCCTGATGTCTGATTACTTTGGCAATACATTTTTCCAGAGCCCTAACGCCCGATTCACGGGTATATTTATCGATTATTGCTTCAATTACCTTCTTTGAAAACTCTACCTGATCAGGTTTAACGCCATGTTCAGCGAGTTGTTTTGGTATCAAATGCCTGCGTGCAATCTCAATTTTTTCTTCCAGCAGGTAACCATTGATTTCTATTACTTCCATCCTGTCGCGCAATGCCGGATGGATAGTTGATAAGTTGTTTGCAGTGGCAATGAACATCACTCTCGACAAGTCATACTCAAGCTCAATGAAGTTGTCATAGAAAGTATTATTCTGTTCAGGATCAAGTACTTCAAGCAAAGCTGCAGAGGGATCACCATTTATATTAGCACCAATAACCTTATCAATTTCATCAAGGACAAAAACCGGATTTGAAGCTTTGGCCTTTCGAATACTTTGAAGTACTCTGCCTGGCATTGCTCCGATATAAGTTTTACGGTGTCCTCTGATTTCTGCCTCATCACGTAAACCACCTAACGACATTCTGATATACTGACGGTTTACGGCTTTTGCTATTGATTTGCCAAGAGAAGTTTTACCAACACCCGGAGGGCCATACAGGCATAAAATTGGTGATTTCATATCACCTTTCAATTTCAGCACTGCTAGGTATTCAATAATTCGTTCCTTAACTGATTCAAGTCCAAAGTGATCATTATCAAGTATTCTCTTAGCCCTGTTCAGGTTGAAATTATCGGTTGTATATTCCTGCCAGGGCAAATCAATCAATATTTCGAGGTAATTCAGCTGCATAGAATATTCCATGGCGGCAGGATTAATCCTTTGCAATTTTGACATCTCCTTTTCAAAAGTTTCAGCCACATTGTCAGGCCATTTCTTATTGGCAGCTTTTTGTTTAAGTTCAGCAATATCGTGCGTGTGCGGATTATCGCCTAACTCAGCCTGGATTGTCTTGAGTTGTTGATTGAGCAAGAACTCCCTTTGTTGCTTATCAAGGTCTATTTTTACCTTATTCTGTATCTGATTCTTTAACTCTATAATCTGCAGTTCCTTTGTCAGCATTCCGAGCACTGTGTTTGCCCGGTCAATCAAATCAGTAATAGTTAGAAGCATCTGCTTTTCTTCCAATGATATGTTGAGATTTGACGAGATAAAATTTACCAGAAAAACAGGGCTTTCTATGTTTTTGATAGCAAATACACTATCAGAAGGAAGATTTGGTGATAAGTTTATGATCTGTATTGCCAAATCCTTGATTGACGACATTAGAGCATTGAATTTCTTATCTCTGACAACCTTTTTTGTTTTTTCAAAAGGCAGCACTTTTGCCATGAAATATGGATCATCCTGCACCACCTCTTTTATTCTGAACCTTTTCTTGCCCTGGATAATAGCAGTTGTGCTACCATCAGGCATTTGAAGTATTTTAATAATATAAGCAATAGTGCCTATCTCGTTAAGGTCACTGGCTGTTGGATCCTCTATTTCAAAATCCTTTTGAGCAACTGCGCCAATAATTTTATTACCCTTATAATAATCTTTTATAAGCTTGATCGATTTGTCACGGCCAACAGTTATAGGTATGACAACGCCAGGGAAAAGCACGGTATTCCGAAGTGGTAATATTGGCAATATTTCAGGCACTTCTTCAGCGTTCATAAGCTCTTCATCCCTACTTGTCAGAAGAGGTATAAACTCTGAATCATTTTCTATTAGGTCAGTAAGCCCGAATTTAGTTTTATTCATAATTGGTTAGTTAATAATCCTGAAAAGTTTAGTCTAAAACAAATGCATACAATATTTGCAATATACCCCGTGGTCAAATACTATGCCATTCTTGTCGATCAATACGACAGAAGTCATCCGATTAACAAGATAGGTAAAAAAAGGTTTAGATTTTCCTGTATTCGTGTGTAAGGTTATATACTGCTTCAAGCAATCGGGAATCGGCATCAGTAAATTCAAGATCCCGGCGTTTGTACATTCCCCTTGCAATTTCAATAGCCTTTTTAGGATTAAATGTCTGTAAACCGGCAACACCGCCCCACTTGAATGAAGGAATGAAATTACGCTGGAAACCTGATCCAAACACATTTACACTAACGCCAACAACTGTTCCGGTATTAAACATGGTGTTAATGCCACATTTAGTATGGTCGCCCATTATTAACCCGCAAAACTGCTGATTGGTCTCAACAAAGGTTTCATCAGCATAATTCCAGAGTTTTACATTATCATAGGTATTCTTTAAATTGGAAGTGTTTGTATCAGCTCCGATATTGCACCATTCAGCAATTACCGAGTGCCCCATAAATCCATCATGAGCCTTGTTTGAATAACCAAAAATTACAGAATTATTGATCTCACCTCCAACTTTTGAATGTGGGCCAATGGTGGTTCCACCATAAATCTTTGCTCCCATTTTAACCGTAGCATTGTCACACACTGCCAGCGGACCTCTTAAATTTGAGCCTTCCATCACAATGGCATTCTTACCAATATATATAGGCCCATCTTTGGCATTTAACGTAGAGGCAAGTATCTCTGCCCCCTCTTCAATAAATATGTTCTCAGGTGAAATAGCAAAACAATGTGATGGAATAGGTTGAGATTTTCTATTGGCTGTCAACAATAAATAATCATCTTTAATAGCCAGGGCATTGCGTGCGAATATATCCCATGTATTGACTATCTCCAGAAAATCAACATTTGTCTCAATCTCCTCAATGGCATTCGACTGAGCTTTAAAATCTTCTTCATTCAAACACATTGCAATAATAGTTTCATTCTTTATCAATGCAAAACCGGGTTTGAGTTTATTGACTTCAGCTACCAGGGCATCATTCGGACAAATAGCACCATTAATAATAATATTCGATTCGCTTTTTATAACCGGATATTTTTCAGCAAGATACTTCTCTGTTAGTGTCGATGTCTTTACATTTAAGTATTTCTCCCACTTTTGACGGATAGTTAAAATTCCAAATCGAATATCCGCCACAGGGCGCATAAAAGTCAGTGGTAAAAGGTTCTTCCTCCGCGATTCATCAAACAGAACGTAATTCATAATAGGTCGGTTTATATAGTAACAGTAATGTGACCAAAAATAATAAAAAAAAGCCCTTCTCTTAAGAGGGCTTTGCATTTATTTTTAACAATAAACTGATGTTTTTATTATTCAGCTTTATTGCGATTCTCGAAGTGTTTCTGATATTTTGTCTTGAATTTATCAACACGTCCTGCTGTATCAATAAGCTTAATCTTACCGGTATAGAAAGGATGGGATGTGTTTGAGATTTCAAGCTTCACCAATGGATATTCTTTTCCATCTTCCATGGTGATGGTGTCCTTTGTTGCAACAGTTGATTTTGTAATGAATGTTTCTTCATTAGACATATCTTTAAAGACTACCAAACGATACTCTTTAGGATGGATTTCTTTTTTCATTGATCAGTTTATTTGAATGAATGCCCTTTTTTACCTAATGTTGACGGGGTTTGCTTGATTATTCAGAATAGCATATACCCGACAATTTTTGGGAATGCAAAAGTATTCATTCTACTTTAGAATACAAAATAAAAATGCAATTATTTTCACTGAACACCAGTTGTTTTTTATAATAGCCGTTAGGGACACCTGAAAATTGTTCATTTTTTACAATCCTGTTCTTCTGGCGTGTAATTCCCTGATGAATGGAACCAACTTATGGTAACTGCTTATAAATGTAGACAGGCTTATATGGGTGGAGCCTGAATCCGGTGCATTTTCTCTTGAATTTATCAGAGGATATTGATCTAAAAGTTTGTTGCAAAGGATTTCATGGGCTTCTCTGTACTCTTGAATACAGAGTACACTTGTATATCCTGCCTGGCTTGCGTTGTTGGTAATCAGTAGTGGTCCCATTTCACTGTAATCCAGATGATTTATTATCATAGCTGATTTGCGGTACTCGTAATTATTGTAATAGCGGTTGTTTAGCAATAAATCAGAATATTTTTCCAAAACCGTTTTCAAGCGCTCCATATCATATCGCTCAGGAATAAAAAGTACTTTAATATTATTCTCTCCCCTACCAAAATACATACAGATCATCGTGGCTATTGTAGTCAGTAAATCATCACTTTCACTGCCATTAATGATAAATGACTTTCCTTTACTGAAAAGTTGAAGTGTTGGATATTTTTTAAAATACTCCTTAGCTGTTTCACCTAAATCGGCCAAAGCAAGTAATGCGCCTATTTCTTTAAATCTGGATTCAGTTTGGCTAATCCAGAATTGGTTATTGAACTTCAATTCTATGAGAGCCAGAATATTCTTGAAAAGGTGCTGTAAGCGGGCTTCTACTTTAGCTGTACATTCATAACCTGAAGCTGACAAGAGGAACAATAATGCAATTCCTTCAAAAGGTGCTTCTGTTCTAAGAAGAAATGCCAGTTTCCCATTGAGGTTATTTTGCTGTTGTTTATTGACTTCTGTATTTATAACTTCCTGAGGATCCTTTTCTAAGCTTACCGTAGCAATGATTTCATTCAGCTGACTTATCAAATCATTATTGGCAATGTATTGCAGATCACTTACGAACAATTCAATTGAATATAGTATATGCGACGGAACAAACCATGAGTTATGCAGGTGAGAGTTGGCGACAATTTCATAAACTAATGAATCAAATTGAGTTGCCGGCTCCTCCCCTTGTTTGTATCGTTGCAGACTTTCCTGAATCGAGTATGCTAAATCAGTAATCTTACCGTTTATAATATTATTCTCCATTGTCGCCATTTGTCGCAAAAATAATACATTTGTAAAGGCAAGGAGATTCACTTAAAGTGTATACATTGAAAAGAACATTCCTTTTTCTGCTACTTCTGATAAATACTTCCGCATATAGTCAGGTAACCTCTGCAATGCTGATTAAACTGCTTGACAGCACACGCAAGGAGCGAAATGATTCGATTCGGTTAATGCTCAATTCATCTTTCAAAAAGGATTTAACTAATTTCATGAGCAAGCCTGCCTTTATGCCTGACTCAGTTAGGAACCTTAGAATCGGGCAAACTTCTTCAAGCGATGGAAACCTTATATTTTATAACTGGAATATTCAGCAGAATGACGGCAAGAATCACTACAGTGCTATAATATACTTCCCTGTCACACGCAAAGTGATTTCATTGCCTGTCAAAACATCCGAGAGCAAGCTGAGTGCTGATTCAATATTTCAGTCAAACGACTGGCCGGGAGCGCTTTATTATAAGATCATCAGCCCGAAAAGCAAAACCGACAATTACTATATCATGCTTGGCTGGGATCGATTCAGCCGTCAAACTTCCCGAAAAACCATTGAAGCCCTGACAATTCTTAATGATAGTGTTATTGTCTTCGGTAAAGAAGTATTTAAAAACAAAGAAGGCCGTACAAAAAGAATTATCATTGAATATGCGTCATCAGCCAATCTGGCTTTGAACTATAGCAAGCAAAAACTCACATTAACAGGAGTTAGAAAATCACAAAGCAAGGTAAACGACAGTATAATAGTAGTTGACCGGTTAGCACCACTTGATCCTGGTCTTGAGGGTCAACGGTGGGCTTATGTGCCAGTTGGCAATATCTATGATGGTTATATTTACTTCAAAGGTTATTGGACATTTGTTGAAGGATTAAATGCCAGGAACCCATCCATCAGAAAAGAAAACCAAAAAAAAAGCAATAAACCTGAAATGAAACTACTGCCACCCAAGCAGTAACCCACTCCCACCAAAGCATCAAGTTATTCGCCCCAATGCAGTATATATTTCCAGTTTACCGGAAATGTTTATTATCGTTTCAACCCCAATTATTTGCTTTATTACAACTCTTTTTACGAACCCGATAAATAATAGTTTCGGGGCTTTTAATTCTTAATAAACTTCATACCTTTGTTGTGATTTTTAGTCTGAAATTAAGGGATGAACTTATAATATACAAGTATAAAATATATACATTCAATCACAAAAAACAAAATCATGAAAAAGCACAATTTCAATGCCGGCCCTTCTATTCTGCCAAAGGTTGCCATCGAAAACACAGCTAAAGCTATTCTGGACTTTAATGGAATTGGCATGTCAATTCTGGAGATCTCACACAGAAGCAAGGATTTCCAGGCTGTAATAGATGAAGCAGTAAGCCTGTTCAAAGAAATTATGAACATACCTGAAGGTTATCAGGTCCTTTTCTTAGGTGGAGGTGCCAGTTTGCAGTTTTGCATGGTTCCTTTCAACCTGTTGAATAAAAAAGCTGCCTACCTTGAAACGGGTGTTTGGGCTAAGAAAGCTATTAAAGAAGCTAAATTGTTTGGCGAAGTAAATGTTGTGGCTAGTTCAGCTGAAAAGAATTTCACTTATATCCCCAAGAATTTCACCATTCCTGCTGATGCTGATTATTTCCATATCACTACAAACAATACCATATACGGTACTGAAATCAGATATGATATGGACAGCCCGGTGAATCTTATTGCTGACATGTCATCTGATATTTTGAGCCGTCCGGTTGATGTATCAAAATATTCAATGATTTATGGTGGTGCACAAAAGAACCTTGGTCCTGCAGGTGTAACTTTCGTGATTGTACGTGAAGATATTCTTGGCAAAGTTGAGCGTCAGATACCTACAATGCTTGACTACAGAACCCATATCAAAGAAGGTTCTATGTTCAATACTCCTCCTGTGTTACCTATTTTTACAGTACTCGAAACACTAAAATGGATAAAGAGCCTTGGCGGTGTTAAGGTTATTGAGAAGATGAATATTGAGAAAGCCAACTTGCTTTATAATGCGATTGATAATAGCAAGATGTTTGTCGGAACAACTGAAAAAGATTCAAGATCACTGATGAACATTTGCTTTGTAATGAAAGAACAATATAAAGACAAAGAAGATGCATTCATGGAATTTGCTAAACAACATGGAATGGTTGGCATTAAAGGCCATCGTTCTGTCGGTGGTTTCAGGGCATCAACTTATAATGCTCTTCCAATTGAAAGTGTTCAGGCACTTGTTGATTGCATGAAAGCCTTTGAAAAGGAAAATGCATAACTGATGATCATTCAAAAGAAACCGGCTTTTCCAAGCCGGTTTTTTTTATGATTCATTCACCGAAGTATAAAAATCATTAATTTTGATTTAAATATTGGTGCAGTTTAGAATGAAGGAGAGTGAAATTGTAAGGTTGGATGCAGGTATAAAATTCCCTGATTTACGTAACCGTTTGGATTCAGGAATTATTGCTTATGGTGGTGATTTGAGCATTACCCGACTTCTTGAAGCATATAGCAAAGGAATTTTCCCATGGTATGATTCCCAATCTCCCATTATCTGGCATTCACCAATCATTAGATGTGTCTTCCAGATTGATGGTTTTAAAGTATCACACAGCCTAAAACAAAAACTAAAAAAGCGCACATTTACTTTTACATTCGATCAGCATTTCAGGGAAGTCATTCAATCATGTGCTTTGATTAAGAGAAAGGGGGAAACAGGAACCTGGATCCTCAATGAAGTTATTGATGCATATACCAATCTCCATGAAGCCGGATATGCTCATAGTCTGGAAGTGTGGAATGAAAACAAACTGGCAGGTGGCCTGTTTGGTGTATCTTTAGGAAAGGCTTTTTTTGGCGAATCAATGTTTCATCTTAAAACTGATGCTTCAAAGGCTGCCATGTTTTTTTTGTTCGATTTTTTGCGAATGAACGAATTTCATTTCGTTGATGCACAAATGCATACTGAACACCTTGAATCATTGGGTGCGGATTTATTACATAGGGATGAATACCTTGATCTGCTTGAAAATGCTCTGAAATTTAAATCAATTAAAGGAAATTGGGATAATTATGTTAGAAGAGATGAATATACACCGGGCTTTTATGGAAGAAGCCATTGAAATGGCCCGTAAGAACCTGAGTGAAGGTCAGGGAGGCCCATTTGGGGCGGTGATTGTTAAAGATGGTGAAATCATTGCCCGTGGTTCAAATTTGGTAACCTTTACCAATGATCCAACCGCTCACGCCGAAATTGTTGCTATCAGGGAAGCCTGTTCCAGGTTGGATAGCTTTCAGCTAACCGGCTGTGATATATATTGTAGTTGCGAACCCTGCCCTATGTGTTTAGGAGCAATATACTGGGCCCGGCCAAACCGGATTTTCTTTGCAGCTACCCGCAATGATGCTGCCAATGCCGGTTTTGATGATGATTTCATCTATCATGAACTT
This sequence comes from uncultured Bacteroidales bacterium, assembly GCA_937894795.1. Lineage (GTDB taxonomy): Bacteria > Bacteroidota > Bacteroidia > Bacteroidales > Lentimicrobiaceae > Lentimicrobium. Next base: position 52,008 of record CALCQV010000006.1, read on the forward strand.
AATGTCAGAATTCCTGACCGTAAAATTGTCACGCATCAATTACTTAGGAAGGAAGCACAGTTTGTATTCGACAAATGGATAACACTCGATAGAAAAACCCCATATTAATCACTAAATAATCAACAAAATGTCATTTGAATTAACCGGTAAAATCCTGGAGATTTTTGCCACTCAAACAATCACTGAGAAATTTAAAAAGCGCGAATTTATTGTTGAATATAAAGACAATCCTTCAGGCGCATATGTGCAATACCTTAAGTTTCAATGTACAGGCGACAAGGTAACCTTGCTTGATTCATACAAACCCGGTCAGGATGTGAATATTTCATTCAACATTAAGGGCCGCAGGTATGAAAAGGATGGTCGTGTAAGTTACTTTATGGATCTTGAAGCCTGGAGAATTTCAAACGCTAATGGTAGTCAACCTGCCAACGGAAACCTCCCCTCGTATGAAGAATACAACAAATTGGAAGAAGAAGACGAAAATGGTGGACTGCCCTTTTAAAGCTGTTGAATAAAATCAAGTGTAAAGCTGAAAGTACTTCCCTTACCCGGAGTACTTTCGGCTATAATTTTCGATTTGTGTAAACTCATGAATTCCTGACATAGGATCAAACCTAATCCTGTGCCTGTTTCATTTGCCGTACCCGGAGTTTTCAAACCGCCATCAAGCTTGAAAAGCTTATCCATATCCTCGGGAGTCATTCCAATACCGGTATCTGTAACCGACACCGTTACCTTTTTATGATTTATCCTGCTGCTCACTGTTACAGAACCACCATTGGGTGTAAACTTGATTGCATTGGTTAGCAGATTTCTTAAAATAGTTGAAAGCATATTCTTATCAGCTTTCACTATTACATCTTTAGAGAAATCAGAAAAAAGTGATATTTGTTTGTTATCTGCCGATCCTCTCACTAACTCAACAGCATTCTCAATGCTTTCTGTTAAACTAACAGGTTCAGGGAAGAAATCTATACGTCCTGACTGGGCTCTTGACCAACTTAATAGATTATCAAGCAATGTATATATATGCTGTCCTGATTGTCTGATAACATTCAGGTAAGATTTTTTCTCATTGTCGGTTATGTCATCGAAATCATTATAAGCCAGATCAGCGAATCCTAACAATGAATTGAATGGATTCTTCAAATCATGCGCAATAATGGAAAGGAACCGGTCTTTTGTCTGTATGAGTTCTTCCAGATGGGTCTTCTGTTCCTCAATAACCTTGTTTTTCTCCTGGAGTTCACTGGCAATTCTTGATTTCAGGTAATACCTTCGGAAGAAGAAGAATGACAGGATCAGGATGATGGCTAATGAGATAAAAAGTGCAATCCTGAGCTTTGAATTATTCTGAATGTTCAATGTTTGATCAAGGTTCTGCCGCAGCAGGTTGCCGGGATCCATATTGTTGTCAGTTATTTCAAACCTGCCGTTTGCCCTTGATAATTGAGCCGCCATTTGCTCATTATAAACGCTATCCTTAAGTTGAATATACTGATCAAGGAATGTGTATGCTAATCCTGGTTGATTCAACGCCATGGAAATACGCGCCAATTGCGAGTAAGCATCCATGATTACAGGTTTGTTTCTTACTGATCGGGCAGTAAGCAAACCTTTCTCAGTCAATCTGTATGCTTCAGGTTTCAAACCTTTGCTGAAGTACACCTTACCTAACAACACCTGCCCGTTTGCAATTGAATTTGGATCGTTACTTTTTACTGCCATTTCCAATCCCTTATATATATAATCTTCAGCAGCTTGCAGGTCATTCTTTTTCAAACTGAGCACCCCCAATGCAGAGTATGCCAATGATAATGATGATGAGTTTAAGCGATTCGCAACACTTTGTGTTTCGGAGTAATTCTTCCTGAATTTGCCAATATTCGACATATTCCTGCCCATCACACCTAAATTCAAATAAGCGGCATCGAGATCCTGCTGGTTGACCAATCCATTGAAGATTACCAAAGCCCTCTGGTAATAAGTAAATGCCTTTTCTGGCTGTTTTAACTCATTATGTATAAATCCGAGGTTGATACACGTATTTGCCTGAGGCGCCAGCATACCTTTACGTTCAAAGAAATTAAGGGCAATCTGACTGTGTTTGCGGGCATCTTCATAATTCAATGTTATAGTATAAACCATGCCGATACTGTAATGAGCATTCGCCCATGACACAGAATCCCCGGCTTTTGCATGAATATCAATTTCCTGATTGAGGTAATAGATTGCAGTTGAATAGTCGCTGAGTTCAATGGCTGTTCTTGAAATTTCCTTTATAACCCGGGCTTTGGATGCTGTATCAGGCATCACTTTCAAATACGTTTCAAGACTATCCAATTTCGACTGGCCACAAACAATAAAGGGCACCAGAAGTGCCAAACAACAAGTCAGTAAGATTCGCTGCTTAAGTAAATTCATTATTGTGCGTAAAAAGTCATTCAATATACAAAATATTTAATTACGTTACACAGTTTTCTCAAATGGATGTTCCCAATTGAAATCCGGTAAATATTCAGCATTGCTATCCAGTTCCTGAATCCACCCATTTATGAATCCAAGATTCTCCATTTCATTGCATACCTTTTCGTACTCTTCAGGTAAAAGAGTGCGTCCCAATGATTCATGTCCAATCGCTTTGGCCACCGGATGATATTGAGCCATCAACGACAGGCTTATTTTAGGAGACAGCTCACCGGCTATAAAATTCAATGCTTCAATACTGTTATCAGTGTAGCCTGGCAAAACTAAATGACGCACTATCATGCCTCTCACTGCAGTGTTTGAATCATCTGTAATAACATTAGGCCCCATTTGCCTGTACATCTCTTTAAGGGCTGCACGTGCCACTTCCACATAATTACGAACATCAGAAAAAGGTTTTCCTAATGCATTATCTGAATATTTAAAATCCGGTAGATATACATCAATAATTCCTTCCAGTCGTTTCAGGGTCTCAACCGAATCATAGCCATTTGAATTATATACTATAGTTGGATATCTGTCCCATCTGTGTAATGAATTAATTATCATTATCATTTGAGGTACCATATGTGAAGCCGAAACGAATCCAACTGAACGGCAACCTTTATCAAGGTTTGTTATTATTGTTTCAGTAATCTCCTCAAGTGTCCCGTATGCGGAAACACTTGTACCATTTTGGCTGATCTGGTAATTCTGACAATATATGCACTGCAAATTACAATGACCAAAAAACACATTGCAAATACCTTCAGGCCCGCTTATTACGGGCTCCTCCCCTTTATGAATGCAAATGGAACTAATGTTAAAGCCCGAATCGGTATTGCAATAGCCTTGCGGACCTTTCACCCTGTCAGCACGACATGAACGCGGACATACAGAACATTTAATCAAGTCATTATAAGCATCCTGATCAGTATATTTTGAGTATATATTCATGCCGGTATTTAGGCTTTAGTGCGGCTTTCGCCTTTTGTATTTCTACTATTTATGTATAAACACTGCAAAAGTAACCCTTGAAACGGTTAAATATATTGCATTTGCTTGATTTTCAATTATACAAAAAAATCAGACATCCATATTGCAGCAAATTTACACTATTCCTTAGCAAAAATAGCACCATATAATAGTTTAAGTCGACCGGTAATGGCAACCTTACCTAAAGGTTTATTAAATAGTTTTGATTCATTAAGAGATAAAGCGTTATATAAACAATGTTTAACCAATATTTAAGCGTTATATATCGCTTATATAACGCTTAAAAGACGCTTAAACAACGCTTAAACCAAAAATGGATTCCATCTTAATCTATTTAATAATTTCTACTGTTAAGCATTAATTACCCATCACCTGATATTTTTCATACTTTAGCACTAAAATTCATAAGGAATAAATGTCAGCAAAGAAATTATCTTCTTCTTCTTTTGAGCATTATAGTAATAATAGCCAGCGGCAGGTCAGAGTGAAGCAGCAACTGATAACCATGCTCTACAAGGGAGGACAGCTTTCAATCCATGATTTTAGTAAATCGTTAAAACTAAGTGCGCCAACCATTGCCAAAGCTGTTGATGAACTGATTGATCAGCAATTGGTTATCAAGTCGGGAACAGGCAATTCATCAGGTGGTCGCAGACCTGGTCTTTATTCCATCAATCCCTCAGCAAGATATGTATTGGCAATAGATCTTGAACGCTCATTTATCAGGTTGGGCTTGTTTGATTGTGCCAATAATCTTGTTGCACCCATTGATGAATTCAATGAGGGGCTTGACACACTTCCTGATGTGTTCACTTATATCACCGGCAAGGTGAATGAATTGCTCGCTAAAAAGAAGATTAACAAAAATAAAGTTCTGGGCATTGGAGTTTCATTGCCCGGATTAATTGACATACACACCGGCCTATCGTATACTTACCTGGCAGATAATAGACCCGTTGCTGAGAATTTATCTGAGCTTACCGGAATCAGGACATTTGTTGAGCACGATACCAAGCTTATGGCCTGGGGTGAACTGGCTTTTGGATTAGCCAAAGGGCTTAACAATGTACTTTGCCTGAATGTAGGCTCAGGTATTGGATTGAGCATGATTCTTAATGGTACAATTTATAAAGGCCATTCGGGCTACTCGGGTGAATTTGGCCATATTCAGATTGAAAATGATGGCGATTTATGCCATTGTGGTAAATATGGTTGTATAGAAACCATTGCTGCCGGTAAATCATTAATTCACAAAGCAAATCAGCAAATAGCTGCCGGCAGGGATACTATTCTTGCAAGTAACACTGAAAAGACACATCTCAAACTTACTACCACGGCTATTATAGATGGTGCTTTAGCCGGTGATTCCTTATGCAACGAATTGATTTCAGAAGCCGGAGAAGCTCTGGGGCGCGGTATGGCTGTGCTTCTGCACCTCTTTAATCCCGAGTTGATTATTATTGGTGGAGAATTATCCAAAGCTGCCAGTTTGCTAATTGATCCTATTGTGAAAAACATTAACAAGCATACTATTGAACGTATAAGAAAAGATACGCGTATTGAGATTTCCAATATTGGAGAGAATGCCCGAATTATGGGATCACTTGCATTGGTTATGAACAAGATATTCTCCTCACAGATGACTTAGATTTTATACTGCATCATACAACTGCATTCTTAATCAGCAACTACTTTCCCGATGAATAATCACATACTGCAGGATAATTAAATCATAACACCAAATGAGCAATACGACACAAACCACAAGCAGGAGATCATACCTGATTTCCATTGGCACCATTGGCATTCTCTTTTTCATTTTTGGATTTGTGACCTGGTTAAACGGCACTCTGATACCATTTCTCAAGATCGCATGTGAATTAAGCAATCTTCAGGCCTATTTTGTAACTTTTGCCTTTTATATCTCTTACCTGTTTATGGCACCCCCTTCATCTCTGGTTTTGAAGAAGGTGGGCTTCAAAAACGGCATGGCGCTTGGCTTGTTCATCATGGCCGTGGGTTCATTAATATTTATTCCTGCCGCAATGAACCGCACTTTTGGATTATTCCTTACCGGCTTGTTTGTCCAGGGCTCCGGACTAGCATTGCTTCAAACTGCTTCCAATCCCTACATTACTATAATAGGGCCTCGTGAAAGTGCAGCCAAGCGCATCGCTATTATGGGCATTGCCAATAAGGTAGCCGGCACTATCAGTCCCATTATACTTGGTGCAGTGATATTAAGTGGTGCCAACCAATTGATGGAACAAGTCAGCCTTGTCTCGGGTGCTGAAAAAGAGTTAATGCTTGATGCTTTGGCTAATAAGGTAATACTGCCGTATGTGGTTATGGCAATTGTTCTCACGCTTCTTGCTTTTATGATCAGGTATGCACACCTACCCGAAATTGACCCTGAGGTTGATGATACCGAACATGATCCGTCAGTCACCACTAAGAATGCCTGGTATCAGTATCCGCATTTATTGCTTGGCTTTCTTGCAATCTTCTTTTACGTGGGAGTTGAAGTAATGGCCGGTGATACCATTGTTCTTTATGGCAAATCATTAGGCATATCACTTGATATGTCACGCTATTTCACCAGTTTAACATTGATTTCCATGGTCATTGGATATATAGTTGGTATAATTGCCATTCCCAAGTATCTGAAGCAGGATAAAGCATTGGCTATATCTGCAGTATTGGGTATGGCATTTACGCTGGTGGCACTCTTTGCAAATGGGTTTGTTAGTGTTTTATTTATTGGATTACTGGGTTTTGCAAATGCCATGATGTGGCCAAGCATATGGCCGCTGGCTATTGCAGATCTTGGTAAATTTACAAAATCGGGATCTGCATTATTGGTGATGGGTATAGCGGGTGGTGCTATTATTCCCGTCATTTACGGGTCTCTGGTGGATGTGATGGGTAACAGGGAAGCTTATATGATAATGCTCCCATTATATCTGTACATATTCTACTTCGCTGTAAAAGGTAATAAATTGAGGTAAGAGAATTTAGTAAATCAAGATTTTTTCAATTATATAGTAATGAAACCAACACTTTTGATACTAGCTGCGGGTATGGGCAGCAGATATGGAGGATTAAAACAAATTGATCCTGTTGGCCCCGGTGGCCAGACTATTCTCGATTATTCAGTATTTGATGCCAAAAGAGCCGGATTTGGCAAAATAGTCTTTATAATACGTAAGGATATTGAAGCTGATTTTAAAATGGTATTCGCCGACAGGCTCAGCAGAACATTGCCAATTGAATGGGTATTCCAGGAATTGGAAAGTTTGCCTGAAGGTGTCACTCCACCCGTTGGAAGGACAAAACCCTGGGGCACGGGGCATGCAGTTCTCATGGCGGCAAAGAATATCAAGGAGCCTTTTGTGGTAATTAATGCCGACGACTTTTATGGCAGGGAAGCGTTCGAAAAAGCGGTTGAATATTTTAACACTGAGCAGTATGACACTGATTATGCCATGGTTGCCTATGAATTAAAGAATACACTTTCAGATTTCGGTTCTGTATCAAGGGGGGTATGTACCGTTGATAAGGATCAATGGCTTGAAAGTGTGGTAGAACATACTAAAATTGCCAGGGAGAATAACAGAATATTCAATACTGAACATGATGAATCAAAAAAAGCACTGGACGATGATACTTTGGTTTCAATGAATTTCTGGTGTTTCAAACACTCTTTCTTTAATCAGCTCGACTCGCATTTTCGTCGCTTTATTGCGGAGAACTCCAATAACTTAACTGCTGAATGCTATATACCAAGTGCCGTTGACACCTTGATAAAGTCAAATGAAGCGAGAGTTAAGGTGCTTCCAAATAAAGGCCAGTGGTTTGGTATAACCTATAAGCAAGACAAACCTCTTGTGATTAACAGGATTGCAAAATTGACTGAAGCAGGAGAATACCCGGTAAAATTTTAAATTCCTGATCATGAAAAACAGGTATCTCTTGTTTCTTTTACTGCTTCTGGCAAATAGTGCATATACTCAGGATCATTCCATTATACCCTGCCCTGTTTCCTGTGAAATTGGGAATGATGGCGACTTTCAGCTCTCAGCTGTAAGTAATCCTAATGATGAAGGGTATAATCTTACTGTAAAAAGAAATAAGATAACACTTAAAGCCATGATTTTATAATGACTCCAGGCTCGCCATGTTACCTTGATCATTATCAGGGGAATCCTTATAATGAACCTCTCGCATTTGGTGGCAACAACACATTGAGTAAAGTTTACTCATTCAATCCAATAGCTCAGGAACTGCCCAAGCAACAACATAAATACATTTTAGGAGCTCAGGGCAATGTATGGACTGAGTATATTCTTAGTCCGGAACATGTTGAGTATATGGCATATCCCAGGGCAATTGCCATGGCAGAAGTTAACTGGTCACCCCAGAAAATTAGGGAATTCAAACATTTCATGAACCATCTTGAACATCATTTTATATGGCTTGATATGTTAAAGGTAAATTATAGAAAGCTATCACTAAATGAAGAAACAGGTTTATGATACTTATAGACATCAAGAAGCAGATTAAGGGAAGTAAATCGAAAATACTTAACAAGATGCCTGATTTCGGAATTGGCATACTTGCAAGAATTGTCCATCAGGATGAGCTAAACAGAATACTTACCAAGTATGAGGATAAGATTGGAGTGGAATTCCTCCAGTCAATTCTGAGTGAGATGAACATTAAAATAGAAGTGATTGGAGCCGAGAATTTACCTGACAATGGCAGATGTTTCTTTGTAGCCAATCATCCTTTCGGTTTTGTTGACGGATTAGTACTTACCAACATTGTCTCAAGCAAATATGGTGAATTCAAGGCCATCGGCAACGAGGTTTTTATGCTTATTCCGCAACTGCGGCCATTGATTGCCGCCGTGAATGTTTTTGGAACCAACAGAAGAGACTATCTTGTTGAACTCGACCGGATTTTTAAATCAGATATTCCAATCACTCATTTTCCGGCCGGTTTGGTATCCCGCCTGCATAATTTCAAAGTGCGGGATAGCCAGTGGCAGAAAAGCTTCATAACCAAAACCTTTGAGTGTGAACGAAGCATAGTTCCTTTCTATTTTTATGGTCGGAATTCCCTCCTATTCTATTCCGTTTATCTTATAAGAAGAACCATTGGAATTAAGGCAACACTTGAACTTGCCTTGCTGCCTCACGAGTTTTTTAATAAAAGAAATAAGACCATAAAGGTTAAAATTGGAAAACCAATATCATACAGTGATTTTGATAAAAATCAGAAACACAATGATATAGCACAATGGGTTAAATCAAAGGTTTATGAAATGAGAAAATAACAGGAACGAAATTGGGAAGTAAGATGAGCTGTTAAATAAATACTAATAAACAGAACATGAAAACAAAACGACCTTTAGAAAATGTTCTAAAGGTCGTTTTAATTTAACCAAAGTGCCCGGAACAGGACTCGAACCTGCACGCACGTAAGTACACTAGTCCCTGAAACTAGCGCGTCTACCAATTCCGCCATCCGGGCAATAGACAAATCACATTAAAAAAAATTGCAGTCTTACGACTGCCACCGACCTTTGTCGGTATTGTGCCCAGGACAAGACTCGAACTTGCACATCCTTAAGGACACCAGCCCCTCAAGCTGGCGTGTCTACCAATTTCACCACCTGGGCAATTGAGTGCGCAAAGATATAATATATTTCAATCTTCACGCCTATTTTGAATAATTTTTTATCACAATATTGTATCTGGAAATAAATCAGGCTCTTAAGAATGCAAATAAGATTCCTGATAATAACAAATATTGGATTTTACTGTTGGTTTACTTATCTTTGTCCATAACAAGTGCAAAAAAGTACTTAAAAATTAATTTTCCTTTTATGTTTAATGCCAATGACCTCAAAATATTCCAGTCGAAGGGAATAGATATCAAAATTATAGAACAACAGGTGGAGAACTTTAAAAAAGGATTCCCATTTATTGATCTTGTTGATGCAGCAACTGTAAAGAACGGAATAAAGGTATTTACTGAAGCTGAGATTGATAAGCTGCAAAAATTCTATAATAAGAATTTCGGTGATTATGAAGTGTTAAAGTTTGTGCCGGCTTCAGGGGCTGCAAGCCGTATGTTCAAAACCCTGTTTGAATATATTGATCAGGTTGAAAAATCAAATGCTTCAAATGATGTTCTCGAAAAAGACAAAGGTTTTAATTCTGCACACAACTTCTTCACTAACCTGAAAAAATTTGCCTTTTATAATGACCTGATGAAGATTATGGAGGAAAACCACCTTAATCTTGAGAATTTAATTAAGGATAAAGACTATAAAACCATTGTTGATTTTGTACTGAACAATCATGGACTTGGCTATGCTTCAAAGCCAAAGGCAATGTTAAAATTCCATGATTATGTGGATGGTGCCCGAATGTCAATGGAAGAGCATTTGGTTGAAAGCGCCAATTATGGAGCCAATAGTGACGGAAGAGTGGCTGTTCATTTTACGGTATCTCCTGAACATGCTGATAGTTTTATTGATGAAATAAACCTGGTGAAGGACAAATACGAAGAGATGTTTGATGTTATTTATGAACTGACTTTCTCTGTCCAGAAATCCTCTACAGATACTATTGCAGTTGACCTTAACAACAAACCATTCAGAGACGAATCTGACAATATAGTTTTCCGGCCCGGTGGGCATGGTGCTTTAATTGAGAACCTTAATGACCGTGAAGGTGAGATTATATTTATCAAGAATATTGACAATATTGTTCCTGACAGGTTAAAGGAAACCACCTATAAATATAAAAGAGCTCTTGGAGGTTACCTTATTGAATTGCATGATAAAATTGTTGAATATCTTGAATTGTTGGAAGATGGAAGCTTATCTGATAATGAGCTTAAAAAGATCATTCATTTCTGCCATGACAAGCTCTTCATTCAATTTACCGGTGAATTTGACACTTTCTCCACTATTGAAAAGATTGATTTCCTCTACACCAAATTAGACAGGCCTATAAGGTTATGCGGAATGGTTAAAAATGAGGGAGAACCCGGTGGTGGTCCCTTCTGGGTAAAGAATTCAATGGGTGAAACTTCGCTCCAGATTGTGGAATCATCACAAATCAATTTTACTGATCCAAACCAAAAGAAGATATTTGAGAAATCAACCCATTTCAATCCTGTTGACCTTGTTTGTTATGTCAGGAATTTCAAGGGTGATCCATTTGACCTTCGTGATTTTATTGATCCATCTACCGGTTTCATTTCCAATAAATCAAAAGATGGAAGAGAATTGAAGGCTCAGGAGTTGCCGGGCTTATGGAATGGTGCTATGGCCGATTGGATTACTGTATTTATTGAAGTTCCAATAATTACATTCAATCCTGTGAAGACAATCAATGATCTGTTGCGGAAAGAACACCAACCTGCATAATTGATTAATCGGGGATTACTGATTCAATTGAGTAACTGAATGTCCGTTCAGGGTGCCAGCCGTTCCCTGATCCACTGGCCACTATCTAAGCGAAATCTCAGCCGGTCGTGCATCCTTGATGCCCTGCCCTGCCAGAACTCTATTATATCGGGCTTCAAGGCATAACCACCCCAATGCTCCGGTCGTTGAATCAATTCTGATCCGCCAAGTTCTTTAACTTTCATTTCAAACATCCGCTCAATCACATCCCTGCTCTCAATCACTTCACTTTGCGGTGATACTATGGCTCCAATTCTACTTTCAATGGGCCTGCTGTCGAAATACTCATCTGACTCCGGGGAGGATAATTTATTGATTGTTCCTTCTATTCTTACCTGTCTCTCCAATTCCTTCCAATGGAATACCATGGATCCAAAAGGTCGTTTTTCAATTTGGCGTCCTTTGGAACTTTGATAATTGGTAAAGAACCTAAATTCACCTTCCTCACATCCTTTAAGCAACACTACCCGCGAAGATGGTTTGCAATTTTCACCCACCGTTGATAATACCAATGCGGTAGGTTCCGGCACTTGAGAATCAATAGCTTCAGCAAGCCACTTGAGAAATAATGCTATCGGATCAGCACCGGCATTCTCTTCAGTAAGCTGATGAAGCAAATAGTTGTTTCGTATTTCAGAAATATTCATAATGTTCCAGTTCGGTGCTATTAACAAGCAGATAGCATTTCAGGTTTTACAAAAGTGTATTTTTGCATAAAAAATCTACCCAATGAAAGGTATATCATGGATTATCTTCCTCCTGATGCTCGTTACTCTAAACATATCAGCTCAGGATATCTCCAAAAACTATAAGAAAGAAATAAAGAAGGAAAGAAAAGAAAAGGACCTTGAATTTCTTGATGTGTCACAATCCCCATTAGCCCCTGAGGAGATTAAGAACTTCATGGGTTTAAACTACTTTAAACCAAATATCAATTGGTTAATATCAGCTAGATTGGAACGAAAATCCACTCCTGATACCATAAAGATGAAAACTACAACTGAGAGATTACCCCTCTATATAGTATATGGGGTTGCATACTTTGAAGTTGATGGTCATAAGGATACCCTTACCATATATAGAAATGTAGGCCTTATGACCAAGCCCGGTTTCGAGGATTACCTCTTTGTACCTTTTACTGATCAAACCTCAGGTGAAGAATCATACGGAGGAGGCAGATACATTGATGCAAGAATACCCAAGGACAATGCAATAATTCTGGATTTCAACCGTGCCTATAATCCATATTGTGTTTACAGTAAAAAATATAGCTGTCCGATACCGCCAAGGGAGAACCATATTGATTTCAGAGTTGTTGCTGGCGAAAAAAACTACCACTAAACTGTTTCACCAATATTACTTTTTACTGATAAGTTGATAAACAAACGTTGGGATACTGAAATCCATAATTGGATTTATCAACAAAACTTATACAAATGAACACCCTTCTTCGACTATTGAAGTACACTGGCATATTATTTCTAATGCTAATACACACTGCAAATGATGCATATACCCAGACTTATGGTGTTAAAGAAAATTGGCTTGTTGGCATCAATGCCGGAATAAATTCCTTTTACGGAGATTTAAGTATCTATGATACGGACCCAATAAAAAAGCTTACTCAGGAGAGTGGCCCGGGCATTGGTGTTTCTGTTGGCAAGCAGTTAAGCCGTGTGTTCATGCTTAACCTTGGCTATTATAACGGCCAAATGAAAGGCAGCAACGATGCATTCCAGATGTACTTCACAAATAAATTCAGTGAGTTGAGCCTGTTGGCTGAGATAAACATTTCCGGAATAATCTTCCCGAATAGTTACTCACCTTTTGGTATTTACGCCATTGGCGGAATCGGTTCATTTCAGTCACATGCGATAAAACGGCAGATTACCGGCGATGCCTTACTGGAAGAAGTACATATTGGATTTTTTAATACCGAAAGCAACTCAAGCTCTATAGTGTTGAAAGCCGGTGTCGGGCTTAAATATAAATTAAATGAAAAATGGAGTGCCAATGCAAATGCTACTTATATGTCATCCGGAAGTGATTTGATTGATGCCCAAATTGGCAGTACGGGTATAAATGATTACTATTCAATTATAGGCTTGGGATTAAGTTATAGTATCAATTCAAAGCGTACATATCGCAATTATACGTTGCCCTGTGAAGTAAAGTATAATACTTCAAAACGAAGGAATAAAGGGGTATATCAGGCTTGCATTCCTTTCAATTAGCATTTAATCGTTCAACTATCAATAAATATTTATACCGGGACGCTTAACATCGTTTCAGCCAACGCCTGAGAGATCGCTTATAAGCTTTTCAATTTTCTTCATAATTGACTGATTTCTGGACTTTGCATCATTCAATTCTTGCTGCATACCATTCAGCTTGATAGTTAGATTGTTATTCTCAATTTTCAGCAGATCAATCAATTCATTGGCTTCTTTATCATCTGGAACAGGCAGGCTTGAAGTTGATTGCTTCAATTTATTGTTTTCTGCAAACAATTGATTGTATTTTTCATTAAGCAATGAGTATTTATCCTGTTGAAGTTGCACTGCCCTATCCAACTCATCCCTGAGATTCAACTCACGTGTCTTTGCTCGTTCCAGTTCACCTCTCAGATTTGCATTCTCATTCTCCAAACCACTTAACAAACCGAACTTCACGTCCTTATCTGATTTCTTACTATTCATCTTTACACTAATGAAATATATTAGAATCAGGAGGGATAACAACAGAAATGCCACAGCAACCTTGAGAATAAGCAGCATCTTCATATCATTTTCCGTCCGCTCCTGTAATCGCTGCTTGTCAAAAGAAAGCACTGCATTTTGTTGAATGAGTTTGTTCAATGAATCACTGATCCCGGCCTCTTTTTCCAACAGCAAATAAGTGTTCAGAATAATGCTATCGTCTTTTGCTACTATATTCTGGAGCTGATTATTCAGGATATACATCTTTGTTAATCTGCCGGGAATCAATGAGTCAACAAGTGATTGATATCTGATTGACTGATTTTCCCTTTCATTTAAAAGGCGTCTGATCCCGCCATTATCAGCTGAGACGTTCAAACAGAACAGAAGAAGAAATAATGAAATAATGGTCTTCATAATCAGGGGTTTTCAACAAAAATAATAAAGTTTCTTCAAAATCCGTTTTATATATGGTAGTTTCTGATCTCTGATTCCAATATTAAACATAGAGTTCAACTTATAATAATGCCATCTTAATACCCCACCGTTACACAGAAAAAGGCTGAAACTTGCACAATGAATGATAAATATTATGTAAGTTTGTGCTAAATGACAACTGGCATGAAGTTACTGAAAATAACTCTTATTACACTGATTTTAACAACTATATCTTTCATTTCACATAGTCAGGAGTACTATAGGATAAATGTGAAACTGGAAGGATTAAACGATAGCCTACTGATCATGGCAAGCTATATTGGCGATAAACAGTTTATAGTTGATACAGCCTATGCCGACAAGCAATTTAATTACCGTTTTACTGGCGATTCATTATTGCCTGAGGGTATGTACATCATTGCCGGTTCCAATAAAACAAAGCTGTTTGATTTCATCATTTCAGGCAAGCAACAACTTACCATTACAGGTGATAAGAGTAAATTGCCTGTCAGTTTGAAATCAAAGACTGGCGATGAGAACACGGTACTCTTTAACTATATCAATTTCCTCGCTTCCAGGCAAAAACATATGGCTCAGCTTCAGGCAAAAGCCAAAGATCCACAGCTAGGAATCGATAGTTTGAACTTGTTGAAAAATCAAATTGACGGCCTGAATGAAGAGGTGGAAAGCTATATACTTAAAGTGATTGCAGAAAACCGCGGGAAATTCATATCCATATTCCTGAATGCACTCCAGGAGCCTGAACTACCTGAAACTCCAATACTCTCAAATGGCAGGCCCGACTCCATCTTTGCATTTCACCAATACAAAAGTCATTTTTGGGATAATATTGATTTATCTGACAGTCGGGTAATACGAACTCCAATAATACATAGTAAAGTAGAACAATACCTGACAAAGCTGACCCCTCCCTCACCTGATTCCATCATCGTAGCAATTGATCGTCTCATTCATTTAACGGCAAATAGTTATGAATCATTCAAATACCTGATATGGTATCTGACTGTCAAGTACGAGAGTTCTGAGATCATGGGTCACGATGCAATATTCGTTCATATAGCCGACACCTATTATAATGATTCCAGAATTTCATGGATGAATCAAACAGTCAAACAAAATCTTCTTAAAAGAGCCAATACACTTCGACCCATACTGATAGGAAAAATAGCGCCTGAGATGATTCTGCTTGATACACTCCGGATGCCGGTTTCACTGCATGCCATCAAGAGCAAATACACAATTATTTACTTCTGGGATCCTGAATGCAGCCATTGCAAAAAAGAGACCCCTCTTCTACGTACATTCTTTGATGAATTTAAAAGCAAATACGATTTTAATGTATATGCCGTATGTATGGACACTTCATGGAAAGCCATGAAACAGTACATAAATAAAAATAAAATGAGTTGGATAAACGTGAATGGATATTATAGCATGACTCCCGACTTCAGGGAGCTCTATGATGTTCATAGTTCACCGGTAATGTACATGATTGATGAAAATAAAAGGATCATTGCGAAACGGATCCTAACTGATCAAATGAAGGGAATACTGGAACGAAAGTATTCAGATACTCCCATTATAAATTGACATTAAAGTAATTACCACTCAATTATACCTATGCATTTTTAAAAAAAATAGCACTATGAAATGTATAAATGGTAACAAAAGGTCGGCTTCATCCAAAAATTCTCAACAACTCATCACATTTACATTACTATTCGTAACCATATTCCAGCTTTCAGGCACAAGGTTATTTGCCCAGATTGAGAAGATGACATCAAAAAGTGACACATTAAATACCGGCACGAATGGTGATACTATAAATAAAGCAAACCCTACCGATGAATCTGAGATATTTATTACAGTGGATGAGTTCCCCGAATATCCAGGTGGCAGAGAAGCGATGCAGGATTACCTTACTCAAAAGATAGTTTATCCTCGTGATGTTGTCGTTGAAGGAGTGGCAGGAACTGTAATTGTTTCATTCATTGTGAATATCAATGGATCGATAAGCAAGATAAAAGTTATCAAAGGATTACACAAATCGCTTGATAAAATAGCAGTTGATGCTATTAAAGGAATGCCCGCCTGGAAACCCGGGAAGGTTAAAGGAAAGGAAGTACGTACCCAGGTTAATCTGCCCATCAAATTTCTATTGCCGGGAGAATGATTACCTAGTTAATCTATCCGTTAGCTCAACACTCCTCTTGGCTGATATACCTGCTAAAAAAGTATAGGCTCCTCCGGTCAATTTCAATACAAAAGCAGCTTGCTTTTATCATTATTATGCAACTCCCCTATCTCTAGGTAGGGATGTCATATACTTAATTGGTCAGCTAAAGCGTTGATAAAGAGAATAAATAGAAATATTTATAATAATCCTTGACAAACTAAGTTTTTAGTTGTAACTTTGTATAACATTTAAACTAAGAATGTAGTTGTAATTTAAAACCAATCATTATGAAAGAGCTTACAAGAGCTGAAGAGCAAGTAATGCAGATATTATGGAGGCTGGGAAAGGGCTATATCAATGACTTCTTGGAATGCTTTCCCTTACCTAAGCCAGCCTATAATACAGTCTCTACAATAGTGAGGATTTTAGAGAAGAAGGGGTTCATTGATCATGAAGCTGACGGTAAATCATACATCTACTTCCCTATTGTTAGCAAGAGTGATTATACAAAGCATTCCATGGGTCAGCTTTTGAACGGATACTTCAGTAACTCATACAAGCAATTGGTTTCGTTTTTTGCACATGATGAAGAACTTACAATAAATGAACTGGAAGAGATGAAACGACTTATTGATAAACAAATTGAAAATAAGCTTAGGCAAAATGACTGAAATATTCATCTACTTGATTAAAGCAGCAGTTATAAATGCTATAATTCTGGCATTCTACCACTTTGCAATAAGGAAGACAAACAAGTTCGCCCTGATGCGAATTACGCTGGTACTTGCGCTCGCTTTACCACTCATTCTTCCACTGCTCCCCTACTCTTTCAATGAGCCTGAGGCCAACAAATCAAGGTTGCCGACACTCGTTATTACGCTGAATGAAGCAGCATTGGCCCAAACACCTGATGCAGCTCAAAAGACACTTAATTGGCCGGTAATCTCAAAAACTCTTTACTATAGTGTCACCTTGTTGCTTATTTCAGGTTTAATAATATCAATAGCGTCAATACTCAGGAAAAGAATACGTTCAGAACATTATACAACATCCTATGGTAGGATTGAGGTGGAAAGAACAGTGAAAAGTCCCTTTTCATTTTTCTCCTGGGTATTTGTTGCTCCCATGGATCTCAAACATCCTCAATTGGATATGATACTCAAACATGAGTTCAGCCATGTGAAAGAGAAACACAGTATTGACAGAATGCTGGCAGGTATTAGCCGGTCAATCCTATGGTTTAGTCCTCTGGTACATTATACAAGCCAACTTTTATCAGAAGTACACGAATACCAAGCCGATTCCAAAGTAATAGGTATTTATGGCAAAAATGAATACAGTGACCTGATACTATCCTTTTATTTAAATCCTCACTTTTTAGGAATATCCAACAACTTCAGTTTACACACTAAAAAACGAATCATCATGATCCACAATCTAAAGTCAGGCAAATTCAGTTTTGCCAGAATTGCCATGGGACTTTTGCTGGTCACATCGGCAATAACTGCCACATCACTGGTAACAACAAGCAATGGTCAGTCATTTACGTCAGACAACCTTACAACGATACTATCAGATGAAAATAGTATTGTTTCCAACATTTCACCAATACTAAAATCAAGTACAGATTTGTCAGCTTCAGTAAATGAAGAGCTGTTTGATAATCAACCGGTAACCGGCAATCCTGATACAATCACAACCAAACCCACAGACCGGTATCAAAATAGTTTACCTGATTCACCTGCTCAATTTCCGGGCGGTGATGAAGCAAGGACCAGATATTTTATAACAAACATAGTTTACCCTGCTGATGCCCGTGAAAAGGGTATTGAAGGGACTGTATTTGTCCAATTCATTGTAGAATCAACAGGTGAGATTACAAACGTCAAAGTAATCAAGGGCGTATATCCCTCTATTGATAAAGTGGCATTGGATATTGTGAGTAAAATGCCCGACTGGATACCGGCAAAGAAGAATAATAAACCGGTGAATTTTGAAATGACCATTCCCATCAAATTTTCATTAAGCAAAGATGATCCCGCTAAAGATGCTAATAAGGAGCTCAAAAGCGATATAAATAAAGACTCAAAGGAAGCTACGAGGATGCAGGAGGAAAAAGAGGTCTTTATACAAGTTGAAGTGATGCCTGAATATCCCGGAGGTGATCAGGCAAGAGCAGAATATTTCAACAAGAATGTCAATTTTACGGAAGAAGCAATCAAGAAAGGGACAGAAGGCACCGTCTATATTTCATTTGTGGTTGAAGCAGACGGATCGATCACTGGCCCTAAGGTATTAAGGGGAATTGGCAGCGGACTGGATGAGATAGCATTAAATGCAGTAAAGAACATGCCAAAATGGAAACCAGGAATGGTAAAGGGCAAAAATGTAGCTGTACAATTTAATATACCGGTAAAGTTTAAACTGTCGAAATCAGATAAGAAGTAGCGCAGCTACCGGTAAAAAAGGAATCTCATTGTATATTAAAAACAAAAGACCTGTTATCGCTAACAGGTCTTTTTGTGTTTTCAATCTTCAACAGAAACTATTTAACAGCATCAACAATTGCCTTAAATGTTGTTGGATGATTCATTGCAAGGTCGGCAAGAACCTTACGGTCTAGATTAATATTCTTTTGTTTAAGTTTACCCATAAATACGGAATATGACATATCATATTCACGAACTCCTGCATTAATACGGGTAATCCATAAACTACGGAAATTACGTTTTTTCTGGCGTCTGTCACGGTATGCATACACCATGCCTTTTTCGTATGCATTTTTAGCAACCGTCCAAACATTCTTTCTTCTTCCAAACTGTCCTTTAACAGCTTTCAGAAGTTTTTTTCTGCGTGCCCTTGAGGCAACTGCGTTTACTGATCTTGGCATTTTTTAATTGTTTTTTACTTTCGCGGTTCAACTTTCACAAGCAAACACTTAGGTGCTGAAAGCAAGGGTTAATAATTAGATTAACACAAAATTACTGAAGCATTTCCTTTACATTTTTCACATCTGCTTTATCAACCAGCGTAGAGTAAGTTAGATTACGTTTACGTTTAGTTGATTTCTTAGTCAGAATGTGACTTTTGTAAGCATGCTTCCTTTTCAGTTTACCGGTGCTGGTTAAATCAAACCTTTTTTTGGCAGCGGATTTAGACTTCATTTTTGGCATTACTGATTTTGTTAATTGGGTTTATATTGAGATTTAAAAACTTTCTACTTTTTGGGAGCAATAATCATTATCA
This sequence comes from uncultured Bacteroidales bacterium, assembly GCA_937894795.1. Lineage (GTDB taxonomy): Bacteria > Bacteroidota > Bacteroidia > Bacteroidales > Lentimicrobiaceae > Lentimicrobium. Next base: position 71,536 of record CALCQV010000006.1, read on the forward strand.
TTCTTTTTCCTTCAAGGAGCGGTAGTTTTTCAACTTTTCCATAATCTTCAAGTAGTGAAGCAAACTGTAGCAGTTTAATTTCACCCTGATCTTTATAGACAATGCTACGCCCTCTGAATAATACTTCCACCTTTACTTTGGCACCCTCTTCAAGAAACTTGATAGCATGTTTAAGTTTAAAGTTGAAATCGTGTTCATCAGTATTAGGCCCAAGTCGTATTTCCTTCACCACAATCTTGGCTGATTTTGCTTTGATTTCTTTCTGCTTTTTCTTCAATTCATAAAGAAACTTCTTATAATCAGTTACTTTACAAACCGGTGGATTAGCAGTAGGAGAAATCTCTACCAGATCCAATTCGAGTTTTTGTGCTATTGCCAGGGCATCCTTTATATTGTATATTCCCTGTTCAACATTATCACCAACCACCCTTACAACAGGCGCTTTAATTTTTTCATTGATGAAGTGCGGATCCTCTTGCTTTTTATGCATTGGTCTTGGACCTCTTGGACTTCTGAACGGCGTTGCTATATCTATTCCTCCTTTGGTTAATTAATAATTGAAGCTTGCTTCTATTGCATAGCTTCTTTAACTTCTTTATTTATAAGGTTTACGAAATCTTCAATCTTAAATGATCCAAGATCACCTACTCCATGACGACGAACTGAAACGCTACCATCTGCCTCTTCTTTCTCACCAACAATAAGCATAAAAGGTATCTTATTGATTTCAGCATCCCTGATCTTGCGACCGGTCTTCTCACTTCTTTCGTCAATTTGGCTGCGAATGTCGTAATTATTTAGGATATCTGAAAGTTTTTTTGAATAATCCATGTATTTTTTTCTGATAGGCAGTATAATTACCTGTTCAGGATTGAGCCACAGTGGGAAATTACCTGCAGTATGTTCAATTAACACTGCTACAAAGCGCTCCATTGAACCAAAGGGAGCACGATGAATCATTACAGGCCTATGTTTCTGATTATCACTTCCAATGTATTCTAACTCAAAGCGTTCCGGCAGATTATAATCAACTTGTATAGTGCCCAGCTGCCATTTTCTTCCTAATGCATCCTTTACCATGAAATCAAGCTTAGGACCGTAGAAGGCTGCTTCACCATATTCAATAACAGCATTTAAGCCTGCTTCTTCAACTGCTTCAATAATGGCGCGTTCTGCTTTTTCCCAATTCTCGTCACTACCTATATACTTTTCTTTATCATTAGGGTCACGTAAAGAGATTTGTGCTGTATAATCATTAAAACTCAATGTCTTGAAAATATGAAGCACGATGTTGATTACAGAAATGAACTCTTCTTTTATCTGTTCAGGCATACAGAACAAGTGGGCATCATCCTGCGTGAAACCGCGAACTCTGGTAAGTCCATGCAACTCACCACTCTGTTCATAACGATAAACTGTTCCGAATTCTGCAAAACGAATAGGCAAGTCTTTATAAGAGCGGGGTTTTGATGCAAAAATCTCACAATGGTGCGGACAATTCATTGGTTTAAGCATGAATTGTTCATTTTCTATCGGTGTGTTGATTGGTTGAAAACTGTCCTTTCCGTATTTCTGGAAATGACCTGATGTTTTATAAAGTTCAACATTGCCAATATGAGGAGTTATAACAGGTAGATATCCTGCTTTTTGCTGTACATTCCTTAAGAATCTCTCAAGACGTTCACGTAACATGGCTCCTTTAGGCAACCAAAGAGGCAATCCCTGTCCTACTTTTTGTGAGAATGTAAAAAGCTCCAGTTCTTTCCCTAGCTTCCTGTGATCCCTCTTCTTAGCTTCTTCAAGCAATTCAAGATATTCAGTGAGATCCTTTTGTTTAGGAAAGGTAATTCCATAAATACGTGTTAACTGTTTTCGCTTTTCATCGCCACGCCAATAGGCTCCGGCAATATTCAGCAATTTAACAGCTTTGATTGTACTGGTATCAGGCAAATGCGGACCACGGCACAAATCAGTAAAAGTACCTGATTCATAGAATGTAATCTGTCCGTCTTCCAGATCCTGAATAAGTTCAACCTTATACTCATCATTCTTCCTGGAGAAATACTCCAACGCCTGGCTTTTTGATACTTCTTTTCTATTATAAGTTTGCTTCTCACGAGCGAGAGTAAGCATTTTTTCCTCAATAGCTTTAAGATCTTCGGCCGTAATTTGCTTATCACCAAAGTCCATATCATAGTAGAAACCATTTTCAATGGCCGGGCCAATTCCAAATTTAACACCCGGATATAGTTGTTCAACAGCTTCGGCAAGCAAATGTGCTGAAGAATGCCACATGGTAAATTTTCCTTCTGCTGAATCCCAGGTATTCAACTTTAGACGTGCATCACTGTTAATAGGGCGGTTAATATCCCATATTTCACCATTCACTGTGGCAGATAGCACATTACGAGCAAGTCCCTCACTTATACTCCGTGCAATTTCAAACGAATTTGTACCTTCAGGATACTGCCTTACAGTATTGTCGGGCAAAGTAATATTAATCATAGTTCTTTTTAAAAAGGGGTACAAAGGTAATCATTTTTATAACACATCTATAATTACATTACCTCTGTACTTCCAGCATCATAAATTTATTTATTCCTTTAAAAGTTACTTTTTTATCCTTAACTTTAAGGCACGATTATTGAATGTCAAAAATGATAAACCAAAAATTATAAAACATAAACAATACAATCATGAAAAAGACTACCATTTTTTCTGTATTACTGGCTTTTGCCATAGCATTGGCAATCCCTGACAACGTTGCTTCGCAGAATGTAAAAGTAGATCAGCAGAAGAAAATTGAAAAATCTGAGAAAAAACAAAAGAAGGACAAAAAGAAACCGGGTGCTGCTATTGAAGCTCCTGTTGCTCCTGATGCACCGCTTCCTCCGGGACAAGTTGGTAAGGTTGAATCGAATGATAAGGTAAAAGGATATGAGAAAACTGCTGAAATTGGTGAGAAAGAAGGATGGAACAAGGATGGTGAAAAAATGACAGAAAAGGATATCAAGAAGGCAGAAAAAGAAATCAAAAAGAACAAGAAGGAGATTAAAGCAGCCAAAAAAACTGTAAAAGAAAATGAAAAAGCTGTAAAAGAAGCTAAAAAAGCAATCAAAGAGCAGAAGAAATTGGAAAAAGCTCAACGCAAAGCCGTAAAAGCAAGACTTAAAGCTTTAAAGCAACAAGAAAAGGAAGCGAAACAACTGCGTAAAGAGGAAATGCAAAAACAAAAGGAATTAAAAGAGATTAAAGAAGAGAAAATTATTTTGGAGAAAGAAATTCAGAAAACACAATCCATTGAGGTTTCGCCTAAATGATAATTTATCTGTCAGGTAAATAAATTATTTGATTTCCATAAATCCGCATAGTACATCTTATAAAGAACGAGGCTGATTCAGAACCTGATTTCAGCCTCGTTCTTTATAAATATGATCAACACCCTACTCTAAAGGCCTTTTATATATTCAAATTTAAAAGGAGATGCCTATACAATCAGGACGAATAATTTCATTTGCTTAAAAACCTGCTTGATCTTTAAAATAAGAGACTAAGTGTTCCAGAACAAGTAGTTATACTTTAATATTTTTCATTATTTTTGCGATTCCAATATCTGCAGATGATCAAACGAATTGCGGCATATATATTACTATTCACAGCGACAATAGTTTTATTGGCTGATTCCTTCATTCCACATCATCATCATGGAGATAGAATATGCTTTGAAGATTCACATTGTTGCTCTGATAACCATTCTGTAGAGTTTCCTATACAATCCAACCACAATCCCAACGATGCAGATGATTGCGGTTCGTGCAAACTAAAACAGGCTATCATACTGACTTCCAATAATCAATTTGATGTTCTGTTCAATAGCGTTAAATACAATGCAATAATTTTCGGTGACCTGTTACCGATGAATTCTCATATCACCTTACCACCCGAACTTCACACAATCCCCTGGTTTCAATACTGTAAATTCCTATTGATATTCAAGCAATCAGATGAAGATGGATTTTCGGGACTCAGGGCCCCTCCCATTGCTTAAAGAACTAAATCTTCTTAATTCGCGATACTTCATCGCACAATAGTTATTTTTTTCACCATATTTTTATTCTTATAAAGCAATGAAATACAGAGCACTTGCTTGTCTGTTGCTGGCTATTGCAATTACAGCATGCAATCATAAACACGAAGAGACAAAAGATGAACATGATCACGAAGAGCCTAAACTGCAGTTCACAGCCTATAATTCAGATTATGAATTATTTATTGAAACTGATCCCTTCTTCACTGGTACATCGGTTAATGTTTTGACACACATTTCAACAATTCCTGATTTTAGAGCATTTGAAAACGGTGCAGTAAAATTAAAGCTAATTACCGGCAACAATGTCACCGAGCAAACTCTGGACTCTCCGGTAAGAAAAGGAATCTTTAGTTTTGATATAAAGCCTGTAGCTTTAGGTGAATCGAGATTGGTATTCGAGATTATTAAAAACGACAAGACATCAACACTTGAAATTGCCGGGATTTCGGTATTTAAGACGGAGGAAGAAGCTCACGAAGCTGCTGAACATGAAGAACACCCGATGACCAATGCAGTGGTCTTTACAAAAGAACAATCATGGAAGGTTGATTTTGCGACTGAACTTCCCACGAAGATACCGTTTGGACAGATCATAAAGACACCAGCTCAAGTAGAAGCAGCTCAAGGTGATGAGATTATAGTTACAGCCCTTACCGGTGGAATCATCAATTACAGCGGCAACATATTAACAGAGGGTAAGAATATTATTGAAGGCCAATCTCTTCTCCACATTACAGGTAGCGCTATGGCTGATAAAAACAGTGCTGTCATATATGCTGAATCAAAGAATAATTATGACAAATCCAGGCAGGAGTATGAACGTTTGAAATTATTGGCTGAAGATAAGATAGTGTCTGAAAAGGAATTACTCTCTGCAAAAACACAATATGAAAACAATAAGGCCATTTATGAAAACCTGCAAAAGAATTTTGGTTCCTCAGGGCAGAATGTTAAAAGCCCAATGAATGGTTTTATTGGAGTGATATTCGTCAAGAATGGACAATTTGTTGAAGCCGGCCAACCATTACTTAGCATAGTACAGAACAAAAACCTCCTGATAAAAGCTGAAGTAAGACAGCGTTATGCACCCTACTTATCCTCAATTTCAACGGCAGTTATTAAGACGACAAACGGTAAAACTATAACCCTTGGAGAACTGAATGGTAAAATTCTGTCAATTGGGCAGAGTCTCGAATCAGATAATTATCTTATTCCGGTGAGTCTGCAAGTAAAGAATAATGGAGACTTTATACCGGGAGAATTTGTAGAGCTCTTCCTTAAAACAGATTCAGGAACACAATCACTTACAATACCTAATGAAGCATTGCTTGAAGACCAGGGCTCTTTCTTTATTTTTGTGCAAGTTACACCCGAATTATTTGAAAAGCGAGAGATTAGTATTGGTGCAACTGACGGTTTGAGGACCGAGATTAACGGAAGATTATCAGAAGAAGAGAGGATAGTCACCAAAGGTGCAATCCTGGTTAAACTATCCCAATCATCAGGTGCTTTGGATCCTCATGCAGGTCACGTACATTAAAAACCGGAACTATGTTAAACAGCATTATAAAATTATCACTGAATAATAAGTATCTGGTCTTATTGTTTTCAATACTGCTACTGGTCACCGGGCTTAGAACAGCCTTGAATATGGATGTAGATGTATTCCCTGACCTTACTGCACCTACGGTTGTAGTTATGACTGATGCCCATGGAATGGCGTCAGAGGAAGTTGAGCGGATGGTTACATTCCCAATTGAGACAGCTGTTAATGGTGCAACAGATGTGAGGAGGGTAAGGTCAGTTTCATCACAAGGATTCTCTTTTGTATGGGTTGAGTTTGATTGGGGTACCGATATATTGAAAGCCAGACAAATAGTAAGTGAAAAGCTGATTAGCGTTACATCCCAAATGCCATTGGGTGTTGATCAGCCGGTACTTGCACCCCAATCGAGTGTTATGGGTGAAATTTTCTTTATCGGGATGCAGGCCGATAGCACCAGTATGATGGATTTACGTACCATAGCCGAGTGGAACATTAAACCTATCCTGCTCTCTACGGGAGGTGTCTCACAAGTAACCATTATCGGAGGTGACTATAAGCAATACCACATTCTGGCAGATCCCTATAAAATGAAGTTTTATAAGGTCACAATGGATGAACTTTCCGGCGAATGTAAAGGTATCAGCCAAAATTCTACCGGTGGAGTCGTTCGTGAATATGGTAATGAATACGTGGTTAGGGGAATTGCCAGAACGTATGATCTTGAAGCATTGGGGAATTCCTATATCAAATCAGTTAATGGGAAACCAATAAGAGTTAATGATGTTGCCCGCGTTACTATTGGTAGTGGAGTTAAGATGGGGTATGCTTCAGAGAATGCCTCCCCTGCAATCATCATTTCGGTATCAAAACAACCCAATACCAACACATTGGATGTTACCGAGCGTATAGAAAGCAACCTTACCGGAGTTCAGAAAACATTGCCCCCTGATGTGCGACTGGATACCAAGATATTCCGGCAAGCTGATTTCATTGAAACATCCGTTAAGAACGTTCAGAATGCACTGTTGGAAGGCGCAATATTTGTGATTCTCATTCTTTTCGTCTTCCTGGGAAGTTTCAGAACTACTCTTATTTCTTTGGTTGCAATACCTCTTTCATTGCTGGGAGCCATTCTGGTAATGCATTTCCTGGGATTGAATATTAATACCATGAGCCTGGGCGGCATGGCAATAGCCATTGGATCACTTGTTGATGACGCCATTATTGATGTTGAGAATGTGTATAAACGACTGCGGCAAAACAGGGCGAAGCCAATTGATGAGCGAGAATCAACCTTCCAGGTTGTGCTACATGCATCTATTGAAATACGTGCATCCATACTAAATGCAACACTGATTATCATTGTAGCTTTTATTCCACTTTTCTTTCTGACAGGTATGGAAGGCAGGATGCTGCAACCACTGGGCATTTCATTTATTGTATCATTGTTTATCTCCTTGATTGTAGCAATGACACTCACACCTTTATTATCGAGGATGCTCCTGTCAGACGATAAATACCTTTCAAGAAATGAAAAGGAGAAATGGCTGGTTCGAAAATTAACACATCATTATACAAAATCACTCATCTGGTCACTTTCCCATAAAAAGGCTATAATACTGTCAACGCTGGCACTTTTCTTTATAGCGCTTGCCATGTTTTTCTCCATGGGACGAAGCTTCCTGCCTGAATTTAACGAGGGTTCTCTTACACTATCTGTAATTTCAAAACCAGGCACTTCACTTGAAGAGACCAACCGGCTTGGCAATATTGTTGAAAAGGAATTGCTATCAATTCCAGAAATTTCAAGTACTGCCCGCAGAACAGGAAGAGGTGAGCTTGATGAGCATTCACAAACAACAAACAGCGCTGAAATAGATGTTAACTTCATGCTTGCCGATCGAAGTAGAGAGGAATTTCTGAATGAAGTGCGAACCAGATTATCAGGCATCCCCGGAATAGCCTCTACAGTTGGCCAACCGTTGGGCCACCGCATTGACCACATGCTCTCAGGAACCAGGGCTAATATTGCCATAAAGCTTTTTGGCAATGACCTGAATAAAATGTTCAGCACAGGCAATGAAATAAAGAGTGCAATAACCGGCATTGAAGGACTCGTTGATGTCAATGTAGATCAGCAAGTGGAGATTCCGCAAATTCAGATCAGGGCTAACCGTGATATGCTTGCCCAATATGGTATCACTATTGATGAATTCAACCACTTCGTCGATCTTTCATTTGGTAATGAGAAACTGGCCGATATATATGAAGGACAACGCAGCTTTGACCTGGTACTTAAGTTAACCCCTGAGTATACCGAGTCAATTGATGGTATAAAAGGCGCTTTGATTGACACTTATGATGGGAAGAAAGTACCTTTGGAGCAAGTGGCAGAAATTGTTTCAGTTGCCGGTCCAAGCTCTATCAGCAGGGAAAATGTTCAGCGTAAAATTGTCATTTCTGCCAATGTAGCCGGGCGTGACTTAAGCGGCATTGTTGATGATATTAAAAAAGAAGTCAATTCAAATATTGTTCTTCCTGAAGGATATAGGGTTGAATATGGCGGACAATTTGAGAGTGAAGCTGCAGCTTCCCGCACACTTACACTCACTTCCATACTGGCAATATTTATCATCCTGCTCATTTTATTTCAGGAGTTCCGGAATTTCAAGCTGGCCGGAATTGTTCTGTTGAATCTACCCTTGGCATTAATCGGTGGTGTGTTTGCTATTTTCTTTACCTCAGGAATACTAAGTATACCTGCCATCATTGGCTTCATTACACTTTTCGGCATTGCTACCCGAAACGGCATTCTGCTCATCTCTCATTATACACACCTACAACAGCAGGGTACTTCACTTTTTGATACAATAACCACAGGCTCTGCCGATAGGCTGAATCCTATTTTGATGACGGCACTCACTGCAGCTCTGGCGCTGATCCCTATGGCTTTTAAGGGCAATTTGTCAGGTAATGAGATACAAAGCCCAATGGCAAAAGTTATTCTTGGAGGTTTGCTCACTTCAACACTTCTTAATATATTTATAGTACCAATTGTGTATAGTATGCTTTCCAATCATGGCATCATAAATTCAAATAAAAAATGAAACGTTTATTATTCATTGTCATTTCGTTGATTTGGCAGGTTAATGTTAATGCTCAATTATCAGTAGAGCAGGTAATACAACAGGTGGAAACCAATAATTTGCACCTTTTATCGATGAAACAGTTGGCCGAAGCCGAAAAGCTGGAGAATCTGACAGGTCTCTATCCTCAAAATCCTGAAGTCGGTTTCAATTATTTGTGGGGTGATCCTGCAGTTAATGGAAACAGGAAGGATTTCAGCATTACACAAACATTCGATTTCCCGTCTGCATATTTTCATAAATCAGCAATTGCTGACCTTCGGAATACTCAATCAGATGCCAAATACCTGCATGATCGTCTTAAGCTGCATCATGAAACCCGGTTGGTTTGCATCGAACTGATTTATATTAATTCTTCCATTTCGGAAAACAACAGAAGAATTGTGAACGCTCAACTGGTTGCCGATGCCTATAAGTTGAAATTCAATAGTGGTGATGCAAATATTATTGAGTACAACAAAGCACAGCTTGACCTGCTAAATGCTCAAAAACAGGCAGATGCCCTTCAATTGGAAAAGGATAGATTGATTCTTAACCTTACACAGCTAAATAATGGCATTTCTATAGAATTTAACAATACAGTTTATGATGTTGGCATAATAGACTCTGATTTTGATAAATGGTTCAAGAACATTGAGTCAAAAAATCCCGATTTAAAAAGGATACAACAGGAATATGATATTATTAGCCGTCAGGTAAGCCTGAACTCAGCATTGTCGTTACCTAAAGTATCAGTAGGCTATATGAGTGAGAACCTGCCTATTGAAAAGTTTAGTGGTTTGACCATGGGTATTACTATCCCTCTTTTCGAAAATAAGTACACCGTTAAGTCATCAAAAGCACGTTTATCAGCATTGCAGAGTCTACAACAGGATAATAAGCTGGCCTTTTATTACGAGATGAAATCAAAATACAATGCAGCAGTTAACCTGGCTGAAAATATCAACAATTACCGTACTAACCTGAACCTATTCAATAATTCTGAACTTCTGAAGAAAGCACTGGATGCAGGGGAAATCTCACTTCTGGAGTATATACTTGAGCTTTCACTCTATTATGATAGTATTGATCAACTTCTACAGCTTGAAAAGGAAAGGAATAAAGCTGATGCTGAGCTACTCTTGTATGCTTATTAAGATGTATTTATTGATTAATGACCTACAATCAGGCCATTCTTCATAACTTTGATTGATAAATATTCCATTACTTTATATGGCTCAATCAAAGCATAACAATCCTGACGAGGATGCAATTAAACAATTACGGTTACAGCCGAATATTGGCAATTATCTGGCTGAAAAACTGCTAAATGCCGAGATATATTCCATTGATCATTTAAGGAGTATTGGCAGCGAATCTGCTTTTATTCGATTGAATAGCGTGGATAAATCCATTTGTATTAATGTATTATACACACTGGAAGGTGCAGTTCAGGGAATTCGTTGGCATTCACTTGGCAAAGCAAGAAAGGCAGAGTTACTTGATTTCTACAATCAGTTGAAGAGAAGCTCAGAAAAATAGAATCTGTTTGGAAACCAAATAAACCATTCTAACTTTGCAGCATAAAATTGTGCTGTAATGAAACACAACGACCTGCTCCTCTTTTTATTTGTAGTAATTCTATTTCTCCCATTCTTTATAAGTGACGACATCTATAACCTGTATGAAACACTTAACAGGAATCACGGCTTTATTTTAAGCTTTATTAAGTTTGCTATATTGGCAACACTAGGTGAAGTCATTGGCCTCAGAATAAAAACAGGTCACTATAATGCTCCGGGTTTTGGAATTGTTCCAAGAGCCATTGTTTGGGGTTTTCTAGGTATTACAATCAAGCTTGCTTTTATTGTCTTTACATCAGGAACCCTGGATTTCCTGACTTATATGGGTATGGAAAACCCTGCCACAGTTTATAAAGCTGACTTTACCATGCAGAAACTATTCATAGCATTCTGCATCAGCTTTTTAATGAATACCATCTTCGCTCCTGTTATGATGACAACCCACAAAGTCACTGATACTCATATCTTAAATACAGGAGGTACAATTAAAGGGTTATTCAAGCCAATTAATGTAAGTCATATATTAACCAACCTGAATTGGGATGTACAATGGAACTTTGTTTTCAAAAAAACAATTCCCTTTTTCTGGTACCCGGCGCATACCATAACTTTCTTGCTGCCTGCTGATTTCCAGGTGCTTTTTGCAGCATTGTTAGGTATAGCTCTCGGTCTTATACTGGCAATTGCCTCACTTAAAGGCCGTTGATTCCAAATAGAACAATTTTTAAAGCAATAGATACCCAATTTAATACTTATTGTATAAATTGCAGCCAATTAAAAGGCTGGTTTCTCTTTTACTAAAAGGCAAAAAATAAAACAGATATATTACTCAATGTAAATCAAAATGTAATGAAGGAACAATTCAGAAATGACACTCCAATTAATTATGACGTAGTTCAATCTGTCATCAATCAGTTGAATCTTCCCTGCGTGGGCAATGCCAGTATAAGGGAAATCAAAAAGATCATTGATATGATTGAGAAGCAGACCGGCAATAAGTTCATTCGTATGGAAATGGGCATTCCCGGGCTTAAGCCGCCAACTATAGGCACTGAAGCTGAAATTGAAGCTTTGCGTAATGGAGTTGCGGCTATTTATCCGGATATTGATGGGAATCATGAGCTTAAGGGTGAAATAGCCCGCTTTGTTAAGAACTTCCTGAATATAGATGTAGCACCTGACTCTTGTATTCCGACTGTAGGAAGTATGCAAGGCAGCTTTGCAGCATTTCTGACTCTTGCCAGGCTGGATGCAAACCGCGATACCACATTGTTCATTGACCCTGGTTTCCCTGTACATAAACAGCAGCATAAAGTGTTAGGCCAGAAATTTGAAAGTTTCGATGTATATGATTATCGCGGTGAGAAGCTGCTCGCTAAGCTTGAATCATACTTTAAAACCGGAAAAATTCATTCCGTACTTTATTCAAATCCCAACAACCCTTCCTGGATCTGCTTTACTGATGAAGAACTTCGTATTATAGGTGAACTCGCAACACAATATGATGTGGTTATTTGTGAAGACCTGGCTTACTTCGGAATGGATTTCCGCAATGATTATTCCAAGCCGGGTGTACCTCCATATCAGCCAACAGTGGCCAACTATACCGACAATTACATACTCTTTATCTCAAGCTCAAAGGTATTCAGTTATGCCGGTCAGCGTATAGGAATGATGGTAATCTCCAATAGATTATTTGCCAGGAAGTCGCCTCATCTCCTGAATTATTACAGCAGTGATATTTTCGGCAGAGCCATGATCTTTGGCACAGTCTACGCATTAAGTTCGGGTACTGCCCATTCAGCACAATATGCACTGACAGCAATGTTGAAAGCAGCAAATGATGGCAAGTTCAATTTCCTTAATGATGTTAAAATCTATGCCGAAAAAGCTCATATAATGAAAGAGCTTTTCCTTAACAATGGTTTTCATATTGTGTATGATAAGGACATTGATAAGCCTGTAGCCGATGGTTTTTATTTTACCATAGCCTATCCGGGATTCAGTGGAGTTGAATTGATTGAAGAGCTGTTCTATTATGGAATTAGCGCCATATCACTTGCCATTACCGGAAGCACAAGAACAGAAGGCTTGCGGGCATGTGTTTCATTGGTTCATCCATCACAGTTCCCTGATTTGGAAATACGGTTGAAGAAGTTCCATCAACATCATGCTTTAGTTGCCAATCCTGCTTAATTAATAGATATTCTGCAAGGTGCTAAAGGCCTGATTTAATCAGATTGGTTTTATAGATTACTGAATAAGGCCATATCTGAAATTAAGACAGGCTTTTACATTATCTGAACAACAGATACTATAATTATTCAAAATTGGTCAAATGTTATGATCGTTGCATTGACTATAGAGGAAATCATTTGAAGGAAACAGGTTAACATGTAACTTCTTTGCATTGCACTGTTTATAATGGTTTTAAATTAGCCTTTATTAAATATTTCCAATGGTTTTATTAGGTTTCGAATGGTAAATAATTACTAATTTCGTAGCCAGAATAGTATAAAATAAATCTGTTTATCATGGCAAAAGTTAAAGGTGATATTGTCATTGACATAGAAAAGTGCAAAGGCTGCCAGGTATGTATGCCTGCTTGTCCTAATGATGTCATTGGAGTATCAAAAAACGTTAATGGCAAGGGTTACAACTATGTTGAAACTGTAAATGAAGAATGCATTGGCTGCGCAAACTGCGCTGTAGTCTGCCCCGATGGTGTTATCACCGTCTACAGGAAAAGAATTGAGTAAAGAAATCTAATTACTGAATGAGTATGAAAGAACTGAGATTAATGAAAGGCAATGAAGCCTTTGCCGAAGCAGCTATCAGAGCAGGTGCCGATGGATACTTTGGTTATCCGATTACCCCGCAATCAGAAGTTATGGAGTACCTCATGGCCGAAAAGCCGCATGAGCGTACCGGCATGATTGTTTTACAGGCAGAGAGTGAAGTTGCCGCTATCAACATGGTATACGGTGGCGCCTCCTGTGGAAAAAGAGTAATGACTTCCTCTTCCAGTCCCGGCATGAGCCTCAAGCAGGAAGGGATCTCCTATATAGCAGGTGCTGAATTGCCTTGTGTAATCCTTAATGCCGTCCGTGGAGGACCAGGTTTAGGAACTATTCAGCCGTCACAGAGTGATTACTTCCAATCAACCAAAGGCGGTGGTCATGGTGATTACCGGTTGATCGTACTAGCCCCTTCTTCTGTTCAGGAAATGGCTGACTTTGCACCCCTGGCATTTGATCTTGCTTTCAAGTACAGGAATCCTGTGCTTATTCTATCAGATGGTGCTATAGGTCAAATGATGGAGAAAGTTGAATTACAGGAGCAACGTCCTCGCTTTACTGAAGAAGAGATCAGGAAAAATACTCCATGGGCTACTATGGGTAAAACCCCTGACCGTGAACGCAATATTATTACATCACTGAACCTTGATTCACATGTTCAGGAAGAGCATAATATTCACCTTCAGGCAAAATACCGTGAAATAGAAAAGAATGAAACCCGTTGGGAAACTATCCAGTGCGATGATGCTGAATATATTCTTGTTGCTTATGGCACAAGTGCACGACTCAGTCAAAAAGCTGTGGATATTGCCAGAGCTAAAGGAATAAAACTGGGTCTGTTACGTCCTATTACACTTTTCCCGTTTCCTACCCAACCAATTGCTGAATTAGCCAATCGCGTAAAAGGTATTTTAAGTGTTGAGATGAGCGCTGGACAAATGGTTGAGGATGTACGTCTTGCCGTTGGTGATAAAGTAAAAGTTGCACATTTTGGCCGTATGGGAGGTATTATCCCATCACCACCAGAAATTGTGGAAGCATTGGAATCAAAATTAATCGGAGGATAAGAAATGGATACAATATCAAAAGAAGATATCCGTAAACCGGAAAACATTGTTTATAAGCGTACTGAACTCCTTACTGATAAGGTTATGAGTTACTGCCCCGGTTGCGGTCACGGTACAGCTCACCGTATAATCATGGAAGTACTTGAAGAGATGGGCATCCAGGATAAAACTATAGGTATAGCACCTGTGGGTTGTTCTGTTCTGGCTTATGAATTCATGAATATTGATATGCAGCAAGCTGCTCACGGTCGTGCACCTGCGCTTGCTACCGCTGTTAAAAGATTAAATCCTGATAAATTCGTATTTACATACCAGGGTGATGGTGACCTGGCAGCTATTGGAACTGCTGAAACCATTCACGCTTGCAACCGTGGTGAGAATATTGTTATTATTTTCATCAACAATGGTATTTACGGAATGACCGGTGGTCAAATGGCTCCTACCACATTAGAAGGTATGAAATCATCTACCTCCCCTTATGGCAGAGATATTAAATCAATGGGTAATCCAATAAAAATGACTGAACTTGTAGCTCAGCTTCCGGGTACTATTTATGTTACCCGCCAGGCTGTTCATACACCTGCCAATGTTCGTAAAGCCAAGAAAGCTGTACGTAAGGCTTTTGAAAACCAGAAATTGAATAAAGGCCTCTCGTTTGTTGAAATCGTTTCAAACTGCAATTCAGGATGGAAGATGACTCCAAACCAGGCAAATCAATGGATGGTCGACAATATGTTCCCATTCTATCCACTGGGAGATATCAAAGTAAATGAGGATTAATTAAAAAATTGTAAGCAATGACTGAAGAAATTTTAATAGCAGGCTTTGGTGGACAAGGTGTTCTATCCATGGGCAAAATCCTCGCCTACTCAGGTGTAATGGGCAATAAAGAAGTTAGCTGGATGCCTTCCTATGGTCCTGAAATGCGCGGTGGAACTGCTAATGTTACAGTAATTATCAGCGATGAGCGTATCAGCTCACCTATCTTAAGCTCGTATGATACAGCAATTATTCTGAATCAACAATCAATGGATAAGTTTGAAGCTTCGGTAAAACCGGGTGGCATTCTTATATATGACCCGAATGGCATTACCCGTCATCCTTCAAGAAAAGATATTAATATCTATTCTATTGATGCTGCTGACGAAGCTGCCAAAATGGGCATGACCAAGGTGTTCAATATGATTATTCTGGGTGGTTTCCTAAAGATTAAGCCCGTTGTTCAACCCGAGTTCATTCATAAGGGACTTGAAAAATCACTGCCGGCCCGTCATCATAATATGATTCCGGAAAATGAAACCGCTATAGAAAAAGGCAAGGATATTATTAAACCTGTTTTCCTTTTAAATTAGTGCACACACACTATATAATCAAAACCTCCGTCAATCATACGGAGGTTTTTTTTATTCATTTAATGGTTAGATGCTGAATTGCGTATTTGTGAATGTGTTATCATTGAGTATAAATATTCAACTAAATAACAAATTGTAGTAGCGTTCAATTTTATCACGAAACTCACCTACTGATACATACTTACTAACCCTGAAATTTTCCTTTCCTTCAAAGAAAACAATGATAGTGGGGCTGGAAAAGACACTATATTCTGAAGATAGTTCCGGAAATTGTGCAGAGTTGACAAATACCAGATTCATTTTCTGAAAATTCTCTGTGATCAGTTCCTCAATTTTTGGCCGCAATGTTACACATGGGGCGCATGCATCATTATAAAAGTATACCGCTATTGCTTCACTATTTTGAATTGAATTCTGCAACTCACTCTTTTCCTTAATTATTTTCATGATTCTGAATTCTGATTAATTTTTAACTCAATGTCTCTGTTTGTCGCTCATTAATTTGCATAAGTTTGATTTAACAGAAGTTTAATTTCAAACTGACAGGCTCCAGTAACCGGGACTTCAAAGAATCAAGTATCTATTTCTTAATTTCCAGATTTCTCTCCTTTCCATACGACCACAACATGATGCCTATTGCAATTACCAAAAATCCTGCTCCTACTATAAAGGTAAATACAAATCCATACAATTCAAAAAAGAGCACACCAAGCAGTGGTGCAAAAAGTGAGCGGGCACTTGTCAGGAATAAATGTACAGATTGGTAGTCTCCTGCTTCTGATGGTTTGCAGAAATAAGCAGAACCAATGCTCCATAACAATGACATTGTGGCAGCAAATATTGCCTGGAATATGATATAAGGTATCATTGCATAATAGAACTTAATACCCATAATGTTAGTGTGTGCCGGCAAATAGTAGGTTAGTACCAGACTTAACAGGAAAAGCATGATTGATAGAAAGGTGATGGCAGCAAACTTTCGGGGGTCTATTCTGGAGAGAGACCTTCCAAAATAAGGTATCAGGAATAGGGCAAGTATATTATATACATTCTTGTATGTGGCAACACTGAAATAGTTCAAGCCGAGTTCCTTTTCAAAGAAAATGGTTATTACAGTGGTTGTACTCATGAATGCAAAACCATAGAACATAAAGCCCCACTCAAAATGCTTGAAAGGCAGATTATATCGCAGAATATCGCGCATGCTTTTCATTGATCCTTTAACTGATAACCAAATCCCATTGATCTTCTCATAAACCACCGTTTCTGTATAATGAATTCTGGATAGAAATTCGGTTGATAATATACCCGATACGGCTGCAATAATGAAAACCCATCTGAAAGCAGCAGAATCCAGATCAAGCACCCAGCCATAAAGGAATGCCGAAACCAGCATTGTAATCTTTCCTGCGAGGGTGGAATAGCTGAACAGTGGACCAAAATTGGAGTGCTTGAAATTGCTCTTTAGGAATAGATTTATAGTGGGAAATATTACAAGATTACCAAGATAATAAATCAGAAAGATGGTAAGAAAAATATAATGGTATACCGAATCAAAAGTATAGGCATCACTACTACGGGGAAATAATATCAGAAACGCCAGGGGTAATCGGGTAGCAATACCTGTTATTTTCACCAGTTGCTGTTTATTCTTCACCCTTTTCATCCATTCAGAAATGAAGATGAGGAAGATGAAAGCAATGACACTGAACTGGAAAAGGAAACTCAGTTGATAGGAACTTCCCTTCAGGCTGCGTAGAAACACAAACTCATTCAATGCAAGAACACCGGCTACAAATCCGTCAGTGACTGAAAATCCAATATGCAACCTGAAGGTATGTTGTTCATTGGGCTCAAGTGCCCTGTAACCAACTTTATTAATAAAGTAGTTCCTGAGAAGATTCATTCGTGCAAAGATAAGAAAGCCCCATGAACAATTTTATCAGAATAATGTTAAGAAGCAAACCAAAAATAAACCATGAAAAATCTACTCATAATCATATCATTCATTATTTCGTTCACCAATATTGTGGTTGCCCAGAAATCATTTCACGATTTCAAGACCAAGACACTAACCGGTGAAGAATTTGATTTATCGTCGCTGAAAGGAAAGAAGATACTGGTTGTCAATACAGCCTCCAAGTGTGGCCTCACGCCGCAGTATAAAGACCTTGAAGCCCTGTACAAGAAATATAAGGATCATAACTTTGTTGTAATTGGCTTTCCGGCAAATAACTTTATGAATCAGGAACCGGGCACTGCTGAAGAGATTGCCGAGTTTTGTGAAATAAATTATGGAGTTTCTTTTCCCATGATGCAGAAGGTTTCAGTAAAAGGCAAGGATCAGAATCCCATATATACCTGGCTCACAAATAAGGATTTAAATGGAAAGCTTGACTCAGAAGTTAAATGGAACTTTCAGAAGTACCTGATTGATGAAAATGGAAATCTGGTTGACGTAGTCCCTCCCAAAGAGAAACCTGATTCAGAGAAGATCATCCAATGGATTGAGAGTAAATAATTATCAATTTCTTCAAGCATTTATAATATTGTAAATGGGGGCATTTACAGTTACGGACATGGATTCAACTATGCCTGTATATTTAATAAAAGCGACGCTATCAGTTGGTAGCGTCGCTTTTTGCAAGTAGTAAAAAAGGTGTATACTCCCAAGCTAATTTACTTACGATTTGTAAGCTCCCAAGTCCTTGGGATGACTCTGGTTGATTAAACTAACTTTTGAAATATTATCGGCACGGCCAATTCTTATAAAGATCTCAGCCGACTTTGAATACACATCATTACGATTGGCGTCATGAAGCAATAAGCATCCCATAATAATATTACCGGCCATTTCTACCAGTCGGCGGGCATGGAAGTCAACAAATTCTGAATCTTCATGCTCATTGACCTTCTCAACAATCTTAGCAAATTGGTCAGTCATCTTTTCCAGAACTGATTTCAAATATTGGAGTTCCGGTTTCACAGGGGTATTCAAATAGTCGTGCATCGCCTTAAGATACACACCATTGACTACACCTCTGATAGCTGCAACAACCTGCAATTGAGAGGTTCCTTCATAAATGGTTGTTATACGGGCATCACGATATATCCTTTCAACCGGGAAATCCTTCATATAGCCTGTACCACCATGAATCTGCAAGGCATCATACGCTATCTGGTTGCAATATTCACTTGAAAACAACTTCAATAAAGGGGTAAATACGTCAGCCAATTTCTGGTAATGCTTATTATCTTCACGCTCGGCCTGATCCAATTTACGATCATGACCAATAAAGGTATATGCTTTGTAAATATCAACGAAACGGGCGGTTTCATAGAGTAGGGAGCGGATAGCATCAGTTTTGACCTTCATATTGGTCAGCAGTTCATAAACGGCAGGATATTGAATGATAGCTTTTCCAAACTGTTCGCGTTCTTCAGCGTATTTCTGAGCCTCGCGCACAGCTGCTTCAGCCAATCCCACTGACTGTGCACCAACACCCAAACGGGCGGAGTTCATAAGCGACATAACATATTTAATCAAGCCCATCTTGGTATCGCCAATAAGTTTAGCCGGAGCGTTCTTAAAGACCAATTCACAGGTAGGCGATCCCTTTATACCCAATTTATTCTCAATACGACGAATCTTAACCGCATTATTTGCACGATCATAAACAAACAATGAAAGACCTCTTGCATCAGTTGTATTTGGTTCTGAACGGGCCAATACCAGTGAAATATCAGCATCGCCATTGGTAATAAAGCGTTTCACTCCATCCAGGTACCAGGTATTATCGGCAGTATTGAATGTTGCTTTCAGTTGAACAGCCTGCAGGTCACTTCCGGCATCAGGTTCAGTGAGGTCCATTGCCGCTGTGGCACCCTTATAGAAACGGGGCAGGTATTCTTTTTTTATCTCTTCTGATCCAAACTCATGAATTGTTTCAGCGCAATCCTGCAATCCCCATATATTAGCGAATCCGGCATCAGCACGTGAAACAATCTCTGCAGCCATCACATAGGGTGTCATAGGGAAATTTAATCCATCGTATTCCCGGGGGAGTGACATTCCAATCATTCCGGCTTTCACAAGGGCATCAAGGTTATCAACCGTACCTGGTGCATAATGCACTTCGTTATCAATAAGCTGAGGGCCAGCGTGATCCACACCTTCAGCATTGGGTGCTACAATATCGCCTGATATCTCACCTACAATTTCCAACACCTTATCGTAACTATCGAGGGCATCTTCAAAATCACGGGGAGCATAATCAAACTGATCCTTTTCAATATAATCCTTCTCCTTTAGCCTCACTATCTTCTCCATTAAAGGATGTGTAAGATGGAACTTCAGGTTTTCGTTATCTGTATAAAAATTAGCCATTTCTTAAGTTTTCTTAAAGTTGCTCTCTATTTTGAATTCGCTTTATAGTACTTTATCATCTTTGGCAGCACATCGGCTATATTGTCAATGATGGAATAATCGGCAATATGGTTGATGGGGGCATTGATATCGGTATTTATGGAAATAATCTGGGCTGATTGGTCCATTCCGGCTCTATGCTGTACTGCACCTGATATACCACAGGCAATATATAACTTAGGACGTACCGTAACTCCGGTTTGTCCTATTTGCCTTTCATGTTCAACAAAACCGGCATCAACAGCAGCTCTTGAAGCACCAACCTGGGCACCAAGCACTTCGGCCAGATCATATAAAAGTTTAAAGTTTTCCCTTGAACCTACCCCATACCCTCCGGCAATTATAACCTGGGCATTCTTGATGTTCACTTTACTCTGTTCCATGTGCCGTTCAATGATCTCAACCACGAAATCATCTTCTGTCAACACACTCAGGTCAACTTTATGAACGGTTCCTTTATAATTGTCATCATAAACTTCCTTCTTCATAACACCCTCACGAACTGTAGCCATCTGTGGGCGGGTTTCGGGATTTATGATAGTGGCAATTATATTTCCTCCAAAGGCAGGACGTATCTGGTAAAGCAGATTTTTATAGGCGGTTTGAGTTTTATTCTCAAAATGATCACCTATTTCAAGACTGGTACAATCGGCAGTTAAACCGCAACGCATAGCTGAAGCAATACGGGGTGCAATATCCCTGCCTACGGAAGTGGCACCGAATAATGCAACTTCAGGTTTTTCCTTTGCGAACAGATCTATGATAAGCGTGGCATGTGGCAATGTAGTATAGGGGAACAAACGGGCATCGTCAGCTATATGTACCCTGTCAACGCCATAAGGGAATATCTGTTTTTCTATTCCTTTCAGGTCATGCCCTATAACTATCGCTTCCAGTTTGACCTGCAGTTCCTCGGCTAGTTTACGGCCTTTTGATAACAACTCAAGACTTACATCAGCAATTGTCCTGTCGTCGGTAATTTCACAATATACAAATATGTTATTCACTGTTTTTCAGGTTTAGTTTGTTTAAGTTTTTAACCAATTACATGACTGCCGAGCAGTTCCTTCATCAACCCATCAATATCGGCATCCGATGAAGTAAGCACTTTGGAATCTTTCGACTGGAATACTACATTTTCAATTTTCTTCACTTTTGTTGGAGAACCCGAGAGACCCAACTTTTCAACATCAGCATGGAGGTCATCAACAGTCCACTCTTCGAGCTGTAGATATGGTCGCAAACTATATAACTCAGTATAATCCTTTGTTTCATTCTGCAATTCAGTAATGGTCCGTGAATGTTTATACTTCATGAGAAGCTTGGTTACCCTTTGACGGCATGCGGGTGCAGAGCTGTGCACGGTCACGGCAACGGGCAGTTTAGATTTAACAACTTCCACTCCCCTTTCCAGTCGGCGTTTCACTGTAATATGAGTCGAATTAACATCGATTATTTCTTCCGCATAGGTAATTTGCGGGATATTCAGCTTTTCGGCAGTCTGCGGCCCCACTTGGGCTGTATCACCATCAATAGCCTGACGGCCCGACAAAATCAGGTTGTATGGCTCTAGTTTCTTAACGGCAAGTGAAAGAGTGTAGGATGTTGCGAGAGTGTCACTACCGGCAAATTTACGATCGGTTATAAGGTAACCCCTATCGGCACCCCTATACATGGCCTCGCGAATTATCTCAGCTGCCCTGAATGGCCCCATTGTGAGAATAATAACTTCACAATCAACTAGTTTATCTTTAATGCGAAGTGCCAGTTCCAATGCATTCAGGTCTTCAGGATTAAAAATTGCAGGTAATGCTGCCCTGTTAACGGTGCCATCAGCTTTCATTGCATCCTTACCCACATTACGGGTATCAGGCACCTGCTTAGCAAGCACAATAATTTTAAAACTCATAGATTATAGTGTATTTATATGGTGCAAACTACTGTAATTTAGTACTTATGCAGATTTCTATATAAGTAATCCACGCTCTGCAAATTTATAACTTTGAACCATACAACCAAACTTAAATTGCATAAAATAGCCCGGTCCTTCCTATATAGTATTGATTACCATATATCATACGACTAATTTAACATTATAGCCGGTATACACAAAAAGAAGTGACATATAAGCTATGCCACTTCTTCCATTATTCAAGTTACGATTTTCTTGATTAATTATATATCTCCGTCACTGTTCAACGGGTTCTTATTGCATTCTTTGCATTCCAGGCTCTTATTGTATTGGGTCATAGCCCTGGCGCTCATACCCATACTGCTGAAACCACCGTCGTGAAACAGGTTTTGCATTGTCACTTTCTTAGTAAGATCAGAGAACATTGTTATACAATAGTCAGCACATTCATCGGCGGTAGCATTGCCCAGCGGCGACATACGTTCAGTGAAATCAATGAGGGCATTGAATCCCTTCACCCCTTGTCCGGCAGTGGTTGGGGTGGGTGACTGCGAAATAGTATTTATGCGAACATGCTTCTCACGACCGTAAATGTATCCAAAACTGCGGGCTATTGACTCGAGTACTGCTTTGGCATCAGCCATATCATTGTATTCATAAAGGGTACGCTGTGCGGCAATATACGACAGTGCAACCACTGAACCCCATTCTTTTATGGCATCCAGCTTTTTTGCCGTCTGTATCATCTTGTGAAATGACAGTGCTGATATATCAAGCGTTTTGGCAAAAAAATCATAGTTAAGGTCATCATAAGGAATTTTCTTCCGAACGTTTGGCGACATCCCTATAGAATGCAACACAAAGTCAATCTGACCACCGAAGGCTTCCATTGTCTTAACGAATAAATTCTCCAAATCACTTACACTGGTAGCATCTGCAGGAATCATAAGACTACCGGTTGATTGAGCAAGTTCATCCAACTCACCCATCCTTATTGCTATTGGTGTATTTGTCAATACCAATGTTGCGCCTTCTGCATGAGCTCTTTCAGCAACTTTCCAGGCGATAGACTGATTATTGAGTGCGCCAAAAATAATACCTTTTTTTCCTTTTAAAAGATTGTATGCCATCTTGTTCTTGTTAAATGTTTATTGCTGATAATTAAAACTCCTCAAACAAAAATATTCGGTTAATGTTTGAACCCGGGAATCCCATAGGAATGACACATTCTTCAGGAAGCCTGATTTACACTATTTTGCAGTAATTCCAAGGCAGCTTCACGAGCTCCTTGTGATTTGTGATTGCCACTGATCATCAGCGCAAGTTCATCAATTTGTTCTTCTCTGTTTAACTTGATTATTGTTGACCAGGTACTGTTTTTATCGCTTAGTTTATGCACCTTGAAGTGTTCCTGACTTAACGCTGCAATCTGCGGCAGGTGTGTTATGGTAATAACCTGCATATGCTCTGAAATGCGGCGCAATATGGTTCCTACCTTTCCTGCAATATCACCGCTAATACCAGTATCAATCTCATCAAACACTATAGTTGGCAATAGGTTATTAGTTGATATCAACGACTTTACAGCGAGCATTAATCTTGACAATTCACCACCTGATGCTATTTTTGATATATCGTCAGGTTGGCTTCCCCTGTTAGCTGAAAACAGAAACTTAACTCCGTCCTTCCCTTCCCTTCCCGGCTCTTCAAGTGTTTGCCATTCAATAATAAAACTACCATCCTTTATGCCAAGCAGAGCAATTGTATCTAAAATAGATTTCTGTATACCGGGTGATGCCTTTTTACGTCGCTCTGAAATAATGTTTGCCTGTTCATTCAATTGAGCAGAACACTTCTTGACT
Organism: uncultured Bacteroidales bacterium; assembly: GCA_937894795.1. GTDB lineage: Bacteria > Bacteroidota > Bacteroidia > Bacteroidales > Lentimicrobiaceae > Lentimicrobium. The sequence continues at coordinate 95,297 of CALCQV010000006.1, forward strand.
TCACTTTCTATAAATTCAACCTTCTGATCCAATGACTCAATACTCTCAATGCGGCGTTCAAACTGTTCTGCCATAGATAGCAGTTCATTGATATCTCTGGCGTTATGCTTCTGTTGAAGCTTGTAAATTACACTAAGTCGGGCATTTATCTCCTCCATCCTCTCAGGATTGAAGGTTACTTTTTCCACAGTATCACTAATTACCTCGGCAATATCCTTCAATTCCACCAAACTACTTTCGAGACGATCAGTAAGACCTGACAAATCACTGTAATGAAGGGATGCTGAGACTACTAAATTACTCACCTCCCTGAGTTTGGCAAGAATATTCTCATCATCATTATGCAACAACTCAGCAGCATGGTACAACTTTGTTTTAATCTCTTCAGCATGCGACTGAATGTCAAGTTCATCTTCCAGGGCATCCTGTTCCCCGTTAACCAGGTTGGCTTTACGGAATTCATCAACCATGAAGAGCAGATAATCAAGTTCGGCTTTAGCCTTTTGGTTCAATGATTTAGCCTCTTCCAACTGCTTAACCAAGTCATTGTATTTCTTATAAGTCTCTTTGTAAAGCTGCAACAATCTTTTATTATCAGCCACGGCATCAACCACCGACAATTGGAAGGAATTCTCGCGCAATAACAAAGTCTGATGCTGTGAATGTACATCAATGAGCCGACTTGTAAGCTCCCTGATCTGAATGAGATTAACAGGCGTGTCATTGATAAAGGCTCTGGATTTTCCCTGTGGGGTAATTTCCCGTCTTATAATGCAGATGGAATCATAATCCAGGTTATTCTCTTCAAAAAAGGAATCCAGCTCGCATTTCGAAATATCAAAGGTGCCTTCAATAGAGCACTTTTTTGTATTGTCGGCAAAAGTAAGATTATCGGCTCTGCTGCCTAAGATTAGGGACAATGCTCCAAGAATAATTGATTTTCCGGCTCCAGTTTCACCTGTAATGACAGAGAACGGTTTTTCGAACTCTATATCCAGGTTACGGATCAACGCGTAATTACTGACAGAAAGCCTGCAGAGCATATATTGGAATAATTATCAAACAAAATTAATAAATTTATCCAATGAAGGACACCTGGAAGTGCAGTAGGAAAGTCTTTTACTATTTTGATTCCAGAATACGCTGGTAACGGGCAGCATTGGCAGGGTCAATTTCCTTGAGAATATTCACTGCCTGAGTTTTATCCATGGGTGACGCCCCTGAATAGATATTAATCAATTCATCTCTTTTGGCTTCCAGGAATAATTGCAGAATGAAAAGACCCGGCCGTTCACGATTGGCTTTCCGCAACAACTCCAGACTCTCATTAATGGATGCTCTGCCCCTTTCCACATCTTCCGACATAACATCCAGACCCAGACGATGATACTTGTACATTGCTTCACGAACGGATGAATAAGTTGGATTGGTTAGGTTCTCTATCATCCAATAACGGTTCTTCTGGCTTTCAAACCCTTTCCAGCCCTTTTCACGGGCATTTTGTGCCAGATTCACAACATTTTGAGCCTTCTCATAATATTGTGATCCTCCCATCCTCGCAAATGTGTCGCCATCCAGACCAAGGTAGATATACAAGTAATAAGCTATGGTTGAAGTCAGACTTGAAGAATACGTGTTATCGTTATACTCTAAGGGTTGAAACTCAACATATGTAAACTCGAAGTCTTTATCAATGTAATTCAGCAATGGTGAATTATATGAAGCATTGAAGACCGGGCGACGCAAAGCCACATTTATGCGGGCAACAAACTGATCACTTGATACTCTGGAACTAACAGTAACAAGGATTGTGCCTTCAATTCTCTCTTCAGGCTTGTAATTGAAATTCGTCCATTTACGGTTGTTCACAAAGTCGTTCAACTCCTGTTGAAGGGTTTCAAATATCTTCTTCTCAGTACCTTCAACCTGAGGAGATGTTACCTGAACAACAACATTAAATTCCTGACTGTAAACAGTTGAAAACAAGGTAATAAAAACAAAAAGGCTGAATATCTTTTTCATAACATTTATCATCATGACCGATTTACAATAGCATCAAGAATCATACCTGCTATTTTCAATTTAGGCAATGTATCAGTAACTATTTCACTTTTATCAGGAAAGAGCATTGTAACCTTATTGGTATCGGTTCCAAAGCCAGCCCCTTTATCTTTAAGTGAATTAAGAACGATCATATTCAGGTTTTTATTATTCAATTTCGTCAGGGCATTTGACTTTTCATTCTCTGTCTCCAAAGCAAACCCCACCAAAAACTGACCTTGCTTTTTCTTTTTACCCATAGAAGCAAGAATATCATCGGTCAATTTAAGTTTGAGTTCCATTGATTCTTTCTTCTTAATCTTCTCAGGTGCCGGATTTTCAGGGGTATAGTCGGCAACGGCAGCAGTCATGATAATAATATCATTTTCATCAAATGCTTTATCGCATTGAGTTTTCATTTCAGCAGCCGAAGTAATGTTGATAACTTTTATATCAGGATTGTTAATCCCAATATGTACCGGACCTGATATCAGTGTTACAATGGCCCCACGATTTGCAGCCTCTTCAGCAAGCGCATAGCCCATTTTACCCGATGAGTGGTTTCCAATGAACCTGACCGGATCAATGGCTTCAAACGTAGGGCCAGCAGTAATCAGCACATTTTTGTTTTGAAGACCTTTCTTTTTATTGAAAAAATCACTGATAACCTCTAAAATAACTTCAGGTTCCTCCATGCGGCCGGCACCAATTAACCCACTGGCAAGCTCACCTGTTTGAGGCTCAATCAAGAAATTACCGTACGACAGGAGTGTATTGATGTTTTTAGCAGTAGTAGGATGATGAAACATATCAAGGTCCATTGCCGGAGCAAAGAATACCGGGCACTTGGCAGCCAGATAACAGGTTGACAACAAGTTATCGGCAATGCCATTGGCCATTTTAGCCAATGTATTGGCCGATGCCGGAGCAACAATGAACAAATCAGCCCACCTACCCCACTCAACATGGCTATGCCAACTGCCATCAACTTTATCATAAGGCTCAATGAGAACCGGTTGTTGTGATAAGGTAGAGAGTGTCAGCGGGGTAACAAAATCAGTGGCACATTTTGTCATCACCACTTTTACATTGGCTCCCTCTTTTTTCAGTAATCTGACAAGAATTGGAGTTTTGTAAGCAGCTATGCTACCAGTAATGCCTATGAGTATGTTTTTCCCCTTTAACATTCACTTAGAATTGTTCTGTTTGAGATTCTTTCAGAGGATTGCGGAAATGAATCTTGCCATTCAGAAATTCCTGTATTGCAATAAGAGTAGGTTTTGGAAGATTCTCATAATAGCGGGCAATTTCAATCTGCTCCCTATTTTCAAACACCTCTTCCAGGTTATCGTTTGGAACTGCAAATTCTGAGATTTTTGATGTCAGTTCTTCCTTTAATTCTGATGAAAGCTGGTTAGCTCTTTTTGAAAGGATAGCAACCGTTTCATACATATTATTGGTAGGTTCCATCAATTCGTGAATATTGCGTGTTACAGCAAGGGTTTCACTTTTTACTTTTTTATAATCCATATTATTTGTGTGTTGTTAACAAATTCTGAAGTTCACGATCGGTATTTTTCTTTAACTGCAATACCTCTTTGGTATATGATGATTCAGGATAACTTGCCATGAAGTTATCAAGGGCATCGGCAGTAGCCTGAAAGCGTTCCTGTTTTTTATTTTCGAAACTTTTCTGGGCATAATAGTATGATCCTTTTGCAATGTGGAACATGGCATATTCCCTGTATTTGGTATCAGGATAATCCTTTATGAGATTCTGGAAATTAATGATGGCAGCCTTGTAATCTTCCATTTGGAAATATAGTTTGGCAACATCAAGTGCTTTTGTTTCAAGTTTGCCGCGCAATTCATCAATTAATTCATTAGCCCTTGCCACTCGTGAGCTAGCCGGATGCTGATTAATAAAAAGCTGCAGCCCCTGAATGGCGTCAAGTGAAACCTGTTGGTCAAGACTTGACGGAGGTGAATCAAGGTAATTGCAATAAGCGCTCAGAAAAGCTGACTCTTCAGCATTTCTGCTGCTTGGGTAGTTGGCTGCAAATTGCTTGAAATAATAGCTTGCAAGAATATAATCTTCCTGTTCATAGTGTGCATAAGCATAGTAGAAGGCAATCTTCTCCGCCTTATCGGTTCCTTTGTAATAAGGCTGTAACTGATCAAAAAGCTGAATAGCACGGTAAAAGTCCTTTTCTTCAAAGTACTTGATGGCGGTTTCATATTTTGCTTCATTATCAGTGCTCTTGAGCAGTTTTTGATACTTGCTGCACGAAGCAAGCATCAATGTAACCAAAAAGATCGGTAGGAGTTTTCGAATCATGGTGCAAAATTAAACATATAAAGCTTACAACAAACGCCTTATCATCATAAATAATATAGCTTTATACCCCTTTGTTAACATTTTTTATAATCACATGCCTATTCAATGGCTTTTTTATAGGCTGTAATGCATCTATTTCGTGCAAAATCATGGTCTATTATTGGTGGGGGGTAATCATTTGTTCCAAATTCAGGCACCCATTTTTTTATATATCTGAATTCTGGATCAAAGCGCTCCTGTTGCCTTGTTGGATTAAATATTCTGAAGTAAGGAGCGGCATCACAACCACATCCTGCTACCCATTGCCAGTTACCATTGTTTGATGCCTGGTCAAAATCAAGCAGATGAGCGGCAAACCATGCTTCACCCCATCGCCAGTCAATTAAAAGGTGCTTTACCAGGAAACTTGCCACCGACATTCGAACCCTGTTGTGCATAAAACCGGTGGCATTCATCTCCCGAATTCCTGCATCAACCAATGGATATCCGGTCATTCCGTTACACCACTTTTCAAACTGATCCTCATCATTCAGCCATTCAATCTTATCATACTGTTTACGAAAACTTCCCTTTGCAACATGAGGGAACAGAGCCAGTATATGTGCAAAAAACTCCCTCCATATCAGCTCATTTAACCAGGTGCTGCTGTATTCGCGTGCGGCTTCAACACACCGTCGTATGCTAAGTGTGCCAAATCTCAGATGTGGCCCAATACGGGTGGTGGCATCCATCCATGGATAATCCCTGGTTAGGGCATAACCTGATATCTGTTGAACAGGAAGTTGAGTAACCGGATATTCATTAAAGGTTGAATTGAAACCCAACTCCTCAATTGATTGTATGTGTGAATTATCAGCAAGGCATAAGTTATTCAGAAACCTCTCAACCGGATAACTTTGCACCTTTTCATCATCAAGCTTTTCTATCCATTTTTTGCTGAATGGAGTAAAAATTTCATAGGGTTTTCCATCAGGTTTCATTATTTCACCGGGTCTGAATATGAGCTGATCACTAAAGGTATGGAATCCTTTTCCATTCTCTGCCAGCAAAATTCTTATCTCATTATCGCGCTCAAGTGCATAAGGCTCATAATCTTCGTTTGTAAAAACATTCTCAAATTCAAGTGTTTCCAGTAATACTTTAAATATTTCAACCGGCTTTCCATATTTACAATTAAGACTGCTCCTGTATTTTCGCAATTCATCGTCCACCAAAGTTATATGATGATGAATAAAGGGAATCCTGATATCACCGGGTGTCAGGCGGCTAAGAATATTCTCATCAAAAATGAACAGAGGCATCACCGGGAGTGACGATTTCAGCGCCTGATACAAACCATGATTATCGAACAAACGTAAATCTCTTCTAAACCAGAAGATATTAACTGACATTATGCTGGTGGTTGAATGGATAAAATTATCAAATTCCCAAATAAACAAGCCAATGATCGCTTTGTTTGGCAAGCCGGCTTCATTCCAACAGGTATTTATTGAATCAGACAGAGGCATTTCAAATTAAAAAAGAGCTGAACTTTTATGTATGGATTGTTTTAAGAAATTAAGGAATTAGTTAGCTTTGCACAACTTAAAAAACAGTGTAAACCAAAACTATAATACCGTGGATATTTTTGAAAAGAGGGTTATGAACCTGGGTCCATTGGGCATGTATGCCAAGCAGGCTGATGGTTATTTTATGTTTCCTAAACTGGAAGGTGAAATTGGTAATCGCATGAAATTCAAAGGGAAGGAAATGCTTGTATGGAGTCTCAACAATTACCTGGGGCTTGCCAATCATCCTGAGGTGCGTGAAGCCGATGCCAAAGCCGCAACGGACTGGGGCCTTGCATATCCAATGGGAGCCCGCATGATGTCGGGGCAAACCATTTATCATGAGCAATTGGAACGTGAGCTTGCTGCCTTCGTAGGTAAAGAAGACGCTTTTCTTTTAAATTACGGATACCAGGGCATGATCTCCATCATTGATTCACTGGTTGACCGCAAGGATGTAATAGTCTATGACTCCGAAGCACACGCTTGTATCATTGATGGTTTAAGGCTTCACCTGGGCAAACGTTTTGTGTACCCGCACAACAATATTGAGAACATGAAGATCCAGTTGCAACGTGCCCGTAAACTTACACAGGAGTCAGGTGGCGGCATACTTGTAATTACTGAAGGTGTTTATGGAATGACAGGTGACCAGGGAAAACTAAAGGAGATAGTAGAGCTTAAGAAAGAGTTTGATTTCAGACTTCTGGTTGATGATGCACATGGCTTTGGAACCATGGGTAGTACAGGTGCCGGTACACATCAGGAACAGGGTGTTATGGACGGAGTGGATGTATATTTCGGCACATTTGCCAAGGCTATGGCCGGTATAGGCGCCTTTGTTGCCACAAAATCAGAGATTGTTGACTACCTGCGCCATAATATGCGCTCACAAACGTATGCAAAATCATTGCCCATGCCTTTCGTTATGGGATCACTGAAACGTTTGGAATTGATCAGAACACACCCTGAATTAAAAGATAACCTCTGGAAAATTGTCAATGCTTTGCAGTCGGGTTTACGTGAATCGGGCTTTAATCTTGGCAATGCCGCATCACCGGTAACCCCCGTAATACTTGAAGGCGGCATACCTGAAGGCACCCAGATTACCGTTGACATGCGTGAAAATCACAGTATCTTCTGTTCAATGGTAACTTACCCCGTAGTTCCAAAGGGTATGATATTGCTTCGCTTGATACCTACTGCCGTACACACCCTTGAGGATGTCAATTACACTATTAATGCTTTCAAGGAAGTACGGCAAAAACTTAACGACGGCGTTTATGCCAAGGAAATGTTTGACATTTCGGTACTGTCGTAAGAAAATCTCAGTATTACAGATACCAAATAAATGAATTTAAAAGGGAAGATGCAGCAGCCTCTTCCCTTTTTGATTTCCTCTCTCACTCTTTTAATTTCCTTGGCAATAAAATACAGCTATGAACTTAATTAAGGGTTCAAGAAAACTGTAATTAATACTTTATGCAGAAACCGGTTCACGACCTCTTGCCTCCAAAAATGGAGCCCAGTATGCCTCTCACCAGTTGCCTTCCAATGGTATTGCTTAGATTACGAGTTATGGCCCTGCCGGTTTGTTTGGTTAATTCGCCCAGTATTTCGGAGCCTGCACTTCTGTTCCGGCGAGCCGCTTTTTCTTTGGCAGCTTCTGCCCTCTCCTTTTGTATCAGTTCCTTGGTCTCTTTTTCAGCCTGTTCCTTTTCCAAACGTACCTTCGCATCCTGCTCCATACGTTTTGATAGAATTTCAAAAGCTGATTCTCTATCAACAGTTCTTTCATAGACTCCATAAACGGCTGATTTCTGGATTAGTCGGGATCTTTCATCATCAGTAATGGGGCCAATCTGACCTGATGGCGGCAAAATAAAGGCCCGTTCCACCATTGAGGGTATGCCTTTGGGATCAAGAAATGAGACCAGCGCCTCACCCACTCCAAGCTGTGTAATGACCTCTTCCACATCCACATTGGGGTTGGTTCTGAAGGTTTGTGCTGCAGCCTTAACTGCTTTCTGGTCACGGGGAGTGAAAGCCCTCAGGGCATGCTGAATACGGTTACCCAATTGGCCAAGCACTTCATCAGGAACATCAAGTGGATTCTGTGTAACAAAGAACACACCAACACCCTTTGATCTGATAAGGCGTACCACCTGCTCAATCTTTTCAAGCAGTACTTTGGGTGCTTCATCAAACAACAAGTGGGCCTCATCAAAGAAAAACACCAGTTTAGGCTTCTCAAGATCGCCGGCTTCAGGCAATTCTTCAAACAGCTCACTCAGCAACCATAAAAGAAATGTAGTGTATAAACGGGGCGACTGCATTAGTTTTTCAGCAGCCATAATGTTGATTACACCCAGCCCTTCAGCATTGGTCTGTAATAAATCGAAAATATCAAAGGCCGGTTCACCGAAAAATTGATTGCCACCCTGATCTTCAAACATCAATAGGTTGCGCTGTATTGTACCAATACTCGCGGCTGAAATGTTACCGTAGGTAGTAATAAACTTATCGCGGTTGTTACCCACAAACTCCAATAATGTTGTAAGATCTTTCAGGTCAAGCAGTAGCAAGTCGTTGTCATCAGCTATGCGGAAGGCAATGTTAAGCACCCCTTCCTGCGTTTCATTCAGATTGAGCATTCTACCCACAAGCAGAGGGCCCATTTCTGTAATGGTTGTGCGGATGGGATGTCCTTTTTCACCAAATACATCATAGAAGCATACAGGAAAAGCCCTGTTAGTATAATGCGTCAATCCTAATTTATCAACCCGATCGAGAATCTTCTGATTCGGGACACCGGCTTTGCTAATGCCTGATACATCACCCTTTATATCAGTAAGAAAAACGGGAACGCCCTGACGACTAAAGCTTTCGGCCAGAACTTGCAGACTGACAGTCTTACCGGTGCCGGTGGCACCTGCAATCAAGCCATGCCTATTAGACATTTGAGGAATAATGTGAATTTCCTTGTCTGATTTCGCTATGTAAGTATTATTGTTATCCATGCTATTAAATTTCTTTAAGCAAATATAAAGAATAAAAGATGTTAAAACCTTATATTTACCATCAAAATCACGACAAATGATATTTAGCGGACTCCTTGAAAAGATTAAACATAACAGGGAAACATTATATACAATTATTTTTGAGGCCGACACTAAGGCAGGTAAATTGTTTGATATAACCCTGATCTGGTCAATATTGATAAGTGTATTCATTGTAATCCTTGAGAGTATTCACCTGCAGGACACCTCACTACGCATATTTTTTGCCATTGGTGAATGGTTTTTCACCATCCTGTTCACTATAGAATATTTACTAAGGCTTTATGTTGTACGAAAGAAACTGGCTTATGCATTCAGCTTCTATGGCATCATTGACCTACTCTCGATCTTGCCTACCTTTTTAAGCATCATACTGCCGGGTGCCCAGTACCTGATGGATATACGTATTTTAAGATTGATGCGTATATTCAGAATCTTCAAACTTTCAAGATTCATACGTGAAGCCCAAACATTACGCAGGGCTTTGATGGCCAGCATGCATAAGATAATTGTCTTTTTCTCAACCATTGCATTGCTGGTAATAGTAATTGGTTCATTGATGTATGTAATTGAAGGACCTGCAAATGGTTATAAAAATATCCCTACCGGCATTTATTGGGCCATTGTAACACTAACCACCGTAGGTTACGGAGACATATCCCCCCAAACCGGTTTAGGACAATTCATTGCCAGTATAGTGATGGTTATAGGTTATTCTATCATAGCAGTACCCACCGGAATATTTGCTGCAGAGTTTTCACGCAAGAAACCTGACTCGCAAACCACCACACAAGTGTGCCCCCACTGTTTGAAGGAGGGTCACGATGCCGATGCCATCAACTGCAAATACTGTGGAACCGTATTAAATCCTTGAATGTTTGATGATTAAAGGATAAACTGACCAATCCATTTGGAATTGGAAACATTTGCCTTGCCCCCATTAACATGCTTGAACGGGTGTACGGTGAAGAATATAAACAATTCAATCACTTCACCTTCAGAGCATTGTTCACATGGAATCTTTGCCGACTGATCACTCCGCTTATTGGTAGTGAGGTGTATAACTGCAGAATCTTTCGTTTGATTGTACACAACAACTACCGGAGAATCATTTTCGTGATGAAATTTCCACTCTTCCGTTCCTTCCCAGGCAATATCAAAAAATCCATCCTGATCAATGGATGTATTAACAGTAGCAACATTACTCAATTCACCATTTGAAATTTCGAACCACGACAAGTTATTCGTTATATTGTTTTGCCGTGCCAGCTTATATTTACTGGCGTTAATAGAAATTGCCACATTGTAGGGAGCACGATTTGCATCAAAATCCCTAAAACCAATGTCGATAGCTTTTTTCATTTTCCGCACAAGATTAACTACATAAACAAATTGCTGCTGTGCAACAGCAAATGCGGGTGTAATTTTCTTTTCGGTTTTTGGCCTGCTACGGGAAACCGTCTTTCCTTTCCTCTGATAAATAGAAACATCGCCTGTCATACCCTGCCAGGCACCATTTTTCAAAATAGCCATAATAGAGTTTTTTTATTTGTTGTTTAAATTGTTTTCAAACTGCTCCAACAAAGATAAGAATTATTTTAATCAGACTTCACATTAAAGCCCATTTTTATACGTTAATTATATGTGTCTTGTACGTGTTTTATACATGTTTACACGTACAAAATACGTATAAAACACGTATGAAACACGTATGAAATAGGAAATAAGGATAAATTTTGAGAAAATTAAAACTTAGCCCTTCAGAGAGTTTGCAACCATCAATAATCAATTTCATATTGCACCAACTTCTATTGTTATATTTACTGGTGCAACAGCTATATTTCTTATTTTTGTCTATATCTTACAACTGAATGGATCCCGGATCGAAACAGTAAACACTAGACTTTGGCTTACAATTAACTGCAATGGGAATATTAAATCACGGATTGTTTGGACCACATAAAGGCAGGACAGGAAATGTAATAGGCAGTTTCTGGAAAAAAATCAACATTTTAAGGATCAGACCAGAAACATATAATGATGCGAACAGTCTACAACAGCAAGATCAAAGATTGAGGTTTAAACTCACCAATTATTTTATTTCATTAAATAGGGTGCTTATAAAGATTGGTTTTTCAGGTGAAAGAAATTCAGCATCCCCGTATAACAGGGCAACAAAATACAACATGATGCATGCCATTACAGGTATGTATCCTGATTTGAAACTTGATTTAGACCTGGCACGTATAAGCTCCGGTGATCTGGAAGGTATAGAAGCACCTGTTGTAACAACACCTTATGCACAAACCTTAAGAATTGAGTGGATTGACAATTCCGGCCAAGGTCACGCTGAAGCAACCGACAATGTTTTTGTAAGCATAATTGATGAAACCATTAAAGAAGCATTTATAAATGATACCATGATTAAAAGGTGTGATAGAACAGCAACCGTTGAACTTCCTCAAAAATGGTCAGGTAAAAATGTTGTTGTCATGGCATTTACAGCCTCTGAAATGGTAACAGCCACAGCTAAAAACAAGTATCAGGTTTCAACTTCAGCCGTTTTAGGAAAGGTTAAAGTACCTTAAAATTAAAGTATTAGCTATATTGTACCTGAGTTAGGAGTTATTCTTTACCAAAACCATGGAGCAGTAATTTGCACGATGATTTAATGGCACTATAAGAATGATAAAAAGGTACAATGAAGATGTTAAAAAGGCACGATGAGACAGATATAGAGAAATAAAAAAACGGTTCATCTAAATGGACCGTTTTTTTATTTCTC
>CALCQV010000007.1 GCA_937894795.1 uncultured Bacteroidales bacterium
GGCTTCTGAGATTTGTCAATATTTGTTCCTTTGTATGACCAGTAGATAGAGATTAGAAATGCGGCAACTCCCAATAGTACATTCTGTGAGAACTTGATAATGGTGCTAAATTTCAAAGCGATATCACCGGCTATAGTACCACCGGCAACAACAGCACCGGTAGTGTCAATAGTTCCTCCAAGCCATGCTCCGGTTACTTCATCTGCCAGTCCCATCCACTTAGCCAACAGTGGCATGAAGATCATCATGGGAATGGCTACAATAAGCACCAGGGATATTACATAGCTCAATTTCTTTGAATCACCCTTTATAGCCCCGGCAGTAGCAATGGCAGCCGATACACCGCAAATACTTACGGCACTGGCCATCATAATGCCAAGTTCAGAGTCTATCTTAAACTTCTTACCTATCCAGAAGGCAAAATACCAAACACCCATCACTACAACTATAGCCTGAATTACACCAAAAAGACCGGCTTTCATGATTTCGCTGAAGAGAATGGTTGCACCCAGCATTACCAGACCTATCTTGATGTAAAACTCGCTTTGAATACCCTCTTTCAACCATTTGGGTGTGCCCACTACATTACTTATGAATAATCCAATAAGCAGGGAGAATATTACTGTCTCCAGTCCGAGGTTTTTCATGGAACCGCTGCTGGCGATGAATTGAGCAATCATTGAAAGGACGAAGATAACAGGGAATGCGGGTAGTAATTCTTTGCCTCTTCTCCCCATCAGCCATGAGCCCATAATAGCAAAGAAGAAAAAATACAGAAAGGTCATGATAACTCTAACAGTGTTTCCGGTAGTAAATACCTCGGTACTCAGAACCGTCCAGCCTGTCCACCCTGCTTTTGGACCAAACTTAGGCAACTCAGGAAAGAAAGAAGTAGCAAGGATGGCAATTATTATGATCAGTCCTACAATCACGGATGACCAGTCTTCATTGAATCTGTACTTTTTATTCATAAGGTTTTGGTTTAAGTTTCACTACAAATATCGAAAAATCGATGCTAATTTCGTAATTTTGCAAATGGAAACAGAAAAAAAAGAGACCTCATGATCCATTTTTTCAAAGGGAAGTGCATTTATGCTTTAGAGAGTCAGGCACTGCTTACTTTAAGCGACATCAGTAAACTGGAATGGCTTCTGGGTGGAGCAGAATATATGGAAGCCCGGTCATTATCGGGCTTTTTTGTTGGCCCACGTCGTGAAATGATCACTCCGTGGAGTACCAATGCAGTGGAAATGACTCAGAATATGGGTATCACGGGTATTAAAAGGATGGAAGAATTCTATGCATCAAATGAAAAGAAGGCGCATCATGATCCTATGCTCCAGGCTGTTTACCGCACCTTGGATCAGGAGTTGTTCACAATAAACAAAAAGCCGGCAACCTTACTTTATATTGATGATCTGCCTGAATATAACAAGCAGGAGGGATTGGCACTTTCTGCCGATGAAATTGAATATCTGGAGCAGCTTAGCAATAAACTAGGCCGTAAACTAACCGACAGTGAAGTGTTTGGTTTCTCACAGGTGAACTCTGAGCATTGCCGTCATAAAATATTCAACGGCACTTTTATTATCGATGGCGAGGAGAAGCCTGAAACGCTGTTCTCCATGATTCGCAAAACATCCAAGGAGAATCCCAACCAGATAGTTTCTGCCTACAAGGATAATGTGGCTTTTATAAATGGTCCGAGTATTGAACAGTTTGCTCCATTAACACAGGATAAACCTGATTACTTTGAAGTGAGGGATATTGATTCGGTAATTTCGCTGAAAGCTGAAACACATAATTTCCCTACTACCGTGGAACCTTTCAATGGGGCTGCAACAGGCAGTGGAGGTGAGATACGCGACCGTATGGCCGGTGGCAAGGGTTCCATGCCTATTGCCGGGACAGCAGTTTACATGACTTCCTACCCTCGTACAGAAGCAAAACATCCATGGGTTCGGAATATTAAACCACGCAAATGGTTGTACCAGACTCCTGAAGAAATATTGATCAAGGCTTCCAATGGTGCCAGTGATTTTGGTAATAAGTTCGGACAACCGCTCATCTGCGGAAGTTTGCTGACTTTTGAGCATAAAGAGAATGAGCAGACCTATGGTTACGATAAAGTGATCATGCTAGCCGGTGGAGTGGGGTATGGGAAGAAGAGTGACAGCCTGAAGGATGAGCCCAAGGCAGGTGATAAGGTTATAGTGATGGGGGGTGATAATTACCGCATAGGAATGGGCGGAGGTGCCGTTTCATCAGTAGCTACCGGACATTTCAGTAATGCTCTGGAGTTGAATGCCGTACAGCGGTCAAACCCTGAAATGCAGAAGAGAGTTTACAATGTTGTGCGCGCAATGGCTGAATCTATTGATAATCCTGTGGTTTCTATCCATGATCATGGAGCTGGAGGGCACTTGAATTGTCTTTCGGAACTGGTAGAAGCAACAGGTGGCAGGATAGATATTGATAGTTTGCCTGTTGGCGATCCGACATTGTCTGACAGGGAGATCATTGGTAATGAATCGCAGGAACGCATGGGTCTCGTCATTGACAACGAGCATCTGGACCTTATCAAGAGAGTCGCCGATCGTGAGCGTGCTCCTTTCTTTGTTGCCGGTGAAACTACCGGTGATCACCACCTCACTTTCATAAACAACAAGAATAACACCAAGCCGATTGACCTGGGGTTGAATGATATGTTTGGCAAGCCTCCCCGCACAGTGATGCAGGATTCACATACTGATAAACAGTATAATGCTTTCAAGTATAAAGCATCAAATCTGCGCTCCTATATTGAACAGGTTCTTCAGTTGGAAGCTGTTGGCTGCAAGGATTGGTTGACCAACAAGGTCGACAGGTCGGTTACAGGGCGTGTTGCACTGCAGCAGACAGCTGGGCCAATACAACTTCCGCTAAACAACATGGGTGTTGTTGCCCTTGATTACCAGGGAAAGAAAGGTATTGCCACTTCACTGGGACATGCACCGGCGGCAGGATTAATCAACCCTGCTGCAGGATCGGTACTTTCCATTGCCGAGGCATTGACCAATATTGTATTTGCTCCGTTGGAATATGGATTAAAAGGAGTTTCGTTGAGTGCCAACTGGATGTGGCCCTGCCGCAATGAAGGAGAAGATGCGCGTTTGTATGATGCAGTAGAGGCAGCCGGAAAATTCGCTACGGAGCTGGGAATCAATATACCAACCGGGAAAGACAGTTTGTCTATGACCCAGAAATATCCCGATGGTGAAAAAGTGATGTCACCGGGTACGGTGATTATAAGCGCTGTTGCCGAAGTGAGTGATATCAATAAAGTAATTAAACCGGTTCTGCAACCTGAGTTCACGGCTAGTATTGTTTTTATAGATTTCAGCAATGTACCTTTCAGACTTGGTGGCAGTTCATTTGCACAGACCATGTCGTCAGTTGGTGATGAAGCGCCGAATGTGAAGGATGCTGCCTATTTTGCCGCAGCTTTTGAGGCTGTTCAGAAACTGATCAACAAAGGGGGTGTTTTGGCAGGACATGATGTGTCGGCCGGTGGAATGATCACAACGCTACTGGAAATGCTTTTCGCACAACCGGGGATTGGGATTGATGCTGACCTGGCAGATTTCCGCGAAAGCGATATCGTTAAAATGCTCTTCAGTGAAAATCCGGGTGTGATGTTACAGGTCAATGATCTGGATTATACTTCAGTATTGCTTCATGAAGCAGGCATAAGATACCATGTGTTGGGGAAACCATCCTTCAGAAGATCGCTTACCCTGCGCTACAATACAGGCAGCATTGAATTGGATATTGATCAGCTGCGCAATTTATGGTATAAACCATCGTATCTGCTTGATCAGAAACAGAGTGGAGAGGACTTTGCCCGTGAGCGTTATCAGAATTACTCCAAGCAACCACTGTCGTTTGATTTCGGTGATGCCTTTACCGGTAAATTCAAACAATTTGGAATAGACAGCAAACGAAGAAAGTCTTCAGGAATCAAAGCTGCCATCATACGTGAGAAAGGGGTGAACGGGGACCGTGAAATGGCCTGGGCGCTTTATTTGGCGGGCTTTGATGTGAAGGATGTACACATGACCGACCTAATCTCAGGAAGGGAAACACTGAAGGATATCAACATGATTGTATTCGTTGGCGGATTCTCCAACTCTGATGTGTTGGGATCGGCAAAGGGATGGGCAGGTGCCTTTCTATATAATCCGACTGCTAAAGCAGCACTTGATGCATTTTATGCACGGGAGGATACCCTTAGTCTGGGTGTTTGTAACGGTTGCCAGTTGATGGTAGAGTTGGGACTCATTAATCCGGGACATCAGTCAAAGGCAAAGATGCTTCATAATGCCACAGGTAAATTCGAATCAATATTCCTGAATGTGGATATACTTGAGAATCATACGGTAATGCTGGGCTCGATGGCCGGTAAACGATTGGGTATTTGGGTGGCTCATGGTGAAGGACGCTTTGAATTGCCCATGGCTGAAAATCAGTATCACATTCCGGCTAAGTATAGTTATCATGCATATCCGGGAAATCCCAATGGTTCAGATTTTGATACTGCAGCCTTAGCATCTGACAATGGTCGTCATCTGGCAATAATGCCACATTTGGAAAGGTCACTTTATCCTTGGAATTGGGCATATTATCCGTCAAGTCGTCAAAGTGATGAGGTATCACCCTGGATAGAAGCATTTGTAAATGCCCGAAAGTGGATTGAAGGGAAAGCTAATCCGGATTGATGCATACTCATTGAGCAGGAAAGGTTAGATGATGTAGGGTAGGATTAAAGATAATGGAATGCTACCGACTGAATTCATCAATACGACATAACTGATATATTGAATCAGGAATAATAAATCCTTGGTGAGACCTGGAGCTCAACAAGGATTTGTTTGTTTAGAGAACTGCTGCATCACATAGAAACTACCACAACACACCGACTTATTTCGATTTGTACTTATATATTTTTCAACAACCCATTGTATTTTCAATTTATTCTAATACATTTGGCAATAGGAAGTAACGGGAAATATACTTAACATACTGGGGATTATATGGATAAGACCATTCTGATTACGGGTGCTACCAGTGGAATCGGGAATTCATGCGCACGCCGTTTTGCCAAGGAAGGGAATAAATTAATACTTACCGGAAGACGAGGCGATCGGTTGAGAGAATTTGCCGATACGCTAATAAAGGAATATAAAACAAGTATTCAGGTTTTGGTTTTTGATGTTACCAGGAGAGATCAGGTAGCGAAAGCCATTGGTGACCTTCCAAACGAATTTCGCGGGATTGATGTATTGATTAACAATGCAGGCCTGGCGCTTGGGCTCAATGCTATAGACGGCGGAGATCAGGATCAATGGGAGACAATGATCGATACAAATGTGAAAGGACTGTTGTTTGTAACAAAGGCCGTAGTTCCGTTAATGATAGCCCGCGGCAAGGGTCATATTATAAACATAGGGTCAATTGCCGGAAGAGAAGTCTATCAAAAAGGCAATGTATACTGT
Source organism: uncultured Bacteroidales bacterium (assembly GCA_937894795.1). Lineage (GTDB taxonomy): Bacteria > Bacteroidota > Bacteroidia > Bacteroidales > Lentimicrobiaceae > Lentimicrobium. The sequence goes on from CALCQV010000007.1 coordinate 5,535, forward strand.
GCTACCAAGGCCGCCGTTGATTCACTCACAAAAGCAATGCGCATGGACCTGGTTACCAGGAATATCAAAGTGAGTCAGGTAGCTCCCGGTGCAGTTGAAACTGAATTTTCGCTGGTGAGATTCAGCGGAGATAAAGAGGCAGCCGATGCCGTCTATAAGGGTTTTACTCCATTGCTGCCTGATGATGTGGCTGAGGTAGTTCATTACATCACTACTTTACCCCCTCATGTAAATATCAATGACGTGTTGATAATGCCTACGCAACAGGCATCAGCCACTGTGTTTAACAAAATATAAATCTGATAATATGGTACTGGAACGTTTATTTGATCTATTGCCTCGTTATGCCGAGACATTTGATCCAAAAGAAGATGTGCTTGCATATAAAGAAGACGGAATATGGAAGAAGATCGACATAGTGAAGTACAGAAGAACCGTAGATTTGTTGAGCTATGGTTTGCTTGCACTTGGTGTTAAGAAAGGTGATACCATAGCCACAATAATGAATAACAGGCCTGAATGGAACTATCTTGATTTTGCCATCATGATGGTGGGTGCCATTCATGTTCCGATTTATCCAACAATAAGCAAAACAGAGTATCAGTATATATTCAATCATGCCAATATCAGGTATGTATTCGTCACCGGTGATGAGGTGGTTAAAAAAATAAAGGAAGTGGTAAAAAACTGCCCTTCCACTCAAGAGATAATTGTTATAAAGGGAAAAAACGGAGAGAGGAATCTTTCAGATATCATCGAACTGGGCGAAAAGAATCCCAATCCGGAAGCCGTGGAGGCATTGAAAGCCCAGATAAAGACAGGAGATTTGGCTACCATTGTATATACCTCAGGCACAACGGGTAATCCAAAAGGTGTAATGCTTTCACATTCAAACCTTATTTCGAACTTCACACTGGTATCATATATTCCAACCTTTGGACAGGAAGGCAAGGCGCTTAGCTTTCTGCCCCTTTGCCATGTATATGAAAGAATGTTGAATTATATGTATCATTATCTGGGTATATCCATCTACTATGCGGAGAGCTTGGCTACCATCAGTGAGAATATCAAGGAGATTCAGCCGGATATGATGTGTTGTGTGCCAAGATTGCTCGAGAAGATTTACGACAAGCTTATATCGACAGGCAGAAAACAGAAGGGTATAAAACGAATGATTTATTTTTGGGCTGTAAATTTGGCTGATAGGTTCGATGTAAATGGGAATAATAATGTATGGTATAAATTACAGCATCGAATAGCCGATAAACTGATTTTTGCCAAGTGGCGTGAAGCATTGGGCGGCAACTTCAAGATCATTGTATCAGGAAGCGCCTCCATACAGCCTCGTATTGTACGCACTTTCAGAGGGGCCGGACTGCCCATTTATGAAGGTTACGGCTTAACGGAAACTTCACCGGTGGTTGCTGTTACCAATCCTGACCATAATGGGATTAAGATTGGCACGGTAGGCCCACCAATGCGTGGTGTGAAAGTAAAGATTGCTGAAGATGGAGAGATATTGGCAGCAGGCCCCGGTATTATGCTTGGCTATTACAAAGACCCGGAACTTACAGCTACTGTTATTGACAAGGATGGTTGGTTTCATACAGGTGATATCGGTGTGTTTGAACCGGAAGGTCAATTGAGGATTACAGGCCGGAAGAAAGAAATATTCAAGACTTCATTGGGCAAGTACATTGCTCCTGAACTAATAGAAAATAAGGTTAAAGAATCACCTTTCATTGATAATATTATGGTTGTTGGCGAGAATGAGAAGTTCGCAGCCGCTCTTATTGTCCCTGATTTCAATCATCTAAGGTCATGGTGCAAGATTAAAGGACATGAATATACCACTGATGAAGAGATGGTTACCTTGCCGGTGATTAAGCAGCGTATAGGGAAAGTGATTGATAAAAGCAATGCAACATTTGGTGCAGCCGAGCAAATAAAGAAGTTTGACATTATGCCAAAAGAGTGGAGTATTGCCACAGGCGAACTGACTCCTACTTTAAAGCTAAAAAGGAGCTTTGTAACTGAAAAATATAAGGCAAACATTGAGAAACTGTTTGCTGCCAATGGCAGAAGCTAATGTAAGTACAATATGTACCTTATCATTGGTATGGCATTATAGATTGTTATATCAAACCACCAACCTAACAAACCATGGAAGTAGTTGAGCGACTTTTTGACATATTACCCTACAATGCTGGGCATTATGCTTCTAAACCTGATGTGCTGGCTGCAAAGGAATCAGGGAAATGGATGACATACTCAATAAAAGAGTATCGGGAGATGGCAGATGCTGTTAGCCATGCATTGCTCGATGCAGGAATTGGTAGAGGTGATAAAGTCAGTACAATAATGCCCGGTAGGCCTGAATGGAATATAATTGATATGGGGATACTTCAAACCGGTGCCATACATGTTCCCATTTATCCCACAATCAAGGAATCAGATTATCGGTATATTCTGGAACATTGTGAGGTTAAATTCCTTTTTATTCCCGGCATCGACATTTATAAAAAGATTGAGCATATTGTCCCCGAATTGGGCAACTTAAAGGGAGTCTGCTCCATAAAGCCGATTGATAATCTCATATTGTTCAGTGAGTTGATTGAACGTGGAAAGAAAACAGCATCAGCTGATCAATTGGAAATCATGGAAAATGATTTACCAAAATCGTCCGGTAATAGATTGGAAACGATCAAACAAAATATTCACACCAACGATCTGGCTACTATAATATATACGTCAGGCACTACAGGAAATCCCAAGGGAGTGATGTTGACCCATGCAAACATCATAAGTAATTTTCTGGCTGTCAAGCATATCCTGCCATTCAGGGAAGGGAGAGCCCTCAGTTATTTGCCACTGTGTCATATATATGAACGAATGCTCAACTACCTATTCCAATATATGGGTGTTTCGGTTTATTATGCTGAAAACATTGCCATGATAGCCGATAATATCAGGGAAGTTAAACCTGATATAGTAACAACCGTGCCCAGATTGTTGGAGAAGATATATGATAAGATTATACAAAATGGACGAAAGCTGACAGGCATAAAGAAATACATCTTCTTCAGTGCTGTGAGAACGGGCAATCATTTTAAGGAGGATGGAAGGAACAGTTGGCTTTATAAGATAAAACTCGGAATACTTGATAAGCTTGTATTCAGCAGATGGCGACTTGCACTTGGCGATAATCTGAAAGTGGTAGTATCAGGAGGTGCTGCCTTACAGCCCCGGCTTTCACATATATTCTGGGCTGCCGGTATTCCTGTAATTGAGGGATACGGACTAACAGAAACATCACCGGTAATTGCAGTAAACGAGTTCGGGTATAATGGAACGCGTTTTGGGACTGTAGGAAAACCTATAAGGAATACGCAGGTTAAGATAGCTGAAGATGGTGAGATACTTGCAAAAGGACCCGGTTTGATGCAAGGTTACTACAAGGAGCCCGGCCTTACCAATGAAGTGATTGATGAGCTGGGTTGGTTTCATACAGGTGATATTGGTATAATCATACCTGAAGGTCACTTGAAAATAACCGGGCGGAAAAAGGAAATATTCAAAACCTCACTGGGTAAATATATAAGTCCTGAATTGCTGGAAAACAAGTTCAAGGAGTCGCCTTTTATTGATACACTCATAGTATTAGGGGAAAATCAGAAATTTGCAGCAGCACTTGTAGTTCCTGATTTTGTTTTTCTAAGCAACTGGTGTAAGATCAAGGAAATACCATTCACTACAAATGCTGAGATGGTGAATCTTCCACAAATTAAAAAGAGGTACGAACAGGAGATTAAAAAGTATAATCATCATTTTGGTGCTACCGAACAGATAAAGAGGTTTCAACTGCTGGGGGAGGAATTCACCATTGAAAGCGGTGAATTGACACCATCATTAAAGCTTCGTAGAGATTTTATAAACAAGAAGTATTCCTCGGCAATTGAGAAACTTTTTGAATAAGTTTCACCTAGTGCAAAATTCTATATGCCATTTCCATCATAAGGTCAGGACCTGATGTAGAGCCAATATTTACGCCTTTGCTTTTGAGGTCAAACTCCCGGAGAATGGCGATAATTTCAATTAACTTTGAAGGAGAATAATTGCCCGCAGCCTTAGCATAATCACGTGCCATAAAAGGAGCCAATCCAAGGGCAGAGGCAATGGATCCCTGCGATTTATCATTCAGAGCAGCACAAATAAGCACCTTGGAGAAAAAACTATAGGTCATAGGTACTATTTTGACAAGTGGATTTTCCTTAGGATTCGAGTTAAAGAAGTTGATAATCCTGTTGGCTTTTTCAATATTTCTGGATGCGAGTGCTTCCTGGAATTCAAAGAAATTATAATCCTTGCTTATACCGATATTCTTTTCTATAATTTCCTCAGTAATTGTGCTTCCTTTTGGAATGAGGATAAAAAGCTTGTTGATTTCATTGGCAACCTTTGACAGATCGGTTCCAAGGAAATCGCCTAATAGTAAACTCGCTTTAGGATTAATACTATAACCTTTGGCAACTACATATTCGGTAATCCAACCAGATACCTTATCCTGATATATTCTACCCGATTCAAAATAGACACCCTTTTTATCAACCAGCTTTGCCAGTGCTTTGCGCTTATCGTACTTCTTGTGTTTATAACAGAGGACAAGAATGGTAGAAGAAAGTGGTTTTTCGACATAGGTACTAAGTTCGTCAAGAGACTTCATATCCTGAGCTTCCTTAACTATCACCACTTGAAACTGCGACATCATGGGGAATCGTTTGGCATATTCAATCACCTTACTTACATCAGTATCGCGCCCATAAAGTATTGATTGATTGAATTCACGTTCATCTTCACTCAACACATACTCTTCAATATAATCTGAGATCAGGTCAATGTAATATGGTTCCTCACCGCAGAGCAGATATACAGGTGCCAGTGCTTTTTTGGAAATATCAGATATAATCTTCTTATAATCAGAGGCCATAACAGGTTTAGAAGCGGAGGTGTTTAACTGTAAGTCCGTTGTTGATCAATTGCTTGAGGGATTGAATTCCAATTTGTAGATGTGTGTCAACAAACTTTTCCGTTACCATATTGTCACTAACTTCAGTTTTAATACCGGTTGAGATCATAGGTTGATCAGAAACCAATAAAAGTGCACCGGTAGGTATTTCATTATGGAAGCCAACAGAGAAGATGGTGGCAGTTTCCATATCAATTGCCATTGCTCTGATTGTTCTGAGATATTCCTTGAACACATCATCGTGTTCCCACACCCGGCGGTTAGTGGTGTAGACGGTGCCTGTCCAGTAATCACGTCCATAGTCGCGAATGGCTGTTGAAGTAGCTTTCTGCAGGCTAAAAGCGGGGAGGGCAGGAACCTCCGAGGGGAAGTAGTCATTTGAAGTTCCTTCACCTCTGATGGCGGCAATTGGAAGAATAAGGTCACCCAACTCAGCTTTACGTTTTAATCCTCCGCACTTTCCAAGGAAAAGAACTGCTTTTGGTTTGATGCTGCTCAACAAATCCATAATAGTTGCCGCATTAGCACTCCCCATGCCGAAATTGATAATGGTTATATCATCAGCGGTGGCACTGGGCATAGCGCGTGTTTGTCCCTTAATTTCAACATTATGCCAAGCGGCAAAAAGGTCAACATAATGCATGAAATTGGTTAGGAGTATATATTCGCCAAATTCATTCAGAGCGGTACCCGTGTAACGAGGTAACCAGTTCTCTGTTATTTCCTGTTTAGTCTTCATAAAATATATGGAATCCAATCAAGTTTATTTAAGGCAAATGTAGTCATTTTAGTAAAATGTCGTAGTTTTATTGCACCATAATACCTTGTGTGACAAGCTGCCTATTAATCAATGATAAAGCTTAATTTCCCTTCATCAGATTTACGAATCCGTGAGGTTAATAATCGTAAGGAAATCTTTGATCCTCTGCGAAAGAAGTTTGTTTTACTTACTAATGAAGAATGGGTTAGACAAAATCTAATCAGTTATCTTGCTACTGACAGGAAAGTGCCGTTATCAATGATGGCTTCTGAAAGGGGACTGCTGGTTAACAATATGCCTAAAAGATTTGATTTACTCATATTCTCTACAGATGGGAATCCGCTGATGATTATAGAATGTAAAGCTCCGCATGTATCCGTTGATGAAGAAGTATTTTACCAGGCAGCACGTTATAACATTACCTTACAGGTTGAATATCTTCTGATAACAAACGGACTTGAACATCATTGCATTAAGATAAACTATGATACCGGCGAAACGAAATTCTTGAAAGAAATGCCTCTCTATCATGAATTGTGATAAAAGGGATTAGTCATAGTTAAATTGTGCAAAAGTGATTTGAATCTTGATTTTAATTATATAGCCAACCATAATCTAATAATTGAAAACATGAAGCCGACAAAGACTCTTAATTTGATTGGTATAATTCTACTATTTGTTACCGGTTTAAATGCACTTGCCGCCGGATTGTCAATGATAGTTGAGCCTTCAGGCAGGGGTTTGGGAATGACAGTGGAGAGTGTTTTACAACATTCACCTTTCCATAGCTTATTAATACCCGGCCTGACATTGTTCACTGCAATTGGATTATTCTGCATAATATCTGCAATATTCACCATCAGGAAATGGAAAAATTTTGACTACCTGATTATGCTACAAGGAGTGATATTATTTGGATGGATTTTCTTTCAGGTAATTTTTCTGCGTCAGTTTAATTGGATGCATGCGACTTTTGGAATTATTGGATTTTTTTTCTTTTGGTGGGGTACTTTACACCGGAGGATAAGGCAGCATTCATGAGCTGATAATTTTTTCAATAACAGATGGGAACAGGCTTAACTGATATTAACTTTACAGAATAAAGTTTACTATTGTCAGTTAATCCTAAATGCCATTTTAAAGATATAAAATATAAGGTAATTGGTCATAATTTGGTACCACACGCCAAAGATACCTAAAAGATGAATGTAAAATCGTTTCACCAGTTAATACGCTCAGACAAATCAGCTTGGGCGTACCTCAAGAAGTACTGCTGGCCTGACAACGAGATCACCTGTCCCAAGTGCGGAGCTGCCAACCTTTACGAGATTCAAAATTGGCGCTACAAGTGTTCATCTTGCAGGTACACTTTTACCGACTACTCTATGCGGTGGGTCGGAATGTTACGCCTTAAACCTCAGGAGCTTCTTTGGTTGATCAAACTGTTCGTTATGGAGCAGACGGCTTTTCAAACTTCGAAGGAACTGAACATCGCCTACGGAACTACTCTTGGAGCCTACTCCTTAATCAGGCGAAGCCTAACATCTGGCAGGTGCCACGGCAAAGTGAGTTGTGAGTAGTGAGTAGTGAGGGTGAGCTTGGCGTCAGAAACCGGGAACAAGAGCAAACAAGGATAAACAAAGAGAAGTAGTGAGTTGTGAGTAGTGCGTTGAGAAAATTCGTATATTGCTGAGAAATATCAGCAAAAGGTATAGCTATGTTAAAAAAAATATTGGTATTACTAGCAGTTTTTTTATCTTGTTCCTTAGTTAACAGCTATGCTCAAAAGCTTACAGCAAAGGAAATTATTAAAAAATCAGATGATAAAGCCAGAGGGTTGTTAAGCCAGGGAGAAATGACAATGACCATTGTGCGGCCCGACTGGTCACGTTCTTTTACCATGAAGAGCTGGGAAAAAGGAGGCGATTATGCGCTGATACTAATTACTTCACCTGCTAAAGATAAAGGACAGGTATTTTTAAAGATTAAGTCGGATATGTGGAACTGGGTTTCATCCATTGAAAGAATGATAAAGATACCCCCTTCAATGATGATGCAATCATGGATGGGTTCTGATTTTACAAATGATGATCTTGTAAAGGAATCATCCATTGTAAACGACTATGATCATAAGCTTTTGGGTAAGGACACTTTAAGAGGACATGTGTGTTACAAATTAGAGCTTATCCCTCATTTTGATGCTGCCGTTACCTGGGGAAAAGTTATAATGTGGATAACGGTTGATGGTTTCAATCAATGGAGTGCTGAGTTTTATGATGAAGATATGACCCTAGTCAATGTGTTGACAGCTTCTGAAATAAAGAAAATGGGCGACAGGGAAATTCCTACCGTACTTGAAATTGTTCCCGTTGATAAAAAGGGGACAAAAACAGTACTTGTAACCAAAAGTATAGTCTTCAATAAACCGATCGACAACTCTTTTTTCTCGCAGCAAAATATGAAGAGAATCAGTCAAACTGCTAAGTAGTAATATCATGGTAGATTATTTGAAGCTTGCCTGGAGAAATATCTGGAGGAATAAACGAAGAACGCTTATTACCATAGCCTCCATTTTCTTTGGCGTGCTTTTGTCATCATTCATGAGCTCAATGCAGGAAGGCTCATACGCTCAATATATTACAACAATCGTTAATTCATACTCGGGTCATCTCCAGATTCATAAAAGAGGATACTGGGATGATAAGGTCATCAATAACTCAATGAAATTTGATGGTACCCTTACGTCAAAGATCGCTAAAGTTAAAGACATTACCTTCTATACTCCCCGCCTTGAGAGTTACGCATTGGCATCCACAGATGAATTTACAAAAGGGGTGATGGTAATGGGTATAGATCCCGAAACAGAAAATGATTTAACCAGTATTTCGATAAAAATAAAGGAAGGCCGGTATCTTGAAGACCATGATGGTGGTGTACTTCTGGGAAGTGCACTGGCAAAGTTTCTTAAGCTTTCAGTGAATGACACTCTCGTGTTGCTAGGACAAGGTTATCACGGCACGAGTGCGGCCGGCAAATATACTGTTAAAGGCATTGTAAAGCAACCTGCCCCTGAACTGGACAGGCTGCTCGTATATATGGATATTCACACCGCCCAGGACCTGTTCTCCATGCAGGGAATGGTAACATCGGTGGTAATTATGGTAAATGACAATGATAAAGTGGCTCCTGTTAAGGATAAACTTGAGGGTTTGACGGGCAGTGAAGAAGAGGTGATGGACTGGAAGGAAATGAACAGTTTGCTGTTAAAACAAATAGAGAGCGACCGCTCTTCGGGAAACATTATGAAAGGTGTTCTCTATATGATCATCACTTTCGGCATCCTAAGCACGATCATGATGATGATGGCCGAAAGGAAGAAAGAGTTTGGTGTCCTGATTGCCGTTGGAATGAAGAAATACAAATTAATCATCATGCTGGTACTGGAAATTGTATTTATTGGAATGGCTGGTGTAATTACCGGAATCATGGGCAGCATTCCGCTAATTTATTACTATTTGCATAATCCCATCCCTCTTACCGGTCAGGCCGGAGAGATGATGTTACAAATGGGATTTGAACCTGCTATGTTCTTCTCCATGGCACCTTCAATATTCTATTACCAGGCTTTGATAATTTTTGTCTTTACAATATTAATTGGGTTATATCCTGTATATAATATCAGCAGGTTGAAAATTATGAGCGCCATCAGAAACTAAAAAAGTAGTTATGATTTTTATCCTTGCATGGAAGAACATCTGGCGTAACCAACTAAGAAGCATTGTTGTGATTACGGCAATCACCCTTGGGGTTTTTGCAGGTGTCTTTTTAATAGCCTTTATGAATGGGATGGTTGACGACCGCATTAATTCTGTTATCCGCACAGAAATTTCCCATATTCAGGTTCATAAACCCGGTTTTGAGAATAACCTGGAGTTTTCTATGCGAATGGAAGATTCAGATAGTATCCTTCAGATCATAAATCATACAAAAGACATTGAAGCTGTAAGTAAACGAATCGTCATCAGTTCAATGGTGGCTTCTTCCGAAACAAGTACGGGTGTTAAAATAACAGGAGTTATTCCCGCTGATGAAAAGAGGGTAACCAACATCAGCACAAAAATAACCGAAGGAACATACTTTGAAGGAAGTGTTAAAAATCCGGTTATAATTGGTCTTAAACTAGCTGAAAAACTTAACGTTAAGCTTAAGAATAAAATAATCATTACTATTCAGGATGTCAATAAAAATATCACCAGTGGTGCTTTTCGTATTGTTGGAATTTTTGAAACAGATAATGATATGTACGAAGAAGCAAATATTTTTGTCCGGTATGATGATATTTGCCGCCTCAGTGGCATCGATAGAACCGAAGCTCACGAAATAGCCATACTGCTGGATAAAAATGAAAGTACGACACAGGTACAACAGGAGTTTAAAAAAAGGTTACCACAGTTAGAGGTGGAAGCCTGGACTGAACTCAGTCCTGAAGCCGGATACCTTGTAAGTGCCATGAACCAGTATATGTACATTTTTATCCTTATTATCCTTCTTGCATTATGCTTTAGTATAATCAATACTATGCTCATGGTGGTAATTGAGAGGGTAAGGGAATTAGGCATGCTGATAGCTGTTGGCATGAGCAGGATAAGGGTGTTTTTTATGATTATGCTTGAAACTGTTTACCTCTCTTTAACGGGAGGACTGATTGGGATCATAATTGGCTATTTTATCTGTAAACACCTGGAAGCAGCAGGCCTGGACCTGTATTTCTGGAAAGAGGCCTTTTCCAGTGTCGGTTATTCCTCATTGATCTATCCGGTCATTGATTTTAAGATGCTCCTGTTTACTACGCTGATGGTAATACTCACAGGTATGTTTTCATCACTTTATCCGGCTTATAAGGCTTTAAAACTAAACCCCGCGGATTCAACCAGAATATAATAATACTATTAAAAGCAGCAACATGGATATCATTGAGGTTAAGGAAATATACAAGACTTATGATAAAGATTCAGTACCTGTACACGCATTGAACGGCATCAGCATTACTTTTAAGGAAGGCGAATTTGCTGCTATTGTCGGGCCTTCAGGCTCTGGTAAAACAACACTGCTCAATATAATTGGAGGACTGGATGAACCCACCCGGGGAGTTGTCATGATAAATGGTGTCAACATCACTGCTTTGAGCAGCAGAAAAAAAACGCAGTTCCGTCTGGAAAACATAGGTTTCGTTTTTCAGGCCTACAATCTTATTCCTGTAATGACTGCCAAAGAGAATGTTGAATTTATCATGTTCCTGCAGGGAAAAGACAAAAAAGAAAGAGAGAAAAGAACCAGCGAACTATTGGAGGCAGTTGGTTTATCTGAAAGAATTAACAGCAGACCCAATAAACTTTCTGGAGGCCAGCAGCAGCGGGTGGCTGTTGCAAGATCACTGGCATCAAAGCCCAAATTCGTACTTGCCGATGAACCTACCGCTAACCTTGATAGTAAGTCAACAGAGAACTTACTGGAAATAATGGAACAACTCAATCAGAAAGAAAACACTACATTTATTTTCTCCACCCATGATGCCCGCGTGGTTAATAAAGCCAGGAGAGTGATAACAATTGAGGATGGGAGGATCATTTCTGATATAACCAATCGCTAGCAGGTTCCCTGCTTTCTTTTTTGAAACAAAAGTGATGAATAAAACTTTTAGAATATACCGTTTACTTGTTCCAATCCTGTTTTTGATGGTTGCTTCATCCTATGCGCAGGATTCCACCGGCCACAGCAAGTTGCTGGTAAACGGTTATGTAAAGGATTTGCAGATGGTAATTTTTCAGGATTATAAGAGTGATTGGGCAACAGCAAATCTTATTCACAATCGGTTGAATTTTAAATACAATATTTCACCCTCCTTTACGGCAGCTATTGAGTTAAGAAACAGGTTTTTTTATGGCGATATACTGACCACTTACCCGGGTTATAACAAGACCTTTGAAGATGATAACGGAATAGTCAGCCTTTCAAAAAATATCCTTGATGAGAAATCATTTCTGCTTAATACTTCCATTGACAGGGCATGGCTTGAATATTCGAAAGATAATTTTCAAATAATTATTGGCAGGCAGAGGATAAATTGGGGACAAACCTTTGTATGGAATCCAAATGACCTTTTCAACACCTATTCTTATTTCGATTTTGATTATGAAGAGAAACCCGGGGTGGATGCTTTAAGATTGCAATATTATTCAAGTACCACTTCGGTGATTGAATTCGCCGTCAAAATAAACCATCAAAAGAAAGCCACTGTTGCCGGTTTTTACCGATTTAACAGATGGAATTATGATTTCCAGTTTATCGGTGGTGAAGCTGACCAAACCGATTTTGTTATTGGCACAGGTTGGTCAGGACAAGTTTTGAAAGGGGGCTTTCGCGGAGAAGCAAGTTTTTTTATGCCCATCAGTAATTTCAATGATACAACGGGAACTCTGGTCGCTTCTGTAGGATATGATTATACGTTTAAAAATTCCCTTTTCCTGCAGTTTGAGGCCTTGTACAACGGGTATTCAGACACATTGAATATTATATCATTGGCTCAGATCAACAACAACTCAATGAATGCCAAAAACCCGTTTTTGTCAGATTACTCTTTCTTCCTTTCTTCCGGCTATCCCATCACTCCGCTTTTAAATGCGTCTTTATCAGGAATCATCAATCCCAATTCAAAATTATATTTCGTCATACCATCCATGACACTTTCGTTAAAGGACAACCTCGAACTTTCACTACTGGCTCAACTATTCCGCTTATGCGGGACAAACAATCCTGATCAAAACGGAAATTACATTTTTTTAAGGCTTAAAGGCAGTTTTTAGTCATCCTTCACCCCGTCTTGGAATGTTAACGCTTGGCGCAAGGCGCTTGGCGCAAGGCGCTTGGCGCAAAAGGCGTGGGGCTGGGGGCTTGGGGCTCCTTCGATCGGGGTGGCGCATGGCGGACATGATAGTCCGCTGCAGGCATGGAACTTTTCACTTTTGCCTTTAGCCCTTAGCCTTTAGCCTTTCTCTGATGGGATAAACCTTCCACCGCATGTACGCCACAAAGGTGGTGATTACAAAGAGGACGGCGGTATATTGGGTGGAGCTGTTTTCGCCCCTGTTCAGGTGGTAACCGGTGGTGCTGGCGCTTATGATCATCAGTCCGAGGGCGGTTAGGGGTATGCACCAGGTCTTGTAACGAAGTATGCCCGGCAGGAGCAGTCCGATGACTGCCAGCAGCTAGGTAATTCCATAAAGTACCGCAATCCGACACCAAGAGTTTGATTCATTATTTCAACATATTAGGCAGGCGGGAAGACCATCATCCAGCCATGCTGCAGGAACTGGGCAGCGAGCAACAGCTGAAGTATCCACAATACGATACACCATTGGAAACGTTTCGAATACGGAAAGACTCACACCAACCGTGTCGAGGGGTTGTGGAGCTTTGTAAAAGAGTGCATGATGAAGCATCACGGCGTGTCGAAGGAAAACTTTCCTCTCTACTTATCTGAGCAAGAATTTAGGTTTAACCACAGAAACGAGTACCTCTTTGAACTTCTGGTTGAGAAAATGTGTAATTTAGTACCCCTTTATGATTAATCACCAAATATAATATGCAGCAAGATAATATCATAATACGTGACCTGACTTTTAAACTTGCCTTGGCAGGATTGGTGATTGCTTTTTTAATCGTTGGGAAGCCTGTGCTTTTGCCGCTGGCAGTGGCTCTGTTGCTTTCGTTTTTACTTTTACCAATTTCACGTAGATTGGAGAAATGGAGAGTACCCAGAGTAATAGCCATAATATTGAGTATAGTTGTTGCCATTGCTGTATTAGCCGGGCTGATGTACTTTTTCTATTCACAATTATTATTGTTTGTTAATGACTGGCCTGAATTAAGCAAACAAATGTCAGGCAGGTTGGATTCATTGTATCAATTCATTCATGAAAAGTTCAATTTCTCGAAATTTGAGCAGAAAAGCTGGGTAAATGAACGAATTACCTCTCTTGGTGCTTCTGCCGGAAGTTATGCATTAGGTGTTTTTACAGCCACCGGATCTTTTATAGCGACACTGGCATTGTTGCCAATATTTATTTTTTTCATAACCTATTATAAACCAAAGTTTGTACACTTTATACAACTGGTATTCAAAGAAGAAAAAGCCGATGATACCCTTTCCATTATAAAGGAAATTTCAAGAGTATCGCAAAAGTATCTGAAAGGATTAATGCTTGATATATTAATACTATCTGTATTAAATTCGACAGGTTTTCTACTTTTTGGACTTAAACATGCAATTTTATTTGGAGTGCTTTTGGCATTTTTAAATATCATTCCTTATGTGGGAGTATTAGTGGGAAGTATTTTGCCAATTACCATGGCTTTAATAACACATGACCAGATAAGTGTTGCTTTGGGAGTTGCAGCTGTTTGTGTAGTAGTGCAATTTCTTGATAACAATTTCATTACCCCAAATGTAATTGGGAGTAGTGTAAGCATAAATCCATTCGCATCCATTATAGCCCTAACTGTAAGTGCAATGGTTTGGGGCATGGTAGGAATGATAATTGCTCTTCCTTTGGTTGGAATGATAAAAGTGGCGCTTGATAATATTGAACCCCTGAAACCTTATGGATATCTAATTGGAGAGGAGAAGGACTACAAAAGAAATGAAATACTGGTGCGACGAATTTTTAGCCTGCGTTCCAGATTTACCAAACAACCGGTTTCAGATAATAAGGCGGAAGATAGAACCGATGAAACAAACAATAGCTGAAATATTAAAACAAAAGAAGGCTAAAATTTTAAGCCTTCTTTTGTTTTAATATTTTGTGAAAATACTTAGCTGCATTTAAGCACATTCTTGATCTGATAGTTGGCAGATTCCATAAATGGACCCACGGCAGCTTTTTTGTATGAAGCACAGGCATTACCATTTTCACCTTTACCGGCCTGAGCATTTCCAATTTCAAAGTAGAAACGGGCTTTTTTAGCAGGGGTGTCTTCTTCAACCGATAAACCTTTTTCAGCCTGAGCAAAAGCTTCATCATACTTTGAAAGTTTATTAAGTGCAACAGCCTGTAAATAATAAATTTCAGGATTCTTATCGTTGTATAAAAGTGCTTTTTCAAGCTGTGAATTAGTTGTATTGAAATCGTTCTTTTTAAATGCATTATTTGCACTTACCAATAAATCATCACTCATGGTTTTACGGGCTGATTCAACGGTTTTCTCGTCATTGGTTGAAAGTCCTTTTTCAATGGCTTTATCCATTGCGCGGTACATTTCATTGTCCTTGTCCATTTTCTTATAAGCGAGGCCCATGTTCAGCCAGGCACGTGCCATGGTGCTGTCGAATTCCAGGGCTTTAGCATAACTTGCTACCGCAGCGTCAAACTGGCTTGCCTTATATTCATTCACACCTTTTGAGAGATATAATTTAGGTAAAAGATCTTCTGCTTTAGCTTGGGTTGATTTATCATTATATTGAACTGAATAATCACGTACCGTAATAAAGTTAGCTATAGCTTCGTCAATTTTCTTTTCCTTATATAATGCTGTTGCATAATTATACTGTAGTATAGGAATTTGCTCTTGTGCCATTTGTCCAATAGTATCTGCTTCAGGTCCTACTTTAGCAGCAATCGCTGCAGATTCTTTCATTGAATTGACAGCTTGCAGCAAGTCAGTTGATGCTAAGGTAACGGCTTTATTAAACGCATTAACGGCATCATCTTTAGTCTGAGCAAATGAACTCATGGAAAGAGCCATCACTGTAATAATGGCTAATAATCTGATTGTCATTTTCATTTGTTGTTTAAGTTTTAATTGAATTTGTTTGTCTCGGTGGCAAATATAACCAATAACGTGCCAAAAATTATTTGTCAGGGGTATTTAATTAACAATGCAAGAAAAAAAAGCTTAAAAAGTTAAGAGTTACATTAATTTCGTGTCAATAGTAGGATTAATCTCTGAAAAAATATTATACATTTGCAATGGCAAAAAACAATATTTATGAAAAGCACAATTATTAAGATTGCTCTGGGAGTGGTTATTATAGTATTAGGCTATTTCCTCTATGCTTCAATAATGAGACCTGTTCGTTTTCAGGATGAATTAAATCGCAGAAATGAACTCATCGTGAACAAATTAAAGGACATCAGGGTCGCTCAGAATTTGTATAAGCAATTTAACAATGCTTATACAGGGAGTTTTGATACACTCTTTACTTTCCTGAAAACAGGCGAAATCCCTGTTGTAAAGATGGTTGCTGATCCCAATGACACAACTTTTACCCGCACAATCAATGATACCGTTGGTTACATCAAAATTGCAGATTCACTTTATTCAAAAAGAGAAAACTTTAGAATTGAAGACCTGGCTATTATCCCGTTCTCTGATGGTCGTCGTTTTGAAATGAAAACAGCAAAGATCGATAAGGGAGGAGTTATGGTTAGCGTTATTGAAATTCTGGTGCCTTATGAATACTATATGTTTGATAAGGACTCGCAGGATGTACTCAATTTGACTGAACGTCAAAAAAGAATAAATAAATACCCCGGTATACGTATGGGCTCACTTACAGAGGCATCCACCGACGGGAACTGGGAATAAAGAATATAACATGACCGGGCTTCGTACAACACTAAGTTGTTTTGACCGAATATTTGACGAGGCTTCAAGTGAAAATTATAATATGTCCATCCGGCTTCAGCCGGATGGACTTTTGTTTTCCATACAAGATCATATAACTCTTAAGTATATTGGCTTTCAGTCAATTATGTTGGCCAGCGCCTCCGAGATATATGATTTTATCGGGAAGAGTGGTTTATTGCGCAGCAATTACTACAAAACAGTATGCATTACGCCATCATCCAAGTATACTATAGTGCCCGGCGCATTGTATATGCCGGATCAGGTTGAAGAGTATTTCCAATTTGTAAATCATCTGAAAAATGATGAAGAGCTAGGGACATGCAAGTTGCTTTTTGATGATGCAGCTTTAATCTATGCAACTGAATTGGCGTATACACAAATAGTGCATGATTTCTTTCCCAAAGCAGTTATTTTACCGGGTGTTGCCGCTTTTTCAAATTTTATTCTTCCCCGATATCGCAATTCCAGCACTTCATCAATGTTCCTGAATATTAATCATGATAATTTTGATTTGATTTTATTGAATGATGGGAAGTTGATTTTTTGTAATAATTTCAGTTTCAAGGCAGTTGAAGATCTCATATACTATACAATCTTTGTAGTTGACCAACTGAAAGTAAATCAGGAGAAGGTTGAACTGAAACTGTCGGGGAATGTTGATTTAAATTCAGATTTGATCAAGTTATTGAGAAAATATATCAAGAATGTTGAGATGCTTGCTATAGAACAGGAAGTCCAGATGAGTTATGCGTTGAATGACTTGGAAAAGCATAGATATATTGACCTTTTTAATCCCCGGTTATGCGAATTATAAGTGGATCACACAAAAGTAGAAAAATAAGTCCGCCAAAAAATCTACCTGTTCGTCCAACTACGGATATGGCCAAAGAAGCATTGTTTAATATACTGGATAATAATTTTAATCTGGATGAAATAGTGGTGCTTGATTAAAATTATTATA
>CALCQV010000008.1 GCA_937894795.1 uncultured Bacteroidales bacterium
AATTCTTTGACAACAGCATCAGCCTGACCGACGATATATGGCCATCCGACAAGGAAATGGTGTTTAAAGTTGAAATTGAGGACACAATTTCTCCCTATCGTTTTTTTATCAACATAAGAAACAGCTCATCCTATCGTTATAGCAACATCTATTTTTTCCTGATAACTGAATTTCCCGGCGGAGGCATGTCGCGTGATACAATTGAGTGTACACTGGCTGATAAGACGGGGAAATGGCTTGGAAAAGGTACCGGCAAATATCGTGATAACAGGGTGTACATAAGAGAGAATATTAGATTTCCACGACAAGGAACCTATACATTGCGGCTTAACCAGGCTATGCGGGAAAACAAACTCGCAGGCATATCTGAGGCCGGTATCAGGCTTGAAAAACAATAGCATTAACCAGGTAAATGATCTGTAATGGCCAAAAAAAAGCAAGGTGGAACAACTGAACTGAAACAATGGATAAAAAAATTCTGGGTTCTTTATTTCTCAGTCCTTGGATTCCTTTTTCTCTTCTTCACTGCAATGTCGTTTGGTTTGTTGGGCTTCATGCCCTCCTTTGAAGAACTGGAAAACCCAAAAAGTAACCTGGCATCTGAAGTGATCTCTGCCGATCAGGAGGTACTGGGTAAATATTACATCGAGAACAGGTCAAACATACACTATTCCGATCTCTCCCCAAACCTTGTAAATGCAATCATCTCAACGGAAGATTCACGCTTTCATAGCCATTCAGGCATAGACGTCAAGGCACTTTTCAGGGTTACTTTTGGCATTGTCACAGGAAACAGAAAGGGAGGCGGCAGCACCATCACACAGCAGCTTGCCAAGAACCTCTTCCCCCGTAAAACCGACCGCAATTTCATTGAAACGGTTTTTATCAAGATGAAGGAATGGATCACTGCCATTAAGCTGGAACGCAACTATACCAAGGAAGAAATCCTGGCAATGTACTTTAATACGGTCGACTTTGGCAGCAACTCATTCGGCATCAAATCGGCAGCCAAGACCTTTTTCAATAAGGCTCCGGCTGACCTTACAGTGGAAGAATCAGCCATGTTGGTGGGGATGCTGAAAGCACCTACATGGTTCAGTCCTGTGCGAAATCCTGAAAGGGCCATGAAACGCCGTGAGGTAGTGCTCAACCAGATGAGAAAACATGATTATTTAACAGAACAGCAATATGATTCGCTGCGCGTTCTGCCACTTGACATGACTGGTTATTCCATGCAGGACCATGCTTCAGGAGAGGCTACCTATTTCCGCGAATACCTGCGCATGATCATGAATGCCAAACAACCAAAGAGCAGAAACTATGTGGATAAAACCCTATTTGCCTTTGATTCATTGCAGTGGAAAAACAATCCGCTGTATGGATGGGTTGAAAAAAATCCAAAGCCTGACGGTTCAAAGTACAACCTCTATAAGGACGGACTGAAGATATATACCACACTTAATTCGAGAATGCAGAAATATGCCGAGCAGGCTGTTGCCGAGCATGTGGGCAAAGACTTGCAACCCGCCTTCTTCAAGCACTGGAAAGACAGGGATGAGGCGCCTTTTGACTTCCCAAGGGATGTGGTTAAGGATGAAGCAAAAAAATTAATGACCTCCTCAATGAAACGGTCTGACCGTTACATTCGGTTGAAGGCTGCCAATGCATCCGATGATTCGATACAGAAAGCATTTCATACAAAGATCCCTATGCGGATCTTCACATGGGCAGGTGAACGTGATACTGTAATGTCGCCATGGGATTCCATCAGGTATTGCAAGTTCTTCCTTCAGGCGGGAGTAATGTCGGTAGAGCCGCAAACAGGTTTCGTGCGAGCTTATGTGGGTGGAATCAACTATAAGCACTTCCAGTATGACCACGTAGTGATGGCAAAACGACAGGTAGGATCCACCTTTAAACCTTTCGTTTATACACTAGCCATGCAGGAAGGTGATTTTTCGCCCTGTACCAAGATAGCCAACATCCAGTACAGTATTGATTTGCCAGATGGCACTAAATGGGAACCCCGTAATTCAAGTGATTATAAAGAGGGGCAAATGGTTACCCTTAAAGAGGCATTGGCCAATTCAATCAACTGGATATCAGCCTTCCTTATCAAGAGATATTCGCCCATGGCAGTGATTTCCATTGCCCGCAAAATGGGTGTTACCAGTCACATTGATGCAGTACCTTCCATTTCGCTGGGTACACCTGACCTTTCACTATATGAAATGGTTGGAGCCATGAACAGTTTTGCAGCCAAGGGAGTCTACATTGAACCAATGTTCGTTACACGAATAGAAGACAAGAATGGCAATGTACTTAGCAGATTCGTTCCCCGGCAACAGGAAGCAATGAGTGAGGAAACCGCTTACCTGATGCTTCAGTTGATGAAGGGAGTAGTTGAAAGCGGCACTGGGGTCAGGTTAAGATACAAATATGGATTAAGCTACCCGATAGCCGGAAAAACAGGCACTTCACAGAGTCATTCTGATGGATGGTTCATGGGTATTACTCCTGATCTGGTAACAGGAGTATGGGTTGGCGGTGAAGACCGCAGCATACGTTTCCGCAGTATTGGCCTTGGTCAGGGAGCCAACATGGCACTACCCATCTGGGCACTATACATGAAGAAGATCTATGCCGACAAGAAGCTTGAAATCTCAACCGGAGACTTTGAAGCACCACTACAACCACTTTCAGTTACCATTGACTGCAAGAAATACGAGCAGGAGCAGAAAGCCACTGAGCGGAAGTATGATGTTGGGGATTTCTGAGAGTTGAAGCGTTCAATACCCAGTAGTATTGAATGAACTATTAATAATTAGTTTTCAATCTATAATCTTCCCGGCTACTTATTGTCATTTTAAAAGATACCCTAAGACTATAATATAATGATAGTATTATAGCATTAGGGCATCAATATGAGATAAATTGTGTTAAGAATGTCTCATCTATTGTTTAACTAATTTTAAAGTCTTTTCAAGATTATTTGACTTAAATTTAAGATAATAAATTCCAGGCTGATATTGTGAAACATCAATCAGTTTTTCTGTGCTACTAATTTGACTTTCTGCATACATCAGTTTACCCTGACTATTATAAATTGATATAGTATAGGGTAAGTTGTTTCCCTCACATACTAATTTGGTATTTTCATGGCATGGATTAGTAACTATATAAGGATCTATGTATTGACTAATTGAATCAGCAATAGTAATACTTTTATGAAACGTCGAAGGCTTAATAATATAAGCCCAGTCACCAGGAAATTTATTACCATAGCTATCTTCAACTGTCGTTGGTATATTGATAGTTAGGATTTTAGCTTCTGCTGTCAGGTCCTCAGAATGGTGCACTTGACCGGCTATCATATTATTAGTGGAATCATTCCAGGTAGAGTACCAGGAAATTGTGTAACATTTTTTATCCTCAAAACCTCCCATACTAAATGCTTTATTTTCTAACCCTTGCATTCTGTTACCGACATATTTATCATCTAAGTCGGTTTGAGTTGGATAGATTCCAGGACTATCAAAAGCTAAATTATAATTTTCATCACCAATACCTTCGTCGCTTGTGTCAGGAGGCCATTTAGCATATACACAATTCATTGATTTACTTGCATTAATTGTAACAGGCCATTTACCATACCAAAAAGAAGTGTGATTTTTAGGATCATCGTTGTCACAACTGTATTGCCAAATGTCGCTAACATTTGTTCCAATTGCATTTGTATCCTTTTTGATATAGAATTGATTAATACAATCATCACAATTATAGATATTAGATGACCTGTTATTTATCCAACCTGCTACTGATTGATGATCTTCAGATACAACATAAACATGCTCAAAATAAGGCAAAGAGTCACTTGGCAAATATTCATGATTGAAAGTAGATACTTTGTTTAATTCAATTTCCGAGAAGAATCGATTTACACCTGGCAAATTTGTAAAATACTCTGACTCATAAATCTTGCTTCCAATGTTTTCTATAAGACTGTTGACTTCATTACCTGTTGGAGGAGGCAAATATGTATCGTCGTTAGATCTCAGCAAATAAGAAAAAGGCCAATATAAAATTCCTCCTGAACCAGCCAAAGAACTAGCCCACATAAATTTATGATAGGTAAGGTCACTGCAAATATCAAACTCATCCATATATGACATATGGCCACATTCCTGAATCATAATCGGTTTCTCGATGGAACCTCTATGACAGTTAATGCTATCAATGCTTTTATAAATAGATAATTCTATAACTTCTCTTGTGTCATAAAAGTGAGGTAGTATGGCATCCATAAAAGGACTCTCTAATAAGAAATCGGCCTCTGTTCTCCATAAAGGTCGCTCCATCCCAAAACTTAAGGAGGTTAGTTGCTTACAACCTAAATCATTCTTCAAATAACCGGCCATTTCATCAAACCAATTTCTGTTAACTCTAATTGCATTTTTAAAATTTTCTAGAGGAAATTTCTCATCGGTGTTTAAAAATAACTCGGTATTTGACATTTCACTTTGTAATTCATAAATCATTAGATGCGTTGCATATCCATACCTAGCATTAATGTACCTAAGCTTCTTTTGATAAAATCTTCTTGCATTTTCATTAGTGTAAAAATCTTTTGGGGTAACAACACCATCAATACCTCTAAAGTCTTTATTATTCACGCTTTCTAAAGCAAATTGATTGTATGGATTAGACCTCCAATCAACATTTTTTGCATAATCCTTTGAAGTAGTTTGAAACTCATCTTGACACAAAATAGCCAATGTGCTATACATATTTAACAAGTCAAGATGATCAAAATACATATCCAATGAAAACATATCAGTCTGTCTGTTATCATAATTATTCAATTTTTCCCATTCAACTTCATAATGATTCCCCCCAACCATTAATCTTGTTGCATTGGCTCCGTTATTATCCGCGCAAGAGATAAGGTCTAATCCATTTAATAAATCATCAATGTTTGATGGCTTTGATCCATACCAGTTTGTCCAGGGAATATTATGACCGATCGGTAAAAATTGGGTCTGGGGGGGATTTGAAAACTTCCAAAATCTGCCATTTGTACATACATATCCAGGATCATCCGTTTGCTTTACTATAATATTATATAAAGGTGACATACCTATTGGTTTATCACCAATTTTAAGATAAAGATAAAAATTCCAGGTACCGGTCTCATCAGGTGAAAACCTCACCTTCCAGTGATCAACATTCATTACTTCTTCAAAATAACTACTATCAATAATATACTTAGGAAGATACATCTTATAATAGAATCCATATCTAACTGTTGGTATTATACTTCCAGGTTTGAAAAAATATGCTTCTAGGGATATATGTTCAGGATCATAAGGGTTAACAATACTACCACTCTCAAAAGCTTGAACATACTTGGAATTAGGATCTGAATTGGGCTTATAAGCTCCCGTCATGTCATTTAAAAATGTATCTATTCTCTGGGTTAAACCAGGTATCAGTGTGTCTGAAAAACTGATTTCGAATAAGTGATCTTTTTCAACTTCATTTGTATTATATGTAATAGTCAGGTTTTTTGACAAAACCGGTAATCTATCGAAACTTAGGGCTGCAACTGTATCTGAGTTATAAAGAAAGCATGGAAAATTTTCAGATGGTATAAATCCACAATATCCTACTTCTTTTATCTTACTAATGGACGATGGATCAACTAAAGTAATTATTAGGTAATGGTCTTGGATGACAACATCCTTTATCTGAATTGTATTGTCATAAAACGTCAATGCTTGCCGAATGTTAGTAAGAGGATCAGAGATAATAAGATCGATTTTTTGATCAAATTCAATTATGACAGTGTTGCCTTCAAACCAACTTTTAATAACATTTATTGGATTGGGATTGCTAACAACAGACTTATTATATATATATTCTTCAGTAATATTATATATACGACGGCCAAGTTCTTCATATCCAATTCTAGATAAATGAACGGGATCTTGTAGATTCTTTTCACAGCCATTAGATGCCATAAGTTTTACTGATGTATAATGTGGAGGCAATTCACGCTGCTTTTCACTGACTATTCTCATTTCATTTTCAAATATCCTTGAACCTGAAGCAATTTGGATTTGATAGATATTTTGACAAGGAATCATTTTTTGTATATCCTGCTGGAGTTTATAAAAATAATCGGGATAGCGGTCAGGATCGAAGGGTTTATATGCAACTTCATTTTCACCGTTATACCAATATATTGCTTTGATATTCTTTTCTGCACCAGCATAATAACATCTAGAGAAGAGCATTCCATTCAAATTTTTGTTATTATCGAAATCAGTATAAAATGGTTTCATAGGATTACTCAAATGGTCATCAATGCCTGTACTAGGCACCCCATTATTGATCAATAATGTAGGAACTTTGTTTGTTTTCTGCAGATCATATTGCAATTTTAGTCCCCAAACTCCAACACCATAAGGATCAAGTCCTGTAGATTTAGTTCTTGATATGTTCCATCTATCACCGTTAATATGATACCAAGCAAATGTTCTACTAAATCTTCCATACAAATTTGAATCATTATTACCATACTATCCATCAATTATTGCAGCATCAGAATCACTAACTACTGTTACGGCATTAGATTGGCCGGAAATAATATAGGCATCCCCACAAACAATATTGTTTGCAATTAAAACACGATTTTCATGGCTAATTATGTAATAATATAGATCATATTCAAATAGTCCTGCAGGAATTTCAATATCTTCCAGGAAATGACCTTGTTCATCAAAGTTTGAAGTTATCTCTGACGTTTCTGTGAAAGTCTTGGTAGAATTTTCAGGAAAGTTATAAATTCTCTTTTCAAGTATGAAATGAATGGAAGATGCGCCTTCTGAATTTCTATAATATCCGGCAACTTTAATATGGCCTATATTATTTTCATCCCTTGTATAAAGTTTAAAATTGGCTGGTTTTTCTTCTCTCACAAAAAGCCCACCACAGACATGGATTTGGTCGTAGTTCATTTCCTTATAAAAACTTGGAGAGCAAGTTAAGGAGTTATTATCTATTCCATCAAGCCACCCAATCATTCTAATACTCAAATCATCATAATTAGTCAAATGTATAGTGTAGTTATTCATTACATCAAGAAATCTTATGAGCCCACCTGATCCGCTGTTATTTACCATTAATAGAGCGTTTTTCGATGAATTTGTAGTCCCATACAAGAGTTTATCTCCTGTATCAAACCAACTGTTAATTTCGTAATCGTTGCTGACGAGATCATCCCTGCTAATAAAATTCAAATTATCTCCGGTTTCTAGATCAATGACCCTTACTGCATTCGCATCTTTGGCAATGTTAATCATTATAAGGTCTCTATTACCATCACTATTGACATCAATAAGATCTTGACGATCACATGCATCATTCCAACCCGTAATTGACCCAAAGCCTATATTGTACATGGACATTAAGAAAGAGGATGACATAATATCAAATGTCCTTATATCCGCATTCTTTTCCACATCTTCATATCTAGTGTTGTCGGAATCGACAAATACTAAATCATCTCTTTTGTCATTGTTAATATCTCCTAAAAATATTCTGTCATCTGCATCCATCAAATTATTGAATGGACCATGATCAATCCACTTAACCCCGGCATTAGTCATAATTTCTATGGCCCTAATAGCTCCAGAATTATAAGTAGAGTTAACGAGTAGAATATCTGACAGACCATTCTCATTGATATTCCCAATAAAAATTCGGTCATCTGGGTCAAGCCACCCGTTAAGACTTGGATTAATTGTGAGATAGGTTATCGTTTGTATAGCTATTCCAGTGGTCAAATTTATAACTTTAAGAAAGTCACCAGATTCTGCCATGTTTATTAGGACCATTTCATCATCTCCATCATTGTTCACATCGTTAATGAAAATTTTATCACCGGTATCAAAGAAGGAACCAAAATCCTCGGTGGAATCTATGATAGATGGTTCACTTTTGGAGAAATCAAAAATTAAGAGAACGTTCTGGGAATACGTACTAGAATTTACAATAATAAGTTCTTTACGCCCGTCATGGTTAATATCACCTAGAAAAGCCTGATCGGTTGGATCAATAAATTCAATCTCATCATCTTTCCAATTATACCATTTCTCATCTTTGCCTGTAAGCGCATCAATTACCCTAACAACCCCAGAATTTCCAGCCCGGTTAAAGAATATTACTTCATCATTCTCATCATTGTCAATATTGCCGACAAGAGTTATATCATCTGCAGCAAATAAATAAGATACTCCCAACAGTAAGAATATCAAACACAGGATAAGTCGTTTACTTTTCATAAAGCATATTAATATTAATGAAACATTATATATACTGGCTAAAGTATTGACTCCTTTGCTCATAATGGATTAATAAATCATGAAACTAATTCTGTTTGATTATAACTTTATACCATTATGAGCAAAGGAGTCAATACTTTAGC
>CALCQV010000009.1 GCA_937894795.1 uncultured Bacteroidales bacterium
AACCACTATAGGTTCAGCAAGATAATCGGCGGCTGAATCTGAAATATCAGGCCTTGGCACAATAACCTTGCGTGCCTCGAAGGTCATTTTACGCGATGATTTTCCAATATTTGTAATCTCACCGGTAGCTTCAATGAAATCACCGGCATAAACAGGTGCCATGAACTCAACCATATCATAAGCTTTGAAGAGGCCTTCATCGCCATCATTCCTGATCAACAATTCAGTTGCAACATCACCAAAGAGCTGAAGCATTTTAGCCCCATCAACAAGATTTCCTCCATAATGAGCATCGTGTGAACTCATGCGAAGTCTGATAAGTACTTTTTCCATTTTATTTTTTTATTAATAGTAACTGGTAAACAGCGACTAGTGTTATTTATATGTAAATTCTTTTCTATCACAATCTAATTCCTGAGCTCCTCTTCCGTTCAGAAGATCCGGTAAAGGTGAGATACCCTTTGAAAGCCAAAATTAATCAGATTTTTCTGAAGCTACAAGTAAAATGCGGAAGAGTTGCGGTAATATTAACGGATATAGACGGTTGGTAATTAGCGACTAATGCCGTTAACTCACGCCGCTTATATCAGTAACTTCCTCCTTGATACGATAGCCGCCAAGTTTGCCTGAAAGCTTAATATTAAGCACCAAACGTCTGAACCAAACGGCAATGATGGCTACAACTACCCTGGGCCATATTAGCCAATGGAGTGTGTATCCTAAAGTGAGAAATAAAAGGGGGTCTTCAAGTTGGGAGTGTGAAATGGCAATGTGATGATTCAACAAATCAGCATCTTCACCGGTCATGCGTTTTTTCTCCCGCTGATCGATCATAATGGCTGAACCATAAGCCAGGCCCACAATATTGGCTACCACCCACGAGAATGTTGTACTCCGGGGTAATCCCATCAGTTTCATGAATGGTGCCAGCGGCTTTTCAAATACCCGTATCAAACCGAACTCCTCAAGCAACTGCTGCAGGAAAAGCAAGATATTGACCAGAATGAATATTTTAAGAACGGTAACGCTTACAGAGCTGAACCATCCATAGACAGCATCAATAAATGGAATTTGTACCGGATTGTACACTTTATCCACTCCCGAGTAGCTACCGGGCATTACCATATTCAGGATGAGGGCAACTGCCACACTGCCAAGTATTCTGACAAGATTAATGCCTATGGCTGATGATCCGGTGCGCTTCATAACCGCCGTTTCAATGATGAAACCGTGCGAAACCAGGCACATAGTGGCAAGTATGATCCCTTCACGCAAGGGCAGTTCAAGCATGGTAAGAATGGCTACTACCGAATAAATGTTGGTGAACATGCTGGTGATGAGTACTATGGCTGACACACCCGGCAGTCCGAGGTGTTTGAACCATGGTCCGGCAACACCGGCAATGGCTGCCAGAATGCCGAAATAATCCATCAACATCACGGCAAAGGTAACGGGCACAGTGATCTTGATGAGCCACCAGGCGGTTTTTAGGCCTTTCGGTGCAGATCGTTTGAAGCTGTTAATGATGCCGTTAAGTAGGCGTGACATAGATTTTCATTTGCCGGGGCAAAGATAAGAAATTGGCTTTAGAAAATCATCAAGACCAAAGCAACCAGTGCCGGCATTTCGAAAAATAAGGGATTGTTATAAGTCATAGCTGTGATTCATTTTAACCCGCTGTATAGCTACCTTGTATCCACTAATTATCCACTATATATAAATAACAAGGTGACTAGTAAGAAGATAGTAAGAGAATAGTTAGTGTGTAGTTGCTGAAGCTAAAAGAATACAAACCCCAACCAAACGTTTTATTGTTTGCCCTCGTCAATGATTGACTTGGCTTTGAGCAGATTTAACAACGTTGAACGATGTTGAACAGCGTTGAAGCATCCAGTCAGCTAAAGGCTTTGCTTACATTTTCACCAATTTCTTCGTTTCTATCTGGGAGGCTGTTTTAATACGCAGGTAATAAATACCGGGCGACAATTTGCTTATATCCAGTCTGATCTTAGGATTAACGATTTCATGTGATGATATTAATGCACCGCTTGAATTGAATAGCATTACCTGTGCAGGGTGCATTGAATTGATATTATGGTTTGCTGACAAGGTAATTTCGTACATTGCAGGGTTGGGATATAATGTATATGCAGATCCCGGTTTCTCAAGGGCAGTTGCCGGAACAGCTCCGGCATTGGAGGTTTTCATGATTTTTCCATAAGAGCCTGCAAGGTAACCTGTGCTGCTGTTGGTAAACCAGATGGCGTCATGGAATCCGGTCATGTATTCAAGTTTTGTCCACGAATTGCCGCCATCAGCTGTCTGGAAAAAGCCGCTGCCGTCGCAGCCCAGGAATCCCTTGTATTGATCGATAAACCAGATAGAAATGATGGTGTGATAGCTTGTTTCTGAAAAGACCTGTTCACTCCAGGTAATGCCGCCATCGGCTGTCTTATAGACCTTTCCACCGAAACCTCCCGCATAACCAACTTCATCTGTTGGAAAGAATATGGAGAGCAGCAACACATATTCAGTATTGCTCAGCACTGTTTCTGTCCAGTCAATTCCACCATTTGTGGTCTTGAGTATGGAGGTTTCAAGTGCCACATAGCCGGTATCGGGGTTCACAAAGAAAATTGAACGGGGCCAATGAAGGTCATCCTGATAAAGCAGGTTCCATGAAGTTCCACCGTCAGTTGTTTTATAGATAAGTCCGTCGCCTTCGCCAATAAGATACCCGATATCAGCATTGACGAAGAATATTTCAGTCATCCAACCAGGGAACACTATAAGCAGCTTATTCCATGTCATTCCCCCATCAGCTGTGGTATAAAGCGATGAATCACCTGACACAAATCCTTCGGTATCAGATGTGAACCAGACCCCATTGAGGCGTTGGAATGGGCCTTGAGGCAACAATTGCCAGTTTTCACCGGCATCATCCGTTTTTACAATTTCTCCCATATAGCCAATGGCATAACCTGTTGCAGTTGAGGGAAAATGGATATCAACAAAATCGGCATAGGTTACTGAGGAGGTATAATTGGAAGAGGTAACACCGGCGTTGGTTGATTTGAGCAACCGGCCCATTCCACCGGTTCCAATGACTGTATTATCATCAACGAAAGCATACGATTCAATATCGTCCATTCCTACAGGAAACCATGAGCTCCCGGCATTGGTTGTCTTGACAAGGTGTCCGGTACCAAGAAACTCACTGGCAATGGCGAATCCTGTGGTTTCATCAATAAATTTCATTTCCCTGACTTCCGAATAGCAGTTCATGGAAGTCCATGAAATCCCTCCATTTACAGTTCGCATAAAGAAGCCATCATCACCTGCAATAAATCCATGGCTGGCATCCACAAAATACACATCATTCAAATCCATCATAGTTGGATCGGTATGAGAATCCCAGGTATCGCCTCCGTCAATTGTCTGATAATAACGGCCGAGTCTTGAAGTGGCAAATCCAACAAAATCATTGACAAAGTAAATTGATGTAATTTCCATATAGAGGTTAATGAAAGCCCTATCCCATGTTATTCCACCATCCGTAGTTCGAAGAAGATTACCATGGTCGGCAGCAATGAAGCCGGTATATTCATTCAGGAAGAAGATATCATAGATTCTTTCAAGGGTATCGGTTTCAAGCATTTGCCATGAAAAGCCTCCATCAGTTGTTTTGAGCATAAGAGCATCGATGGTAGAAGCGTATCCAACAGTTTCACTGGTAAAGCAGAGGAATTGGAAATCAGCAAAGGTGCCCGTGGGAATAAACTCCCAGCTTTCACCGGCATCAATAGTTTTCAATAAGGTTCCCTTTTCCCCGATCACATAGCCGGTAGTCTCGTTAATGAAATCAACATCAAACAGCACATACCCTGTTGGTTTGGGATTAGACCAGTTCCATTGAGAAAAGGCGAAACAGGTGATGGTTGAAAGCAGAATAGTAAAGATTGCTTTTTTCATGATAACCTTGTATAAACTTGTTTATAAGAATGCTTATTAAGATTATAAAAGCACCAGTTTCTTTACTTCAGTGCCTTTCAAAGTATTTATCCTGATAAAGTACAAGCCTGCAGTAAATGATGATGTATTGATTTTAATGGTCTTTTCGCCATGGTTTTGATCGAATACACATGAACCACTGCTATTATATATTGCTACATTGACTTCACTTGTAATCGTGTTGGAAGTTAATGTCACTTCATTGGTAGCCGGATTTGGGAAGAGGGTAAATTGAGAAGCCGGAGTATCGGGAGATAAAACCGGAACGGCACCGGCATTGTTGGTTTTCAGAATAGTTCCTGCTGAGCCTGCTAGGTATCCTGTTTGGTTGTCAGTGAACCATATTTTTGGACTGGTGGTAATATAACCCAGCATGACCCAGGTTGCTCCGCCATCATTTGTCTGAAAGAGGTTGCCGGAAGACATATACCCGGTTGTTTCTGATGTAAAGAAGAGTGAAGTAACAGGATAAAACCTGGATGTATCACTCAAGTCGGTCCATGTTTCTCCGCCATCGGTTGTCCTGTAAAGTTTTGAAAATAAACTCCCGACAAAGCCAGTATTTGCATTGACAAAGGATATGCTATAGAATAAATTCTCCGGATCAAAATCATTAAATTCAGTCCATGTTTGGCCTCCGTCAACTGTCTTTATCACACTATGGTCTGATGCAACATAGCCGGTATCGGGGTCAAGGAAATGTATAGCCCTTGGCCATGAAAGACTATTTTCATAAATGACATTCCAGGAAAGACCTTCATCATCAGTACGGAGTATGAGACCATCTGATTCGCCGCTGATGAATCCGGTATTCTGGTTCACAAACATTATTTCTTTAAAATAGACATCCGGGTGCATCAAGGCCATTTCATTCCATGTGCTACCACCGTCAGTTGATTTGTAAGCGCTGTTTCCGGTAGCAATATATCCGGTTGTAGCGTCAGTAAACCAGACAGAAAGTATGCGTTCAAACTGGCCTGATGAAATAACTGACCAGCTACTGCCGGCATCGGTGGTTTTAACAATTTCACCTTCCCATGTAACAGCGTAACCAGTGGATTGTGTGGGGAAATGGATATCGTTGAAATTGTCATAAGTTACCGAAGGATTAAAATTTTCGGAGGTAGCGCCCTGATCAGTTGATTTAAATAGCCTTCCTATTGAGCCGGTGCCAAAAACAGTATTTTCATTGATAAAGTCGAAGCTCCAAATGTTATCCATCCCTACAGATGTCCAGGTTGTTCCTGCGTTTGTGGTTTTTACAAGGCTTGAACCAGATATAGCATAACCGGTCATGCCATTTATAAAATTCATTTCTTTCAGGTTATAATTGCTCCCTGTGGAAGTCCAGTTCATTCCGCCATTGATAGTGCGCATGCTGTATCCCTGTTCTCCTGCAACAAAGCCGGTATTATTATCGAGGAAGAACACATCTTTCATTTCCAGCATGTTCTGGTTTACAGAAGCAGTCCAGGTTAGTCCTCCGTTGGTGCTCTTCATCACTGTTCCCATACTGCATGCAGCATAGCCGGTAGTTTCGGAAGGGAACCATATAGAGTTCACAAATTTGTTGTCAGGAATCAGTGCTTTTGTCCATGTGACTCCGCCATCTGTAGTCTTTAGCAGGGAGCCGACGGCACCACTCAGGAATCCCATATTTTCATTGATAAAGAACATGTCAGAAAAGGATGTTTCTGCGCCTGTTTCAATATCTAACCATGTTTCTCCTCCATCGATGGAGGAGAAACATGGTTAGATATTGAAACAGGCGCAGAAACATCCTTTTCTGACATGTTCTTTATCAATGAAAATATGGGATTCCTGAGTGGTGCCGTCGGCTCCCTGCTAAAGACTACAGATGGCGGAGTCACATGGACAAAAGCACTGATTCCTGACAACAAATTTGTGAACTCTATATGGTTCCCTTCCGAAACTACCGGCTATGCTGCATGCAGTATGGGAACAGTGATGAAGAGCACCAACGGAGGACTAACCTGGACTGCTTCTGTAAACCAGAACATGCTGGAAATGAAAGATGTGTTCTTCCTCGATAATAATACCGGCTTTGTTGCAGGAGAACAGGGATACAGCATGCGCACTATCAATGGCGGAATGAACTGGACTTCCACAGGGAGCAATTATAACCTGAAAGAAATGAATTTTATAAATGGCATGACCGGTTATGCTATATCTGGTTCAAGCCTTGTAAAAACCACAAACGCAGGAACAACCTGGACATCTGTAGGGATGGATAACATTTGGAGCTTCGACTTTATCAATGAAAATACTGTTTTTGGCACCGGCTCAATAGGAAGGCTATTTAAATCAACTGATCAGGGCGCTACCTCCGAAAATTTTAATCCTTCGGTAACTTATGACAATTTCAACGATATCCATTTCCCCACACAATCCACTGGTTACGCTGTTACATGGGAAGGTGAAATTGTTAAAACCACCGATGCCGGCAGTAGCTGGTCAGTTATTTCATCAGGCCAGTTTGAACGCATACTTTCTGTCTGGTTTACTGACGCTACAACCGGATATATTGCTACCGGAAACAGCGCTTACAAATCAACTGACGGTGGTAGCACATGGAATGAAATGGCCTTGATGCACCCGGATGTCTATTTTAAAGAAATAATGTTTGTGAACCAGAATACCGGATTCATCAGCGGCGAATCAGATGGTCTCATACTCCGTACTGATGATGAAGGTCTTTCCTGGAATGTCATTTATGAAAATAGTCTTTCATGGCCAAGGGCTATACATTTCCTTGACCCCGATACCGGCTATGTTGCATCAGACCATAGTGTGATAAAGACAGTTGACGGAGGCCAAACATGGACTGAATTTAATGATTTTGATCCGGAGAATTTATTCTATAGCATATCCTTTGTCAATGCAAATACTGGCTTTGTCGGGAGTTTATTTTCAAAACTTTACAGGACAACCGATGGCGGAGAAACATGGACCGACTTGAGTGATACATCCAGGTTTTATCCTGTTACTTCACTCTTCTTTACATCAGAAACAACCGGGTATATGTCTTCCGGCAACCTCTTTCAGACAAATGATGGCGGAGCAACCTGGGTCATGCTGGGTTATATTACCACCAGTCCAAAAATATGGTTCACTGACAACCAAACAGGATACCTAGCAGGCTCAGCAGGAACTATTCTGAAAACCAACAATGCCGGTGCCGTTCCGGTTTTATCTCCCGATACTCCGGCTTCTCAATTTACCCTCTTCCCAAATCCGGCTACCAATGAAGTGACATTAACTTCCAACACGATTACAAGTGAAGTCAATGTAGCAATATATAATAGCAGTGGTTCATGTGTATTCGATCAAAACCATGGCGAAAAGACCATTAAAATCAATACATCATCATTTACTGCAGGCTTGTACTTTATCAGGATAAATACTTTGAAAGGCACTGAAGTAAAGAAACTGGTGCTTTTATAATCTTAATAAGCATTCTTATAAACAAGTTTATACAAGGTTATCATGAAAAAAGCAATCTTTACTATTCTGCTTTCAACCATCACCTGTTTCGCCTTTTCTCAATGGAACTGGTCTAATCCCAAACCAACAGGGTATGTGCTGTTTGATGTTGATTTCATTAACGAGACTACCGGCTATGTGATCGGGGAAAAGGGAACCTTATTGAAAACTATTGATGCCGGTGAAAGCTGGGAGTTTATTCCCACGGGCACCTTTGCTGATTTCCAATTCCTCTGCTTTACCAGTGAAACTGTTGGATACGCTTCTACCATCGATGCTCTTATGCTCAAAACAACTGATGGAGGCTTTTCATGGCAAATGCTTGAAACCGATACCCTTGAAAGAATCTATGATATCTTCTTCCTGAATGAATATACCGGCTTCATTGCTGCCGACCATGGTAATCTTCTTCGAACTACGGATGGTGGAATAACATGGGATAGGGCTTTCATTAACCTCTATATGGAAATTACATCAATTTACTTTGTCAATGATTTTGTTGGATTTGCCACTTCAAGACTCGGCCGTTATTATCAGACAATTGACGGAGGCGATACCTGGGATTCTCATACCGATCCAACTATGATGGATTTGAATGATGTGTATTTTGTGGATGCCAGCCATGGATTTATTGCAGGTGATGATGGCTTCTTTATGCGAACTGTAAATGGAGGGATTTCATGGACTTCCATGAACTGCTATTCGGAAGTCAGGGAAATGAAATTTATTGATGAAACCACAGGATTCGCCATTGCCAGTGAGTTTCTTGGTACCGGACACCTTGTCAAGACAACCAATGCCGGGAGCTCATGGTTTCCTGTAGGAATGGACGATATTGAATCGTATGCTTTCGTTGATGATAATACAGTCATTGGAACCGGTGGAATGGGCCGGTTGCTCAAATCAACCAACGCCGGTGTTACCTCTTCCAATTATACCTCCTCAGTAACCTATGCCGATTTTGTTGATATCCATTTTCCCTCAACTGCAACAGGTTATGCCATTGGCTATATGGGAGAAATTGTAAAAACGGATGATGCCGGTGAAAACTGGCAATTGTTGCCTCAAGGCCCATTCCAACGCCTCAATGGGGTCTGGTTCACATCTGATACCGAAGGATTTGTGTCAGGTGATTCATCGCTTTATACCACAGCTGATGGGGGAATGACATGGAATAAGCTGCTTATAGTGTTCCCTGGTTGGATGACTGAAATATTCTTCGTCAATGCTGATATCGGGTATCTTATTGGCGAAGGCGACGGACTTATCTATAAAACAACTGACGGTGGAACTTCATGGAACCTGCTTTATCAGGATGACCTTCATTGGCCCCGTTCAATTTTCTTTGTGAACCCCGATACCGGCTATGTGGCACTTGAAACCTCCATACTCAAGACCACAAATGGTGGAATTGACTGGACAGAAACAGTGCTGAGCAATACTGAATATGTGTTGCTGCTCTCCATATTCTTTCCAACAGATGAAGTTGGTTATGCGGGAGGTTTCGGTGGAAAGGTCTATAAGACAGCCGATGGCGGCATTACCTGGAGTGAACAGGTCTTTTCAGAAACAAGCTATCACACCATCATTTCTATCTGGTTTATCGATCAATACAAGGGATTCCTGGGCTGCGACGGCAGCGGCTTTTTCCAGACAGCTGATGGCGGCAATTCGTGGACAAAACTTGAATACATGACCGGATTCCATGACGCCATCTGGTTTACCAACAGCAGCACAGGTTACCTTGCAGGCTCTTATGGAAAAATCATGAAAACCTCCAATGCCGGAGCTGTTCCGGCAACTGCCCTTGAGAAACCGGGATCTGCATATACATTATATCCCAACCCTGCAATGTACGAAATTACCTTGTCAGCAAACCATAATATCAATTCAATGCACCCTGCACAGGTAATGCTATTCAATTCAAGCGGTGCATTAATATCATCACATGAAATCGTTAATCCTAAGATCAGACTGGATATAAGCAAATTGTCGCCCGGTATTTATTACCTGCGTATTAAAACAGCCTCCCAGATAGAAACGAAGAAATTGGTGAAAATGTAAGCAAAGCCTTTAGCTGACTGGATGCTTCAACGCTGTTCAACATCGTTCAACGTTGTTAAATCTGCTCAAAGCCAAGTCAATCATTGACGAGGGCAAACAATAAAACGTTTGGTTGGGGTTTGTATTCTTTTAGCTTCAGCAACTACACACTAACTATTCTCTTACTATCTTCTTACTAGTCACCTTGTTATTTATATATAGTGGATAATTAGTGGATACAAGGTAGCTATACAGCGGGTTAAAATGAATCACAGCTATGACTTATAACAATCCCTTATTTTTCGAAATGCCGGCACTGGTTGCTTTGGTCTTGATGATTTTCTAAAGCCAATTTCTTATCTTTGCCCCGGCAAATGAAAATCTATGTCACGCCTACTTAACGGCATCATTAACAGCTTCAAACGATCTGCACCGAAAGGCCTAAAAACCGCCTGGTGGCTCATCAAGATCACTGTGCCCGTTACCTTTGCCGTGATGTTGATGGATTATTTCGGCATTCTGGCAGCCATTGCCGGTGTTGCCGGACCATGGTTCAAACACCTCGGACTGCCGGGTGTGTCAGCCATAGTACTCATCACCAGCATGTTCACCAACATTTATTCGGTAGTAGCCATTCTTACCATGCTTGAACTGCCCTTGCGTGAAGGGATCATACTTGCCACTATGTGCCTGGTTTCGCACGGTTTCATCATTGAAACGGCGGTTATGAAGCGCACCGGATCATCAGCCATAGGCATTAATCTTGTCAGAATACTTGGCAGTGTGGCAGTTGCCCTCATCCTGAATATGGTAATGCCCGGTAGCTACTCGGGAGTGGATAAAGTGTACAATCCGGTACAAATTCCATTTATTGATGCTGTCTATGGATGGTTCAGCTCTGTAAGCGTTACCGTTCTTAAAATATTCATTCTGGTCAATATCTTGCTTTTCCTGCAGCAGTTGCTTGAGGAGTTCGGTTTGATACGGGTATTTGAAAAGCCGCTGGCACCATTCATGAAACTGATGGGATTACCCCGGAGTACAACATTCTCGTGGGTGGTAGCCAATATTGTGGGCCTGGCTTATGGTTCAGCCATTATGATCGATCAGCGGGAGAAAAAACGCATGACCGGTGAAGATGCTGATTTGTTGAATCATCACATTGCCATTTCACACTCCCAACTTGAAGACCCCCTTTTATTTCTCACTTTAGGATACACACTCCATTGGCTAATATGGCCCAGGGTAGTTGTAGCCATCATTGCCGTTTGGT
The DNA here is from genome assembly GCA_937894795.1 of uncultured Bacteroidales bacterium. Lineage (GTDB taxonomy): Bacteria > Bacteroidota > Bacteroidia > Bacteroidales > Lentimicrobiaceae > Lentimicrobium. Next base: position 10,832 of record CALCQV010000009.1, read on the forward strand.
TCAGACGTTTGGTGCTTAATATTAAGCTTTCAGGCAAACTTGGCGGCTATCGTATCAAGGAGGAAGTTACTGATATAAGCGGCGTGAGTTAACGGCATTAGTCGCTAATTACCAACCGTCTATATCCGTTAATATTACCGCAACTCTTCCGCATTTTACTTGTAGCTTCAGAAAAATCTGATTAATTTTGGCTTTCAAAGGGTATCTCACCTTTACCGGATCTTCTGAACGGAAGAGGAGCTCAGGAATTAGATTGTGATAGAAAAGAATTTACATATAAATAACACTAGTCGCTGTTTACCAGTTACTATTAATAAAAAAATAAAATGGAAAAAGTACTTATCAGACTTCGCATGAGTTCACACGATGCTCATTATGGAGGAAATCTTGTTGATGGGGCTAAAATGCTTCAGCTCTTTGGTGATGTTGCAACTGAATTGTTGATCAGGAATGATGGCGATGAAGGCCTCTTCAAAGCTTATGATATGGTTGAGTTCATGGCACCTGTTTATGCCGGTGATTTCATTGAAGCTACCGGTGAGATTACAAATATTGGAAAATCATCGCGTAAAATGACCTTCGAGGCACGCAAGGTTATTGTGCCAAGGCCTGATATTTCAGATTCAGCCGCCGATTATCTTGCTGAACCTATAGTGGTT
>CALCQV010000010.1 GCA_937894795.1 uncultured Bacteroidales bacterium
TTAACATCCGAATCAATATTGGTTGGTTCATTTTGGGGCGAAATATTTTTCGCCCATTTATTAACATCCGAATCAATATTGGTTGGTTCATTTTGGGGCGAAATATTTTTCGCCCATTTATTAACATCCGAATCAATATTGGTTGGTTCATTTTGGGGCGAAATATTTTTCGCCCATTTATTAACATCCGAATCAATATTGGTTGGTTCATTTTGGGGCGAAATATTTTTCGCCCCTACGGGTATTTCACCAAACAAATGGTTGCGTTTGTTACAACAAATGGTAATAAAATATAATCCCGCCTGCGAATAATCGTATCCTTGCAACCGGATGGTTCTGCGGTGGTGGAATTGGGGGTTTGGCATTGCAATGTCTTGCGCCTGAAAAGATGGTTGTGATTGGTGCTGATGTGCCGTATTAATTCAATTTGGCAACATCATTGCGGCAGGAGCCGTGTCCTCCTGTTTCGCAGGAACAGCCTAAACGCTGACCTGTGGTAGGGTCTACACTGCTGCATTGTTTCTTGAATTCACCACCTTTTTTTACAAACATCTTAATGGCAATGCCGGCCATGGCTATTCCTACGAGTATAATGGTGAGCAATAATAGTTTCCAGATCATTTCAAAATTGTATTTAATAGTGCAAAATTACTACTTTATTGAGTTACGTAAACAACCGGCTTTGCTAAAAGTTTATAAAATTGGCAGGTATTGCTTGATTTAACCTGAATGATTTTTGCCTTTGTTAGCTACTGTCGTGCGAATTCAGCTATCCGTGGGTTCCGTTTCCGGGGAACTGCTGCAGGTTGGGTTATAGGGGGAATTGACGGCGGAATTCATAGCACACAATGGCGGTTGCCATGGAGGCATTGAGCGATTCAGAGGCTGACGTGAGGGCTGCTGGAATGGTGAGTCGGCGCGTTACGTAGGCCTGCACCGGGGGCGAGATGCCGTGCGATTCGTTGCCTATTACTATGATGCCGTGCGGTGTTAACGTTTGTGAACCCAGAGGCTCTCCATCGAATAGTGTTCCGTAAACGGGCATAACGTTGGTCTCCTCCAGGAATTCAAGTATGTTAACGGAGTGTAATGACATGCGGAATACTGACCCCATGCTTGCCTGTACTACTTTGGGGTTGAAAAAGTCGACGGAGTTGTTTGAGGCAATGACTCTGTGTATGCCAAACCACTCGGCAGTGCGGATAATGGTGCCCATGTTGCCGGGATCACTGATATGGTCAAGCAACAACACCAGTTGGGTCGAAAGGTCGCCTAATGGCTTTATTTGAGTTATTTTTGCCAGCGCCAGCACCTTGTTGGGGGTGGTGAGGCTGCTGATCTTCTGCAGTTCAAATTCTTCCACCCGCTGCAGGATTCTATCCCATGAGTTCATACGCTCAGGACCGGAGGAATCTGTTTTAGCCGAAGACTGTATGGTTGTCGGGTGCTGCACATTTGCCGGGTGCTGCATATTTGCCGGGATCTGCATATTTGCCGGAATCTGCCAGTCCGCGACAGCGAATATATTCACTACTTCATGATCTGACCGCAGAAGCTCTTCCACCATCTTCACTCCTTCTACTACAAACAATCCGTGCTGTGCCCTTCCTTCGGGCTGACGCAGTGAGCGGATAAGTTGTATCTGAGCTTTCGAGATCATTTGATGAATGGTATAGTTTGATGAATGGTATAGTAAGCTTTATGAATTGCGTTTATCCGGCCAACGGAGCTGATTGCAGACTGCAGGCAAGTGATTAAAGATAGGCAAAAATAAAAAATCCCGGTCAATGCCGGGATCTTTTACAGTCAATATTGTATTTATTCAGCTACAACCTCGAGGTTTACCAGAACGGTAACACCTTTGGTGAGCATAACTTTTGCTTTGTATTCGCCAACCTCTTTGATCTTATCACCTTCGAGGTGGATCTTTTTACGGTCAACATCGTAGTTAAACTGGTCTTTCAAAGCTTCAGCAACCTGTAATGAATTAACAGCGCCGAAAATCTTACCGGTTGTAGCAACCTTAGCACCGATTTTAACGGTAATATTTTCAAGAAGTTTGGCCATAGCCTCGGCTTCCATGCGGATCTTGTCTTCCTTGAATGCTTTTTGTTTCAATGTTTCGGCATTCATTTTCTTGTTGGATTCGGTAGCCATAATAGCCATACCCTGAGGGATAAGGTAATTACGGGCATAACCGTCACGAACTTTTACCAGGTCAGTGGCGAACCCAAGGTTGGGTATATCTCTTTTAAGAATTACTTCCATGTTCTCTCCTCCTTATTTTAAAAGATCAGCCACATAAGGCATCAGGGCAATATGACGGGCCCTTTTAACCGCCTGGGCAACTTTACGCTGAAACTTGGTAGATGTACCAGTAATGCGGCGGGGAAGAATCTTACCCTGCTCATTAACGAATTTCATAAGAAAGTCGGCGTCCTTATAGTCAATATACTTGATTCCGCTCTTTTTAAAACGGCAGTATTTTTTCTTCTTAACATCAACCGCAATGGGTGTTAAGTATTTTATCTCTGAGTTTTGTTGATTTGCCATTTCGCTTAAGATTAAGAGTTTACAGCATCAGGTTCAGCGGGAGTTACTTCCACAGCTGCAGCAGCAGCTTTGTTTACACGTTTTTTCTCGTTATAGGCAACGGCGTGCTTATCGAGTGCAACGGTGAGAAAACGAAGAATGCGCTCATCGCGTTTAAATGCCACTTCCAATTCGTTGATCAGGCTGCCTTCTGACTTGAACTCAATCAGATGGTAAAAACCCGAAGTCTTCTTTTGGATGGGATAGGCCAGCTTGCGCAGACCCCAATGATCTTCGTGTATGATTTCAGCCCCCTTGTCTTTCAGAATTTTCTGAAATTTTACAACCGCTTCCTTCATCTGTTCATCAGACAAAACGGGAGTCATAATGAAAACGGTTTCATAATTGTTCAACATGTGTTCTTAAGTTTAATTGCTATTATTCAATAGGTTTTTGAAACGGACTGCAAAAATACAAAAAAATCTAACACCCAAACAAAAATTTTAAAAATAGTGAGTTAACAAGGTAGTTTGATTTGTTCAAGATGGTTCAAAGTAGTTCCAGATGGTATAATATTGAACACGAAGCTTTAACTTATAAAACTATTCTTTGAATAAAAAAATTATTATTTCTATATTTGCTTGAAATCCACCTTGATCTTTGATGGACGGTTACCCTTTAATGATTAAAGATGAAAAATTTGGAAATTATTGTTTTTGTATGGCTCACGTTTTGTTTGACATTCAGAGCATATTCTACATACCCCCCCCCAGGGACTGAGGCTGGCAATTTTGATTGATATTACCTAAATAAACAATAAGCATCACTTAAAACCTGCATTATGTTTCATAAACCATCATTCTTAGTAAATATGTTCCTCTTACCGGCATTGCTTATGCTTGGTTTGGTCGCTTTTTCTCAGGGTTGGGATTGGAAAAATCCTCTGCCACAAGGTAATAATACTTTTGGCACCTGGTTTACTGATGCCAATACCGGTTTTCTAGTTGGTCATTTTGGTACCTTGATGAGAACAAAAGACGGCGGAAATACATGGGAACAATATAACCTTGGCACATCAGCACATCTCAGGACTGTTAACTTTGCCGATAATCTGACCGGCTTTGTGGGTGGAGATTATGGCAAGTTATTCAAAACTATCGATGGGGGTAACAACTGGTTCCAGCTTCAAATCAGCCATAGTCAGGATGTATTCGAGAGTATCTGGTTCATAAGTCCCGACACCGGATATGTAATAAGTGCCTATGGGAAGCTTTTCCAGACGACAGATGGTGGTAGTACATGGACTTCATCGGAATTAAGTGGTAGGTGTATCAGGTTTTATGATGCAGATAATGGAATAATTACAGATGAGAGTTGTATTAACAGAACTACTGATGGCGGTATCACATGGAATACTGTTGAGTTGAATGCCCCAATTTATGATTGCGCCTATGCGAGTTCAAACATTGTTCTGGCTGGAGGTGAATATATGAGAAGGTCAGTTGACGGAGGAACTACATGGGATACAGTAACCGGGGCTCCACGAATGATCTGGACATTACATTTTACAGATGAATTGATCGGATACGCTGCTGGTTTTCTAGGGAAGATTTATAAAACAACTGATGCCGGACTTACCTGGAACTTACAATCTGAGGATTATACCGAATCACTATTCTCTATATATTTTATAGGGGAAACAGGATATATTGCAGGATCTGGTTCTTTCCGCCCGGCTTTGTATAAAACGACAAACGGTGGAAATGACTGGCAAAACCTGGCATCGGGAAAAGGGATCACCTATCTGACGGATCTGGATATAGTAGATGAAAATACGGTTTACTGTGTAGGCTGGTCGCGAATACTTCAATCGACTGACCAGGGCAATAACTGGCAGATAATTGACACAACTGATGGCTTCCATAATGCTGTTGATTTTCCTACAAGTCTTACAGGATATGTTGGAGGTCCAGATCTTATGTTGAAAACAACAGATGGTGGAATAACATGGCAAATGGTTAGTATTCCTGCTGGTTTGTGGGTTAGTTCCATCTGCTTTATAAATGAAACAACCGGTATTGTTGTTGGATCTGATGGCTCGATAATAAGAACAACTGATGGCGGTAATACATGGACAACGCAGTACTATAATTATGTGGCTTCCTTTAACCAGGTTATATTTGTTGATTCTCTCACCGGCTTTGTGGCTGGTGGCACCTGGTATGATGATGTTGAGTATGGTGATATTATGAAAACAACTGATGGTGGAATCACATGGAATGATATTACAGTATCCCATATTATAAATAGTGTAAGTTTTCCTTCTAAAACAGTGGGATATGCAGCTGGTGAAAATATTCTTATGAAAACCATTAATGGTGGAAGTGACTGGACAGATATGGAAACAAACCAATATTTATTTACAAATTCATTGTATTTTATTAATGCTGATACCGGTTACTCGGCTGGCGCAAATGGAATGGTATGCAAAACTCTCGATGGCGGATTAACCTGGACAGAACAATGGACTAAAACAGGTCAGGATATTAATGCTATTAAGTTTATAGATGATAATACTGGTTTTATAGCCGGTGATGGATGTGTTCTCATGAAAACAATTGATGGCGGCGGTGCCCCTGTAGCGGTAAAGAATATTCCGTTAATGACTGCTAAGCTGAATGTTTTCCCTAATCCAGTGTCTGAAGTAATTACTGTAGAAAGTATACCTGGCTCAACCCTAACCATTTTCAACTTAACAGGAAAATTAATGCACAGCCAGAGATGTGACGGCCGAACGACAAAATTAGATTTCAGCGGGTTTCCAAGCGGGATATACATCATCCGACAACTAGGTCAGGCTAGTGTTGCGACTTCAAAAGTCATTAAAAGATAACCTGTATCATTATGAAGGTTATGGAACAACAGATGAAACCTGCCGTCCTTGAGAAACATCATTAGTCAGCGGTTTTAACAGTGCATTATCAACCCTTTAACACCTGAATCATGAAGCATCTTCAAAATTCCATTATCCTGGCTTTAATGTTACTCGGTTTACCAATTTTAGTTAATGGTCAGGTTGGCTTTAGTCCTTATGTTGATTCTCTTGCCGGACAAACCAACACTTTTACAACACGCTATGCAGGAAGTACACAAAACCAACTGGCCACTGATTTTATAGTTAACAAATTTACGGAATACGGATACATGCCTGAATTACAGTTTTTTCGAGGTGATACCGGTGTAAATATAATTGCTACCAAGACAGGCACTCTATATCCTGACAAGTTCTATATCATTTGTGCCCATTACGATAGTTATGCCCACACTGATCCCGAGCAAGCACCGGGTGCAGATGACAATGCTTCAGGTACGGCGGCAATGCTCGAGGCAGCCCGCTTATTCTACAATCTGCCTTCAAATTACAGTATTAAATTCATCGCCTTTGATGAGGAGGAATCAGGTTTATTTGGGAGTATTTACTTTGCTGAGCAGGCTTCGCAAGCAGGGATGGAAATAGAAGGAGTAATCAATTTGGATATGATTGCCTTCACTTCCGATGATGATTATACGTATGATCTTTGTACGGAAAACAATACTTCGCAGCTTACTCTTGATTTCTCATCCTCTGCT
>CALCQV010000011.1 GCA_937894795.1 uncultured Bacteroidales bacterium
TTGGCTTGTATCCGCCTGTTTTTCTTGATATTTCAAATGTTCAGATCTCTAACACAACCTGTGGTAACAGCACAGGTGCCATAAGAGGTATTCAGGTATCACCGGCTGCAACTGTTGAATGGCATGATGGTAATGGAAATCTGGTAGGAACAGAGATAGAAATTTTAGGACTACCGGCTGGGAATTACTTTCTGACTTTAAATGATACTACCGGGTGTATTACACAAGTTCCAACCCCTTTTAATGTAATTAATTCGGATGCATACCTGATAATTGAATCAGCTGATGGAAATAATGCCACCTGTGGACTATCAAACGGTAGTATTGAGGTTCAAACTTCAGTATTCAGCGACCTGCTCCTTTTTTCATCAGATGGCGGGAATACATGGTATGACAACCAGGGTATTTTTGATAATCTGCCTCCGGGAGAATACATGATATGGGCACAAGACGCTCAGGGCTGCGAGGCTATTTACAATAATAATCCGGTATGGGTGAATAATTCAGGAGGCCCCGAGGTAACTTTCATCGGTTCAACCAATGCTACAGGTGCTAATGCGAATGGAACAATATCAGTTACAGCAACAGGTGATAGTCTGTACTATCAACTCAACGGTGGAGCTGCACAGGATTCCGGATACTTTGAAGCTCTGGCACCTGATGTGTATGATGTAACTATTACTGATAAATATGGCTGTGACACTACTTTAACGATAACTGTTACATCTGAAACCGGTTACCAGTTATCGGCACTTGCTGGAAAAGACCGGCAATGCATGTATAAGATGGCAACCTCCGTATTAAAGGTTTCTAACCTTAATGGCGTTAAAGATTTTAAAGCAACAGTACAGTTCAATAGCCTGTTGATGGATTGCATTGGTTATGATGAATTGTTTCACCCGGCTCTAGTTGTTACTGAATTCCCTAACAGGGTAGAACTGGAATGGCATGGGGCAAGTCCGCTTGCATTGAATGATACAACTACCCTTGCCAACCTTGTATTTGAAACAAGACAGACAGGATTGGCTGAAGTTCACTGGGATATACCCGGAAGCAGCTATTTCAAGGATGAAAACGGGAATAATATACCATGTGCCCCTATTGACGGAGAGGTAATAATTAGCGATCCGCCTGTATTGGTTACTAATGGAGATAAAAGTCTCTGTGAAGGTGATTTCACGGTAATATCAGGTGATGTTTTTCTGGGAGTACCACCATATGTGTTGGAATGGACAAAACCTGATGGGTCAACAACCAATGACACTCCAATATGGTTATTTGACTTGGGTGCTGATCAGTCAGGTAATTATATTATCTCAGTAAGCGATGATTACGGCTGTAATGTAAAAGATACAGTAACACTTAATGTAGTCCCACTACCCACCGCCAACTTCCCAGAAAGCCCCATCCCCTTCGAAAACCAGTATACCCTCGAAGCCCCGCAAGGCTATGCCTCTTATGAATGGAGTAACGGTGAAACCAATTACTTCATAACAGTAACCGAAGAAGGTGAATACTCCGTTATCATAAAGACCACTGAGGGCTGCGAATCACGAGATACCGCCATGCTGCTGAATGTGGCAGTGCCGGTCTATGTACCGAATGCCTTTACTCCCAACGGTGACGGATTAAACGATAACTTCAAACCCATCATCACAAGGCTTGATTTGGTTGTTCAGTATCATCTTTCAATCTACAACCGCTGGGGAGAGTGCTTCTTTGAAACCAGTGATCCTGCAAAAGGATGGGATGGAAAGGATGAGTTGCCGGGGGTTTATAATTGGGTGGTGAGTTATTCAAATCAGATGGGGAAGGCGTATCAGATGAGGGGGGCGGTGACACTAATAAAATAGTTTCCTTGAACTAGCGACCCTCCCGACTTAACGTCGGGATGCTCTAACCAACTGAGCGGAAATAAAAAAAGCCGGCATAAACCGGCTTTCTCTTGCTCCCCTTACTATCAATAGTTGCAACTTAACTGGTGTTATTCAGGGGGTTATTTGTGTTATTAACAGTGTCTGATTTGGTGGTACAGTACCAACTGTCAATCTATAACCGCTGGGTACAGTGCTTCTTTGAGACAACAGAACCAACAGAGGGATGGGAAGGATGGCCCTGGCGGGGGGAGTAATGCAACCTTATATGACCTTCAGCTTAAAAACTGATTAACAATTGTATCCCATCGTAATTTTTATTACTTTTGAATATCATTGAAATTATTCATTGAAAATGAACCTGCAATACCTTACCGAAAACAACAACCTATTGCCCGTTTGCTGCAGCGTGGATGTTTCGGGG
>CALCQV010000012.1 GCA_937894795.1 uncultured Bacteroidales bacterium
GATGTTGATGGTGCGGGTGCGGTTCTCCTTGCCTTTTTCATCATCGGGTGCTGCATGGGAGTGAAAAAGTATCAGTCCTTTGGTGCGTGCCGGTAGTTTCCCGGCAATCTCCAGACTAACATATCCTCCCATGGAGTGGCCGCAAAGGAGGAAGGTATCAATATTGAGATGGTCCAATACCGCCATGACTGCTTCACCCATCAGCGGCATTGGCTGGTCCTCACCGGTTAGGCCGCTTCTGCCATGTCCGGGAAGATCAACCATCAATACACTGAATTTATCAGACAGTTCATTGGCCAGATCACTCCAAATTTCAATGGATTCAAGGAATCCATGCAAAAGGATTACCCATGGCCCGCTACCCTGAACACGGTAGTTCAGGGGCTGATTGTTGAACATTATGCTATCATCCATATTCGTTTATGCTATCACACTTTTTAGATTGCCATTCTGTTTTATACAGTCAAACTCGTTTATTCTACCACGCTCGTCTATACTGTCATACTCTTTAATACTGCCATTCTATTCATTACTCACTAATCATAGCTTCTACATCGGCAACGGTCTTTGGAATTGGTTTGCCAAGAACGCGCATTCCCTTGTCTGTAACAAGTACATCATCTTCAATGCGAATGCCACCGAAGTCCTTGTATGTTTCAAGGATATCATAATTGATGAAGTCAGTGAATTTTCCTTCAGCCTTCCACTGGTCAATCAAGGCGGGAATAAAATAGATACCCGGTTCAACAGTTAGCACAAATCCGGGCTCAAGTCGACGTGCAAGTCGCAGGAAGGCAGTTCCAAACTGATTGCTGCGTTGGATTTCCTTGTCATAACCCACATAGTTTTCACCAACACCTTCCAGGTCGTGAACATCCATACCCAGCATATGTCCCAGTCCGTGAGGGAAGAACATGGCATGAGCACCCTGAGCAACAGCTTCATTCACATCGCCTTTCATAAGGCCAACTTCTTTTAGTCCTTCAGCAATTGTGGTAGCGGCCAGCATGTGCACATCCTTGTAAAGAATACCCGGCTTGATATTCTCAATGGCTTTCATGTTGGCATTGAGTACAATGTTATAGATATCCTTTTGACGATTGCTGAATTTCCCACCGACAGGAGAAGTCCTTGTAATATCACTGGCAAGGAGATATTCTTCTGATTCGCAGCCGGCATCAACAACCAGCATACGGCCTTTGGCAAGTGTATTGCCATGGTAATGGTTGTGGAGGGTTTGGCCGTCCATACTCAGGATTACAGGGAAGGAAACCGGACCTGCCTTAGCCAATGCGATGCCTTCAATGGTGCCAGCTATTTCCTGTTCAATGATTCCGGGGTGAGCCATCTTCATGGCAGTGGTGTGCATGAGATAGGCAACATCCACCATCTTTTCAATGATCTCAATTTCTTCGGTTGATTTAATGGACCGTAGTTTTACAACAGCGTTGATGAGTTCAACTGACACTTCATGCTTGAGCTGTAGTACAGGCCATCCGGTAACTTCCGACAGCCATATCTTGGTTTTGCCGCGATAAGGTGGAAGGAAGTGAACCTTGCGCCCTTTGGCAAAGGCTGCTTTCAGGAAAGTATCGAGTTCCGACAATGGCAGGGTTTTATGGATGCCAACAAGCTCACCACGATCTTTCATAGATGGCTGAGGTCCCATCCAGATGATGTCATCCATATCCACATCATTGCCGAAAATGATCTCCTGGTCGTTATCCAGATCAATGACTCCAAACAGATCAGGCTGATTCAGTCCGAAGAAATAGGTAAAGGTACTATCCTGCCTGAAATGATAGGTATTGGCAGGGTAGTTATAAGCTGATTCGGTATTGCCGGGAAATAATAAAACGCCACTTTTAATTTCTTTGCGTAATGCATTACGACGGGCCTGATAGGTTTGTGGTTTAAACATATAGATTTCTATTTTTTTTGCACAGTATTAATGTAATTATCTAATAAACGCTCAGGATGCTATTTTATCTTTTAGCCATCAGGGCTTCAATTTCATCGGGTTCTATTGGTATGTGTGCCATGAGGTCAATAGGGTCCTCAGCAACAACAATGTCGTTTTCAAGACGGATGCCAAAGCCCTCTTCGGGGATATAGATGCCCGGTTCACAGCTTAGTACCATTCCTTTGCGGAGAGGTGTCTGCTTGGTGCCTACATCATGAACATCCAACCCGATAAAGTGGGAAGTTCCATGCATGTAATACTTGAAGAAAGCGGGTTTGCCATCAGGCTGGTTATCAACATCGGCCTGGGTGATAAGTCCGAGTTTTATGAGTTCACCTTCCATGATCTTGACTACCTGGGCATGATAGTTATCAATGGTTATTCCGGGAACGAGCATCTTTGAAGCTTGCCGCATTACTCTCAATACGGCTTCATAAACTTCGCGCTGACGGGGAGTGAATTTACCGTTTACCGGGATGGTACGGGAACAGTCGGCAGCATAATTGGCATACTCTGCCCCGAAATCAAGCAACAGTAATTGCCCGTCTTCACAAGCCCGGTCGTTCTGGTTATAGTGCAGAATGTTATTGTTGACTCCCGATGCAACAATAGGGGGGTACGCATGTCCTGAAGCACCCTGCCTTATGAATTCATGGGTAATCTCCGCTTCAATTTCATACTCCATTACACCGGGTTTCACAAATTTCAGCATGCGGTGGAATGAGTCGTTGGTTATGTCGCATGCTTTTCGTAGGATGTCAATTTCCTGTGGTTCTTTAACAAGCCTTAGGTCAGTGATATGCGGAGCAAGTCTTAGGTATTCATGCAGAGGATAAGAGGTTTTCAGACTTCTCACGAAACGCAGGTTACGGGAATCGACTTCTGTAACAAATCGTGCATTTTCGTCTATGTTGAGGTACACACGCTCAGCTTTCGACATGAAGTCACGCAAAATGCCGTCAAACTGGCCCAACCATTTAATGGTTTGGATTCCGGAGATCTTTGAGGCTTCTTCAAGGGTGTATTTATGCCCATACCAAGTGACCATCAGGTCATCGGTCTCAACAATAAAGGCTATTTCGCGCATTTTCTCATCAGGATGATTCGGGAATAGCGTAAGTATGCTCTTTTCCTGATCCAGCCCGGTGAGATAGAATAGGTCGCTATGCTGGCGATATGGGAAACATTGGTCGCCGTTGCGCGGCATTTCATCGTTTGAATGTATTATTGCCAGTGCATTTGGCTTTAACTTCTTTTCAAGTTTTATCCGGTTATTGATGAATAGTTCAGGATCAATGGGTTGATAACGCATAAATGATTTCTTAAAAAAGTTAATATTTTTTTGTGTGAGAGTGCGAAGTTATATGTAAATGTCTAAATTTGTTCATAGAGACAGCGATGGTTTCACTGCTGCATTCGCAAATTTAAACAACTATTCCATCTATAGGATTAATAACAGTATTAAAAAATTGTAAAACCTTAAAGTTGGTAGTCTACCGTAATTAGTAATTTTGTCGGTCATTACTCAGAAATTGTAAATCGTAAATATAAAATAGTATGGTTTTTAGTTATTCATCCATTACAAAGAAAGTGATCATGGCACTGGCGGGATTATTCCTGATCATGTTCCTGTTTGTACACCTCACCGTTAATCTGTTGGTATTGATAAACGACGGGGGTGAAACATTCAACAAGGCGGCGCACTTTATGGTTACCAACCCGCTTATTCAGTTTATGCAGATTTTCCTGTTTGGCGGCATACTGCTGCATATAATAACAGGGTTAATACTGCAGATTCAGAACTGGATGGCCCGACCACAACGTTATAAGGTTGAAGCATATTCTGAGAAGTCACCTTTCTCAAAATTTATGATTCATACCGGTGCAATCATACTGGCTGTGCTGATTTATCATCTGTACAACTTTTTCTTTCAGGCAAAATTCGGCCATATTGACGCTGTGACTTATAACGGATTGGAATATGAAGATATGGGCAAACTTGTACTTGAGAAGTTCAGCCATCTTTCACATGTGCTGATCTATGTGGGGTGGCTGTTGTTCCTGGGTTTCCATCTTGACCATGCCTTTCATTCAGGATTGCAGTCGCTGGGCCTGAATCATAACAAGTACACACCGGCAATTTTCACGTTAAGCAGAATCATTGCCATTGTGCTGACCGTTGGTTTCATACTTATTCCATTGGTTATATATTTTTACAGGTAACTTACAATTGACCATTTACAATTTCATCAAGATATGGCAGAATTAAATTCAAAAATACCTCAAGGTCCATTGGCGGAGAAGTGGACATACTATAAATCACATACTAACCTTGTGAATCCGGCCAATAAGCGGCGATTGGAGATAATAGTCATAGGCACGGGACTTGCCGGGGCATCGGCTGCCGCATCACTGGCAGAGCTTGGCTTTAAGGTTAAGGCATATTGCTATCAGGATAGTCCGCGCAGGGCACATAGTATTGCTGCGCAGGGCGGTATCAATGCGGCCAAGAATTACCAGAACGACGGCGACAGTGTTTATCGCTTGTTTTATGATACCATAAAGGGTGGTGATTACCGTGCCCGTGAAGCCAATGTATATCGTTTGGCCGAGGTCAGCAATAATATTATTGACCAGTGCGTGGCACAGGGAGTGCCCTTTGCAAGAGAATATGGCGGATTGCTTGACAACCGTTCCTTTGGAGGCGCACAGGTTTCACGTACATTCTATGCACGCGGACAAACGGGGCAACAATTGTTGCTGGGTGCCTACAGCGCTCTGAGCCGTCAGATCAAAAAGGGAAACGTAGAGATGTTTACCCGTCATGAGATGATGGATGTGGTGGTGGTGGATGGCAGGGCCAGGGGTGTCATTGTTCGCAACATGGTTACCGGAGCGCTTGAACGCCATTCAGCCCATGCCGTGGTTCTTGCCAATGGCGGTTATGGCAATGTCTTCTTCCTGTCGACCAATGCCATGGGTTCAAATGTTACCGCAAGTTGGAAGGCATACAAGAAAGGGGCCTTTTTTGGCAATCCGGGTTTTACACAGATTCATCCCACATGTATACCCGTGCATGGGGAATTCCAGTCGAAGCTTACCCTCATGAGTGAAAGTCTGCGTAATGATGGCCGTATTTGGGTTCCAAAGAAAAAGGAAGATGCCCAGAAAATCAGGGAAGGTAAACTACAGCCTGTAGATATAAAGGAAGACGACCGTGATTATTATCTTGAACGTCGGTATCCTGCATTTGGGAACCTGGTGCCCCGTGATGTTGCTTCACGAGCTGCCAAGGAACGCTGTGATGCGGGTTTTGGGGTAGGTGAGACCGGCTTGGCGGTGTACCTTGACTTTGCTGATTCCATCAAGCGGTTGGGTCGTGCTACCATTGAAGCAAGGTATGGCAACCTGTTCCAGATGTATGAAAAGATAGTTGATGAGAATCCCTATAATACTCCAATGATGATATACCCGGCCGTGCATTACACCATGGGAGGGCTTTGGGTTGACTATGAACTGATGACTACCATACCGGGTTTATATGCAACCGGCGAGGCCAATTTC
>CALCQV010000013.1 GCA_937894795.1 uncultured Bacteroidales bacterium
AATACTTTTTAGGTACCTATTATTCACTACAAGGGATCAACATACTCCCGATTATTCAATTGAAACTGTGAAGAGAATTTAATGATATATAAATCCCTTCTTAAAGTCCGAAACTGGAGTAGTCTTTCCATCCATGTAAACAGGAAGATCCTTTAAGGTGTTTTTTCTGTGTTGGCTAGGTATCTTTTACAAAATATAGCTTTAGTATGGGCTTGTGCGCTTTTGCAAATGTGCTACCAAAAGAGTTGGCTATTTAATGAATCTGATTTGTAAATTAAGTTTCATTTTTTGTTTGCCCATCTCTTCGTATACATCTCCAAATTTGTGTTTGTCAGGGTCAGGTGTTTCAAGTTTTGTATTATTAAATAGATAATCCTCAAATTTTTTAGCAAAGTAAAAATGATAGCATATTAGTTCTCCATCCTCTTTTACAATCAAATATCCTCCAGTTGCTTGGTAATTTCTCTTCCAAACTTCTGCCGCTCTCATTCCAAGAGCATAGTCTGTCAGGAATTTTTTCATTATCATTTCATACATACTTGAATTTATCTTCAAGTTGTAACCAATTGTGTTTCTTGTGGTAATGGATTCAATGAATTTCTTGACAGTGTTTTCAGAGACTACATTATTAGCATAGTATAAAACAAGCATCTCCGATAAAATCTTGTCAAAATTGTAGTCAATAGTCTGCAAGTTGGATTGAAAAACTTCATTATCGACCTTCTCAAATTCTAAACTTGCGCCAAAACTATTTAATAGCTTCAGTTTATTAGAAAACTTTTTAGCGTTCTTTATTTGATTGATTTCAACTTTTGTTAAAGCCCTACCTTTAATTATAAAAGTAAAATTAGTTGCACCACTTGCATTTAGAAGAGTCGATGGTTTTCCCATTTGTGACTTAATACTAAACCCTAATGTTGGAGATAGAAAAGTATTTGGGTCAGTAACTTGTATTGTAATGTCATTTTTTAGTTTTGATTTTGCTTTTAAAGTAGTTATTGAAAACGATGCTAAGAACTTTTCAATCTCTGGAATTTCAAATGAGCCTTTTCCCTTCTTTGCTGTTTTGATTTTATCAAAGCAAGTCTTTGCATTTTTGATGAATTGAACAATAGGAATTTTGAATAGCGGCTTGCTGTCTGAAACAACTATTAGCTTATCTTGAATCGAAAATTCGACCGACCTTTCTTTTTCATGTCTTAATACTTTAATAATGGGGTAGAAAATACCCTTAACCTTATTAAAATTCTCGTCACCCAAGTATAGCTTTCCGTCAGCCAATAATTTTAGTAAAGCGTATGGCTCACTCCATTCTCCTTTGTTACCTGTTAGCATTGATTTTGATTTTAACTGCATTTAAAAGTTGCTCTGCGGTTGCTTGTATTGCAGGCACAGCAACAGAGTTGCCAAATTGCTTGTAAGCTGATGCGTCAGCAACAGGAATTATATATTTGTCGGGAAAGCCTTGAAGTCTTGCCCATTCCCTTGGTGTCATTTTGCGTATGCCTTCACGATTAACAGTTCCTTTAATGTGAGTTGTTGGAGTGAAGTCAGTAATTCTATGGTCATAAACCAAATTTCTTTCTCTACCCATACCACCAACGACAATTGCATTTGCAATTCCATCATCAGGAATTATTGCGTAGCCAAAGCCATTGCCTTTGCTTTCGTGTCTTTCTTTATGGTTGATTAATGTTTGAATATATTGAGTTGAAAGAAAATATTTTGTCGCAGGAACTTTTTTCTCTTTAATATCTGCAAATTTTACTTTTTTCTTTAGTGGCTTTGGATATTCAAATTCTGTAATACCTTGATCATTCCTAAAACCAACAATGTAAATTCGTTCTCTATGTTGTGGAATTCCAAAGTCTTTTGCATTAATAATTTGTGGTTCGGGAACAAAATAGTCAAGGTCGTTGCGTAAAACATTTAGAATTGTTTCGAGTGTTTTTCCTTTATCATGATTCCTTAACCCTTTTACGTTTTCAAGGAAAATTACTTTTGGTTGTTTACGTTTTATGATTTCCGCAACATCAAAGAACAATGTTCCTCTTGTATCTTCAAATCCACCTCGCTTACCTGCAATTGAAAAAGCTTGGCAGGGAAAACCGGCACATAAAACATCAAATCCGTCAGGAATAAATTTTTTGGTTTGTTCTTTGGTAATATCGCCAAATGGAACTTCACCAAAGTTTGTTTTATATGTTCGTTGTGCTTCTTTGTCCCATTCGCTTGTGAAAACGCATTTTCCGCCTAAATTTTGCATTGCAATTCTGAAACCTCCAATACCTGCAAACAAATCAATGAATTTAAATGTATAGTTTTCAGGCGTTGGAAATGGAACATCTTTGACTTCAAAAAGTAATTGTTGCAAAGCATCTTCTGCAGCAATTGAATGATTGTTTTCTTCCTCCTGGAATGTAACATATTCTTTTAAATATTTTAAAGCATCTTTTTTGAAGTGCTTTGCTAAACCATTATCAAGATTATGTAGATAATGAGTAATGACAGCCTTTTTATGATTTGTAGGAACTGCTTCAACTAATCTAATTTGAAACCGTTTTCCGTTAAACTCGTCAATTGATATTTTTTCTTTTAGTTTCATTTATAGTCATTTGAATTCTTTTAATGCATTTGTCAAGATTTTTGGTGATATCCTTTCCCCAAAACCTTAATACTTTCCAACCTTGAGCATACAGATTTTTGTTAACATCTTTGTCTCGTTCAATACTTCGTTCGATTTTAGCTAACCAAAAATCTTGGTTGCTCTTATGGTCATACTTTCTTATTTCCCAATCTTTCCCATGCCAAAACTCGCTATCAACAAAAATAGCTATTTTGTATTTCTTAAATGTCAGGTCAGGCTTACCAAAAACAGATTTGTCATTCTTCCTATATCTATATCCTAATGCAAATAATGCTTTTGCGAGCTTCGTTTCAATCTTGGAGCCTGAAGCTCTGACAGCCTGCATATTCTTTCTTCTTTGCTCAGTTGTAAGTCTATCCAATTTTCAATCTTCTAAAACTTTAAATTGATAATCAAGGTGAATTGAAAAGCGAACCAGATAATCTACAGTTATACTGAATTTGCCGTTTTCAATTTTTGAAATTGTAGAACGGTTTATGTTCATCAATTCTGCCAACTTTTCCTGACTATAACCTCTTTCCTCACGGACAGTTTTAATTCTATTGCCAAGTTTTAACCGATAATCTTTGATTTGATTTTCTATTTTTGTCAGATCTGCAATCATAATATTTAGGGTTTATTCACAAAGAGGGTACCCGTGTGTTCTTTGCCATTTTTATCCAAAATTGTTAGTTGGACATTTGTTTCAACTCCTTTAACACCCTTTGTCAGATCAAGCATTAAATTCTGTTTACTCACTTTAGCTACTTTGCCGGTCATCTGTGAATAGTCTGCCTTGTTTATTGTAACATTTTTCCCTACCAGGTCAGAAGTGTCCGTTTCTACAATTTCCAGATCTGTCAGCAGGACGGTATTGATTGGAATGAATGAATTTCCAAGGCCTAGTGCCCTGATGTCCGCCCTTGGCCTTTCAACATCTTCAATAATTTGTAATACAACATAAAGTTGGCTGGGATCTTCACCCGGCAGTGTTGTGTGAAACTTAGCTACTTGTCCAATCTTGTATGGCATCATTTTTCGTTGTGCAGAATTTAAAGTGTTGCCCCCACTGTTATTACACAAAAATATCAAAAAAAGTAAAACAAATGTTCAATATATTGAACTATTTATCAACAATCAGATGTTAATTTGAAATAATAATTCACTGCTGCCAGTTTAAGATGTCAGCATATATGGATAATCATGATTGTGCTGCCGGGGGTGTGGTTTGAGAATAATGATAGGAAATAGTAACTTTTAATTGTAGTAGTTATTTGTTTTTCATCTCGGAATACGATTTAAGCTCCCTTAAATTTGTCAATACTCCTTCGTCTAGATTTTTTTGGAAATAGCTTTTAAACAATTTCGGAAATAGTCCTTGAAGGCTTTCTTCTACAACTATAATTGTGTTGTTGTCTTTTTTTGTAAAAGTCCAGTTATGAATTGCACTCGCACCCATTGTAGTGCCGGTCCAGCCAAACTCTGTAATAGGTTTTGATGTATGGATCTTGGATTTGAAAGCAAGACCACCAGCTTTCCAATGGAATTGTGTTCCTTCTTCAATTTTTCCTAATACCTCTGTCTCTGAAACTGATTTTTGCCAGTTTGTCCACCCTTTAATGTCTGTCAGGACTTTCCAAACAGTGTCAATGGGAGCTTCTATCTCCATTTGATTTCTTGCTATTACCGGAGCATTTATGTTAATGGGAATATTCATGGTTGAATTTTTTGTAGGATTTTCAATGTATTTGTTGAAAGAAACGTTTTCATAGTAAAACAAGGAGGTGATAATAAGAGCGAGTATCAGCAAAATGTAAAATGTCTTTTTCATAGAGCTTTAAATTATAATTGCTGCAAAAGCAAGTACCTGAAAACCTTAGATCAAATATAGTGATTTTCTAAAAAAAATACAAGTTGCTCTGGTTGGTTTGGAGGATTGATCGACCGGAGTGGTCATAGATCAGCACGGCGTGGCTTCAAACCACAGATTACATCCAGGCACGAGTTATCAGCCCGACTGGATTTTCCTATAAATTAATCATTATGAAACAAGTTCAGTTATACTGATAACCTATCTATATATTAGATTCATTTCTGACAATTCTTGTCCAATTTGATGAATTCCCAATAATATTTTTTCAGTTTGTGTTTCTGATGGCTTTTTTCGACCTGAAACATATTGTGATAATAAAGTTGCATTCATTCCGATTCTTTTTGCTAATATCTTAGCATTTATCACATTATAATATTGAAAAAATTGTTTAAAGTCGAATTCGAATTTAATATTATCAATAGTTATTTTCTTGGTTTGTTCTTCGAAATACATTTGAGTAGCTTCAACCGAATTGTTTTGAAGTTCAGTTATCGATTTTCCGGTTGTAAATATTGGATATTCTTCCGAATATGCTGAAAAACCAGTTTCAGTTTTCTCAATAATTATCTTGATTTTTTTATTCGTTTTCATACTTATCTATTTTATACCTGCATCTTTTTTTATCTTCTCTTCTAGCCCTTTTCCAAGTTCTTGACTTCCATGATTTGGAAAGATAATTATTCCATCTCGTTTATCATGCTTCATTTTTATGTGAGAACCTGACTGCGAAACTGCATACCATCCGTTTTTCATCAAAAGCCTTAATAATTCAGAACATTTCATCCAAATAATTTTCAACAAAGGTAAATAATAATATACCTCAATGCAAGTTTTTTGAATTCTTTTTTTCGTCTAACGAGTGGATGATTCCAGCCATTAACGTTATTCCACCTCATCGCCTCCCAGTATGTGCATTGCTTAGCTGAAAAGTGGGGGAGCCATAGTTGTATTCCCATAGTATTCCTGATCCATATCGTTGGGTAACATGGTTCCCTGTTACCTATCGGGTAATGGCATGAAATAGCGGCTATATGAAGAAATATTATACCGTAGTACAGCTATCGCCCATGCAATTGGGCCTCACTTTAGGTTTGGGGAGCAATTTTATGGCGACTGCCAGCTGGTATAGCCTGCAGCCTAAGCAAATGCCAAAGGCTGTTTCCAGATACAAGAGTATCAGGCAGATGATGCACAACATGCAAACCGGCTCAAAGTAACTGCTGTCGCTTTGCAGGAACAGGGAGAGCACAAATATAGTTCCGGATAATGCCAGCCCCAGACTCCATGCAAATTTTTTCTGGACTGCTCCGATGGACAGGGGCGATTGTCGCCACACGAAGATGGATGCCAGAAGCACCGTTGGCGAATACTTTGGATTGATGAACAGGCCAACCATGAAGTTCAGAACAAATCCCCCCATGATGTATGGGATGAATACGTAACGACTTAAAATGATTCCGTTGATTGAGGCGAACAATCCGAAGAGGAACATGATGCCCGCACTGGCTCTCATTTTCCGTTCATCGAGCACTTTATAGGGTTTCCCGTCAATGTATTCTCCAAAGCTGAAAATATTCATTCGATTCTTTAGTTTAATGTCGTTACTATTTTGCGTTAAATATACAATGTTTAGTTTCATTATACAATTTAATGCATCATCATTCATGGTACTTTTGATCAGATCAGGAAGTGTTTCATGATTATAAATTTATATGAGCAGCAATATTTTCTATATTTGATAGTTATCAAGATAAACCACACACACCATCATGAAAAACTTTTTGATTCTAACTGCTGTAGTACTGATTTCATTTTCAGCAACTGCTCAAAAGGGCTTGTATTTAGGCTATGAAAACGGATTGAAGTTTGATTTTTACAATTACATTGATAATCAGGCCAACACGTTGAAAATGCTCCCGTTGGATGGTGTTTGGGGAGGTTATCTGGGTTATAAATTGGGTGATTATACCATAGAGACAGGGTTTTATGGTTATTATTCATCTGTTCCGGATGTCCGTTTTGATTCTGTTACAGGCATTCCGGAGAAAACCAGTGGTTCCATGGGAAGCTCAGGAATGAATAAGTGGGTTATACCAATCAGATTTGGCAAAGAATTCACTTTCTGTTCCGGTAAGTTATATCTGAAACCTGAGGTAGGATTTGTAGCCATGATTTCGAGGGATTACGGTCCGGATAATTCTCTGGGTACAAGCGGATATGGCATAGAGTTTTGGCCAGGTTCTCCATGGTACACGCCCGGCAGAGATTCTTTAAGGATGAATCATTATTCAACCGGAAAATATAACTTTGGTATGGAAAGTAGCCTCTGCGCTGGTGTAAGAATAAAGAAGTGTTTCGACATTTATTTAAAGGGCACCTATTCAACTGCTTTCACCACGCTTAATTATAGTACAATTACCTACACTTCGCCATACAAGACTGTTCAGGCCACATCATCCGCTCAAAATTCAATGATTTACCAGATTGGGGTTAGCTATTACTTCAGGAAGGAGTAGAGTGGAAATTGAGTACATACCTGCAAACAGATACAATCAACTCATTATTTCATGTGGCTTGACTTTGAATAATTTATCGAACAATACTGTCTTGGATACGTACTTTTTCGTGGCAAAGTAGTCGCCCTTTATTTTTTCTTCTTCTATGTTGATCAAACCGAAATGATCAAGGAATCTATTGAAGGTGCGTAAGGAATAACAGCGGGAACCTTGATCTTCTTTGGTGCTATATCTGGGATTCACTGACTCCAGCAGTAATGGGTAGGCTTTTAAATATTTATCTGAATAGAATGTGTCAAGGCGTCTTTCAGCGCCGTATTTCGATAATAAAATCAATGTAAATGCATATCCCAACTGTCCGACCCTGTTATCTCCATAGCGATCAAAATAGGCCCAATTGAATCGGCCGGCCATAGTTATGAATATAAGACGCAGAAGATCATTATCATCTGCCAGAGTTTTCATCCCTTCTTTTGTCAGACTATATTTTCCGTTACGTTTTTTTACCAGCCCTGATATTTCAATGAGAATTCGCGTAAGGTGAACAGAGGGCGCATCCCTCTCTTTATAGAGTCTTTGAATTCCCATTTCAATTTCTTCATCTTTAAGGAACCCCTGTTGATAAATATCAGCTACAATTTTGGTGGGTAAGAATCCTTTATCTGTGAGTTTCAGCTCTCCCTTTTCTGCAATTAGTTGGGCAAGGTACTTGACTTGGTTAAGCATCGGAATCATTTTCAAATCAGCCTCTTCAAGCCGGTTCAATTGAATAGGACAAGATGGGCTAAAGGGAAAATCAATAATCAGATGCATCTCAAAAGGTGAGTAGCCTTCAAAATCGGGCCGCACCTTATTATTCATTTCATTTGTCAGTTTATCCAACTGTCGTTGTATATCGTCTAGTTCCATATTGTTGATTATTATGCCTTAAACCTATGTCTATTAATTGAAAAAATAAGAACACTTACTTAGCCTTTTGCATAGAAATTGAATGCCACTGGAAATCTGAATCAAATGTATGAATTATATGGAAATATTCGCCGGCGGTATCAGCGCCTAGATAACATTGACTTTTTTAATGTAAAATTAAAAAAAATTACCAATTACCCCCATACCTATACCGGCACTGCCATACTGCCATAAACCACTATGTCAAAAAAAACCATGCCCCAATGCCTTTGGCAGTATACTTCTGGAGGCATGCCGCGCCCATGCGGCCATTATGAATACTCCAGCCACCGCATGAGGAAAACATCGTACACATGCCATTCATTATCGTAATTAACTATCATTTCCTTATCTGACAAGGCATCCAATGCAGATTTGATGGTGCTCGGACTTTTTAATTTGTACTTGGTGATGAATTCCCCTGAAAAGGGTTTTGAAACTCCATTTTCCAATGCTATGGCTGCAAGCAGATCAAATTGCGTTTTAGTGAGCAGGCGTCGGTATGAAATGAACGACTGTGTAAAGGATTCGAGTACCTCAAGCTTTATCTTATTCAAAAGCAACATGTCGACTTTTTGAGTGCCTGTTGCAAACAATCGGTTACAGAAATACTGCACATAGTAGGTATGATATCTGCTTCAAAAGAGCGGTCTTGCCCATACGCCTAAGGGATATGAGCGTAAGGTTTCTGTTGGAAGTGATTGCTTCAATAATTTTACCGGTTTCTATTTCACGGTCACAGAAATACTCAGGTGCAACATACCCTGTTGTGGTAAATGGATTGTACATCTTTATAACAGTAAATAGTTTACTGTAAAATTACGTAAATTCCGTTACGGATTTTACGTAAAAAGAATTTTCTGTCAACTTTCTCTACCCGCATCTGTTATTGATAAATTATGCAAAAAATAAACGACGATTCGCTGAAGCGCAAAATTACCATGCCCGGGCTGCAGCGGCTTTTCAGGTTGTATGCATATAAAGCCTTACAAGTGGGAGTATATGGCAGGCTTGCTGTTCCTGCTTGGCGCCAGTAGTGCCAGTCTGGTTTTTCCTAAATTGCTGGGTGATCTGGTGGATTTCGGCAACAGGGGTATACTCGGATAGGAGATTATTAGGCTGGCCGGCATTACTCTCTAATCACTTTCACCGTATGTTTCAAATAATCGTCAGTTTTAATTATATATACTCCGGATGGGAGGTCTTTCAAATCAATAATGGTTTGCTCTGAACTTATTTTTCCTGTCTGTATTAATCTACCCTTGTCATCAAAAACTCTATACAGGGAATTCTTTAAAGTTGTAGTGGTTAAAAGAGTGATGCTTGAAGAGACAGGATTTGGATAAATGCGTATGAAGGAGGTGTTTTGCTCTTGAATACCCGAAAGAAGTATGGTTATTGTTTGTTCCGTTGAATCAATTATGCCACACCTGTCTGCATAAAGTTTTACTATATAATTTCCATCCTCCTGATAGCTATGCATTGGATTTTGAAGTTGAGAGGTGTCACCATCTCCAAAGTCCCAATGGTATGTTGTTGCATTTACTGAATTATTAATGAAGCCAATTTCTCCGCTTCCAAGGTCAGAATATGTAAAATCAGCCTTTGGGTCATATTCACCAATATGCCATTTAGTCAGGCTGTCGAACACAGTAATTTTTGCAGCATTTCTAATATTTGCAGCATCTGTTGCTGAGAGTATTGAATTATAAGTAATAAGTGTTGGATCTTTCCTTAATATGGAAGTATAGAAACAACAGGCAGCTGCATAAGTCCCGGCAACAGAAGGATGGCTCTCGTCAGGCTGGTACAACTCAATGGATGGCAGATTTGTTATTATATATTTCCAAACGGCACCAACAGGAGAAAGGATAGCATAGTTGCTGGCTGCCATCATTCTATATCTTAGGTTTAATAGACTATCCATTCCGTTATAGGTGCAAACGGGAGGCCATAAAGCACAATTCTGCGCATCCCCGTTTTTTCTTCCCCATGTCATATAAAAAGCTGTTTCAGCACATGGGTTCTGATTAGTAATAATGCTGTCTAATGCCCTTGCATAAGGAAATACTTCAACTTCAACCTGCTCAATGGGGAATGAAGGCAATTGACTCTGCTCCTGCAATACTACAAAGTCCCAGTTTCCTGATGCGATTTTTGTCAGTGAGGATTCGTTTTTTGAATGTTGCTTCAGCGTATGACCACCCGGAGTATTGCTGTCAAAAATCAATGTATCTCCTGTGGAATTGGCTGCATCAGCAACCATTTGAGGCAGATTGTTCACGGCCGTATAACTGTTTCCTAAAAATAAAACTCTTTTTGAAATGGATTGGCCTTGACAGGCTATTGACCATCCCAAAGTAGCAAACAACACTATAAACAACTTTTTTTGCATGATTTTATAAGCTTGATTTTCTCAGGCGGTTATCGTTTTATTCCACATTCCCACAAATGTATAAAGAAATCAGTTTCTGGTTTTATTGTTTTTTTAGACAACGTTATTCAGGCATTGACTCGCTGAACGCCGAAATGCAGAACGCTGAGTGCTGAGAGCTGAGAGCTGAGAGCTGAGAGCTGGGAGCTGAGAGCTGGGAGCTGGGAGCAGGGAGCTTGGAGCTGAGAGCTTGGAGCAGGGAGCAGGGAGCAGGTAGCTGAGTGCTGAGAGCTGAGAGCTGAGAGCTGAGAGCTGAGAGCTGAGAGCTGAGAGCTGAGTGTTAATTTTTTTCGCTTCCTTAATAATTTTATTAAGTTTACAGTTTATTTCGCATTTCATTCACTTCAAAGGTCAATAAATCTTTACACGTTCAATTCCTATTCTATGACCAGAATTTATACTCTTGCACTGGTTCTGTTTTTCACGGCCTTGCTGACATCCGCGCAGGCGCAGTTTGTAACAGGAGTAGTAACGGATGCAACTGACGGCCAATCCCTGCCGGGGGTGAGCATTCTTATTAAAGGTACTACGCAGGGAACAATTACCGATACTCAGGGAAAGTACAGGCTGCAGGTTACCGACAAGTCGGCAGTGCTGGTGTTCAGCTTTTTAGGCTACAGCACGGTTGAAGTACCTTATAACGGACAAACGGCAGTGGATGTATTTCTGAAGCCGGAGGCCCGCAGTCTGGATGAATTTGTGGTGACGGCACTTGGCGTGAAGCGGGAGAAGCGGGAAATTGGGTATTCTTCTGAGAAGATGAATACCAATGAGATGGTGAAGTCGGGCACTCCTAATGTGATCAGTGCACTGTCAGGTCGTAGTGCCGGGGTGCAGATTTCACAGGGCGATGGCGTGGAAGGTGGTTCCACCCGTATTGTCATTCGTGGAAACAACAATCTGGCCCGCAACAACCAGCCGCTGATAGTGGTTGACAATATACCCCTTGACAACAATCCCGGACTTGACAATATAGGCCGTGGTGTGGACTGGGGAAACGGCATTGCCGATATAAACCCCTATGACATAGAAGACTATACTGTGCTAAAAGGCGGTGCAGCCTCTGCGCTTTATGGCGAACGCGGTGCCAACGGAGTAATACTGATTACCACCAAACGGGGTAAGAAACAGCAGGGATTGGGTGTTACATACAACTACTCCATAAAGATGAGCGATCCATACCGCTATATGGAAGTGCAGAACAAATACGGCCATGGTGGCCCGATTTCATTTACAGAGCCCACCTTTCCGGTTGATGAGGATGGTACCCTGCTTTATCCCGGCATTTATGGGAACGATAACCTGATATTGGATCAGGAGGGCAATACCTCCACCACTTCGGCTGAATTTGGCTATTATGGTTCGGCAGTTTCCTGGGGACCTGAGATGAAAGGGCAACTCATAAAATGGTGGGATGGCGAAATGCGCAACTATTCACCACAGCCTGACAATCAATCCATACCGTTCAGGCAAGGCATCACGCAAACGCACAATGTTTCAGTACAGGGCGGGAACGATAAGGGAACCATACGGCTTTCCATGACCAATCAGGACCATACACCCATCATTGACAACAGTAATTACAACCGCACCACCCTGAATTTCGGCACCAACATCAAGATTTCCGACAAGCTTAAAGCCGATGCCACCATTACCTATGTAAAGTTCAAAAGAAAGAACAGTCCCATGATAGGGGAGGACGGCAACTCCTTCAGCAAGGGATTTCTCTACTCGTGGCCGCGGAGCTATCAGGGAATTGACAAGGAGAACTATCAGATGACCGATGGCTCGCGCAATCTGCTCGACGGCTATCCATTCCTATACGTTGACCGCTATATATGGTGGAACTATTACAACAACAATACCTGGCAGGACCGCGACAAATATACCGGATCCATAGCCCTGGAGTGGGACATTGCCCCCTGGCTGAATGCCACAGGCCGCATTGGTCGTGATTATTCTGTTGAACAATTTACATCCAAAAACAAACCGGTTGATTTCATTGGCCTGATGGGCGGAGGATACAGCAACAGCCTCGCAAAGACCACCAACGATAATATGGAAGTGCTGCTCACGGCAAGCAAAAAGAAGATCTTGGGCTCAGGCTTCAGCGTCCGCCTGAGCTTGGGAACCAGTCGTTGGGATTATAACAATTATAGCATTGCCGGCAAATCGGGAACCTGGTATTATCCCAACATGTATACCTTCTTCAATTTTACGGAATCCATCTATGAAGTTGACGAAGAAGGCAATACAATAGTGATCAATCCCGGTAGCGGTGATGCGGGCTCTATACTTATTCCTGCCGAAAGCATACTCCGCCAGCGCACGAATTCTGTTTTCTCCTTCCTGAACCTGTCATACCATGATTACCTGTTCCTTGAAGTTACGGGTCGTAATGACTGGTCGTCAACATTGCCCAAGAACAACAATTCCTATTTCTATCCCTCTGCCTCCCTGAGCTTCATTGCCAGTGATGCATTCAATCTGGATAAACATTTGCCATGGTTCAACTTCATGAAGATACGCGGAGCCATTGCCCAGACTGCCAGTCCGGCTATGGCC
>CALCQV010000014.1 GCA_937894795.1 uncultured Bacteroidales bacterium
CACTACGGCAACTTTGAGAGGGGTGATTGTTGATTAAATTTTTTCAAAACGTTTATCATTGGTTTTTATATTACTAAAATTGAATACTTTTGCTTTGCCTAACAATTGCAGTGTACTATTTTAGATTTGTCAACAAACTGCAGAAGCATGAAAATAATGATTGACATGCTTTTTCTAAATTAAAAGATTACGAATGAAAAACACACTTAAGACTGGTTCAACTTACCTGATTGTCTTCATAATAGCTACTTTAACTCTCAGTTCATGCATCTCGCAGAAAAAGACTGTTTACCTGCAAAATAAAAGCATGTTTTCAGCGGGTGCCAATACTTATGAGAATGATCTGGCAACCTATAAACTACAACCCGGCGATTTCCTGTATATAAATGTAACCAGTTTGGATCCTAAAAACATGACCTCCTTTGAAGGTAATCAAAGAAACGATTACCAGATACAAAGTGAAATGGGCGTTTACCTGAAAAGTTATCAGGTAAGCGACTCAGGCTTTATCAGGTTTCCTGTAATTGGCAAAGTTGAGGTTGTTGGTTTGTCAGTTAGTCAGGTTAGAGATAAACTACAGGGAATAATGGATGAGTTTTATCAATTGGCAACTATAACCGTTAAACTTGTCAACTTCCAGGTTAGTATTATGGGTGAGGTAAATCGCCCCGGCACATATGTTGTATATAACGACAGGCTTAATATTTTTCAGGCCATCAGCCTTGGTGGTGATTTAACAAATTTCGGTAACCGTAAAGAGGTTAACATTATTCGAAAAACAAAAACCGGAGGTACCGAGATTCTTGAAGTGAATCTCTTATCTGATTCAATACTTGAATTACCCGGATTTTATCTGCAGCCTGATGATATTATTTATGTAAAACCAATGAGAAGTAAAACATTTGCCTTTACCTCATTCCCGTATTCATTTGTATTATCAACTATTACAACTACACTTGTGGTAATTAACTTTTTTAAATAAGATTATTAGTGGACAATTATAATACTGAGTTAAACGAAGAGGTTATTGACCTCAAGCAAATATTCTTCAAATTCCTAAAATACTGGTACTTATTTATAATAGCCATTATTTTATCACTTGCTGTAGCCTACCTGTTCAATAAGTTCTCAAAACCTATTTATAAGGTCAGCACAACTATCCTGATAAAGGATGAAAAATCAGCATTTGATGCCCAGGCATTGCTGGGGTTGGGCAACCTTAAAAATGCACAAAGCATAGAAAATGAAATTGGAGTATTAAAATCCAGATCATTGATTACCCGTGCTATAAGATCACAAAACTTCGATATATCCTATTTTTCAGAGGAGAATTTCATTACTCAGGAGCTATATGACCAATCGCCCTTTACAGTTGTGTTTGACACGTTATTCCCGCAACCCGCAGGTATGAGGTTCAATATTACCGTTAAAAATAATACAGAATATAGTTTAACCGCCGAAGGAGAGAAAGCCTCCTCATACTATTATACACATACCAGGCAGGACATACCAATAAACGAGCCTATAAATATAAATGGCAAATACAAATTCGGGCAGGAGGTCAAGGGCAAGTATCATAACTTCAAAGTTATTCTCAATCACCATTTCAATCCTGAAAAGCATGTAAATACAAAAATGTTCTTTGCATTCAACAAGATTGAAGACCTCACCAAGGAGTTTAGCAATTTTATCATCGAACCCATTAACAGGGAAGCCTCTATTGTAGAAATATCACTGCAAAGTAACAATGTACAGAAAGCCTCCGACTTTTTGAATGCTCTTACAACCGAATACCTTGAAAGGAGTCTGGAGAAGAAGAATCAAATTGCCACAAACACTATACTTTTCATTGATGAGCAGCTTTTGGGAATCACTGATTCCCTGCAAATTGCCGAGAGTGACTTGCAGCAATTCAGAACTACAAACGAGGTGATGGACCTGGACTTTCAATCACAGCAGGTATTCCAGACCATGGAAGACCTTGAAAAGCAGAAGGCTGAGTTGATAGTCAAGAATCAGTATTATAATTACCTGAGTGACTACTTGAAAAGCAACCGGAATGACTTGACGGGGCTTACCGTCCCCTCCTCAATGGGAATTGAAGATCCGGTTCTTACAAGGCTCATTACTGATTTAACATCCCTTTATGCTGAACGGGGTGAAGCAAGATTGATGGCAAAAGATAAAAATCCAATCATTTCATCATTCGATCAACGTATTGATGTAAATAAGAAAACTCTGGCCGAGAATATCAGGAATATCATCAATACTTCAAACATTGCCATAAGGGATATTGACAGACGAATAAATGCCATGTCAGGTAAGATTAACCAACTTCCAACAACCCAACGTATGCTGTTTGGCATTGAAAGGAAATTTAAACTCAATGATGCCATTTATACCTTCCTTTTGGAAAAACGTTCAGATGCACAGATAACCAGAGCATCAAATATGCCCGATAATGAGGTACTTGATATAGCTGATCCGCTCGAAATGTTGCCGGTACTTCCAAAAAAAACCCTCAATTACACCATTGCGCTTCTAATAGGCATCATACTACCTATTGGATATATACTCGGCAAAGATTATCTGAATGACAAGATCATGGATAAGAAGGATATTGAAAAGATTACCTCCTTACCCATTGTAGGGCATGTGATTCATAGCTCCAAGAGCAGCAAACTGGTTGTGGCTGAATTCCCCAAATCATCAATTGCTGAATCATTCAGATTAATAAGGACCAATCTGCAGTATTTTACGAAAAACAAAGAGAAACAGGTAATACTCATTACTTCTACCATGGTAAATGAAGGAAAAACCTTCACATCAATGAATGTGGCCTCCATTTTTGCCTTATATGGAAAGAGAACCTTGATTGTAGGATATGACCTGAGAAAACCAAAGATATATCAGGACTTCGGGCTCTCAAATACTTTGGGAATAAGCTCATATCTTATAAATAAATGCACGCTTGATGAGATTATACAAAAAACATCACTTCAGAACCTTGATTTTATTGCCGCCGGTCCAATACCTCCCAATCCTGCAGAATTAATTGCATCACCAAAAAATGATGAGCTTATTGATCAACTCAAACAGATGTATGATTTCATTATCATTGACACACCTCCTGTTGGTATTGTTACTGATGCCTTCCTTCTAATGAAAAATTCAGATGTAAACGTATTTGTTACCCGTCAGGCATTTACTGTTAAAAAGATATTCGAAACCATTATAACTGACATTGAAAAACGCGAGTTAAAGGATATTGCCATACTTATCAATGATGTCAAGTACGAGAATAACAGCTACGGTTACGGATACGGTAATGGTTATGGTTATGGTTACGGCTATGGATATGGCGACGGACATGGCTATTATACGGATGATGAAACGGAAGAACCAGGAAAACGCAAGAAAAAAAGAAAAAGTAAGAAAATCATCGGTTAACAGATAATAAGCCACGGATTTCGTGGCTTTTTCATTTTTGGACCTCTCATAATACAATGGGAAATAGTATTAAATTTGCCCATTGATTACCAACAATATCAATATAATAAAACGGGACGAGAAACGTGTTGAATCAAAGAGGTGTAGTAGTTTGGCTAAGCGGATTACCATGTTCAGGTAAAACAACCATTGGCTTAGGTTTGGAAAAAATTCTGGTTAAAGAGGGCTACATTGTCAGAATGCTTGATGGTGATATAACACGGAAAGGCATATGCAGCGATCTGGGGTTTTCTATCAATGACCGGAATGAGAACATACGAAGGGTATCAGAAATAGCCAGGCTTTTTGCTGAAAAAGATATCATTACGATTTGTGCTTTTATCACTCCTACTGAAAGTCTGCGCAAAATGGCCTTACATATTGTAGGCGAAAGTCAATTTATTAACGTATTTGTTGATGCCCCTCTGGATATTTGTGAACTGCGTGACGTAAAAGGAATGTATAAAAAAGCACGCAAAGGAGAAATTAGTGATTTCACCGGAGTAAGCGCACCCTTTGAAATACCATCAAACCCTGATATTATACTCAGTACTGCTGATTTTAATCCTCAACAAAGCATCACAGAACTCTATGATTATTTGTTGCCCATAATTGAACGTAATGAAAAGTAGATTTAATCTGACACATCTTGAAGAATTAGAATACGAGTCAATTTATGTAATTCGTGAGGTTGCCGCACAATTTGAAAGGCCTGTCCTCCTCTTTTCAGGAGGCAAAGATTCCATTGTGATGACTCATCTTGCGGTGAAAGCATTTTGGCCTGCAAAACTGCCTTTCCCTCTCCTACACATTGATACCGGCCATAATTTTGAAGAAACCATAGTTTATCGTGATAATCTAATAAAGGAAATTGGAGCCACATTGTATGTCGGTTCTGTTCAGGAGAGTATTGATAAAGGCAGAGTGGTTGAAGAAACAGGTGTAAACGCAAGCCGGAATATACTTCAAACCACCACTCTTCTTGACACTATTGAAAAATACAAGTTTGATGCTGCCATGGGTGGGGGACGCCGGGATGAGGAAAAAGCAAGAGCCAAGGAACGCTTTTTCTCACACCGTGATGAATTTGGCCAATGGGATCCTAAAAATCAAAGACCTGAACTCTGGAATATCTTCAATGGCCGTAAAAACCCGGGTGAACACTTCAGGGTTTTTCCAATCAGCAATTGGACAGAAATGGATGTTTGGCAGTACATCATGAAGGAGCAAATTGAATTGCCCAGTCTCTACTTCACTCATCAAAGAGAAGTTTTTCACCGTGATGGACAATGGTTGGCTAAGGCACCCTTTATGAAACTGAAAGACTCAGAATTCTATGAAACCAAGACGGTGAGATGCCGCACAATTGGAGACATCTCCTGCACAGGATTAACACTCTCAACGGCCAATACAATTGAAGATATCATTAATGAAATAGCAGCAACACGAATTACAGAACGAGGTGGCCGAGCTGATGATATGCGCTCTGAAGCTGCTATGGAAGACAGAAAAAAGGAAGGATACTTTTAAAAGGTTCCTTCTCGGTGATTTCACTATTTCGCTTCACAATGTTGATTACTTTTAATAATTGCATTTTTTGAATTCCTTACTTATGACTGAATTTTCAACAAAAGGATACCTGGATATGGAACTACTGCGATTCACTACCGCAGGAAGTGTAGACGATGGTAAAAGTACTTTGATTGGCAGGTTGCTCTATGACAGTAAATCAATATTTGAAGACCAGCTTGAAGCAATCAAGAGAGCAAGCATACGCCGCGGAAATGAGCATGTTGACCTTGCTTTATTGACTGACGGCCTTAGGGCTGAACGTGAACAGGGAATCACAATAGATGTTGCTTACAGATACTTTGCAACCCCAAAACGAAAATTCATCATTGCTGATACCCCGGGACATATACAGTATACCCGAAATATGGTTACCGGTGCATCAACCGCCAATGCCGCCATTATATTGATTGATGCCCGCAATGGAGTGACTGAACAAACCTGCAGACATTCATATATTGCTTCCCTGCTTAAAATACCTCATATTATTGTTTGCATTAACAAAATGGACCTTCTTGATTTTAGTGAGGAAGTCTACAATTCAATCAAATCTGAATATATTGAATTCAGAAAAAAACTCGATCTATCCGATATTTCGATTGTTCCAATAAGTGCTTTGCTGGGCGACAATGTAGTTGAATCATCTGCTAATATGCCATGGTATAAAGGTGGAACACTCCTCAATGTACTGGAAAATATTGAAATTGGCAATGATCATAATCTTACTGATGCGAGATTCCCGGTTCAATATGTAATCAGGCCATTATCAGATGAATACCATGATTACCGGGGTTATGCCGGAAGAGTTGCCGGTGGTGTGTTCAAACCTGGTGATGATGTGGTGGTATTACCATCAATGCAAAGAAGCAGAGTTAAATCTATCGATATCTATAAAGGAAGCATTCAGGAGGCATTCCCTCCATTAACAGTGACTTTAACATTGGAAGATGATATTGATATCAGCAGGGGTGATATGTTGGTGAAGCCCGACAATCAACCAACGGTTTCACAGGAATTTGATGTAATGATGTGCTGGATGAGTGAAAAGCCCCTCCAACTCAATGGCAAGTATGCTCTGAAACACACTACCAATGAAGTAAGGTGCCTGATAAAGGAGGTCAGGTATAAGGTAAATGTCAATAATATGGAGCAAACACCTGATGGTAATGTTGGCCTGAATGATATAGCATGTGTCAGGATTAAAACTACAAAGCCGGTCTTCATTGATTCATATCGTGTAAACCGCCGGACAGGAGCAATGATTATCATTGATGAAGCCACCAACAATACTGTTGGCGTGGGTATGGTAATTTAAATCAATCTCGGGGAAATGGCACAAAGATCAAATGTATCGCGTCAGCAAACGATAATAGCTATATTCCTCGTCATTGGTGTTATTTATATTACACGGCTGTTTTACATACAGGTCATTGACGACAGTTACACACTATCAGCAAACAACAATGTATTAAGGTATGTAACACAATATCCTGCACGCGGCTTGGTATATGATCGCAATGGCAAGCTATTGGTATATAATGAAGCTGTTTATGATTTGATGGTTTTACCTGCTCAGGTTAAAGAAATAGACACTGCCGAATTTTGTTCCCTGTTGCAGATTCCAATAGAAGGATTCCGTGAACGACTTGATAAGGCTAAGAAGTATTCACGCTATAAACCAAGCTTATTTGAAAAGCAAATTTCGAAAGAAACCTATGGTTATCTGGAAGAAAAAATGTACAGGTATAAAGGTTTCTTTGTTCAGCCACGAACGCTCAGAAAATATCCAAAACCTATAGGAGCACACCTTTTTGGTTATGTAGGCGAAGTAACACAAGGCGTTATTGATAAAAACCCATACTATAAATCAGGCGATTATATTGGTATTAGTGGTATTGAAAAAGCATACGAAGAGATATTGCGAGGGAAGAAGGGACTAAAAATAAAGATGGTTGATGTGCATAACCGCGAGGTGGGTAGTTATGCAGAAGGGAAATATGATACTGTTTCAGTTACCGGCCAGGATCTCTACTTAAGCATTGACGGAGATCTGCAAGAGTATGGCGAAATGCTCATGGCCGGGAAAATGGGAAGTGTAGTAGCCATTGAACCATCATCTGGTGAAATTCTGGCATTTCTTTCAAGCCCTACTTATGACCCAAATTTATTAGTTGGCCGGGTGAGAGGCCATAATTTTAAATTATTATCGGAAGATCCTGTTAAGCCCTTATTAAACAGGGCATTAATGGGCGCCTATCCACCAGGGTCAACCTTCAAAATGGTCAATGACCTCATTGGTTTGCAAGAAGGCTTGTTAACTGTGAATACTCACTACTTTTGCCAGGGACCCGGCTCATCACCCATACGTTGCACCCACAATCACCAATCACCACTGGATGTTTATGTTGCAATACAACAATCGTGCAATCCATTCCACTGGCAGGTATTCAGGTCCATTATCAATAGTGCAGGACACGGCAGCCTTAGAGATAACTATGTTTCATGGCGTAAGCATGTGATGAGTCTGGGATTTGGTGAAAAACTAGGCACTGATATGCAATTTGAACTTTCAGGTAATATTCCATCGGCCGAAACCTTTGACAAGATATATGGCAGAGGGCACTGGAATGCAATGACCGTACGTTCCCTTTCAATTGGTCAGGGTGAAATTCTGGTCACCCCGTTACAATTGGCCAATTTTGCTGCGGTACTGTCAAACAGAGGGACTTATATTGAACCACATGTGGTTAGAACGATTGGAAATCAAAAAACCTTAGGCACCAGGTTCAAACAACATCATTCAACCATTGATAGAGACCATTTTGAGGTAGCTGTTGAAGGTATGCGACAGGTGGCAACACTTGGAACCGCCAAATGGTATCAGATAGAAGGTATTACAATGTGCGGAAAAACAGGTACTGCTGAAAATCCACATGGTGATGACCACTCTCTGTTTATGGCATTTGCACCAGCTGACAATCCCAAGATTGCTATTGCAGTTGTTATTGAAAATGCCGGATTTGGATCAACATGGGCTTTGCCTATTGCTTCACTGATGATTGAGAAATATCTGACAGGGACAGTCAAACGTACTGAGATAGAAGAAAAAATGAAGACAACTAATCTGATAAATTAAGGTGCGGGAAAGAAACAACATATTCAGCAATATAGACTGGCAGATAACAGTTTTGTATCTTGTTTTGGTACTAATGGGATGGCTGAATATTTATGCTGCGGTATATAATGAAGATTACAGCAATATTTTTGACATAACCCAAAGCTATGGGAAACAGTTAATATGGATTCTGAGCTCACTATTTCTTGCCCTGTTGATATTACTGACTGATGCAAGGTTCTTCAGCACTTTTGCTTATCTCATATATGGTTTCATGATAGTCCTGTTGCTGATAGTGCTGGCAGTGGGAACTGAAATCTCGGGCTCAAAATCGTGGTTCCAGATTGCAGGATTCGGACTGCAGCCGGCAGAATTTGCAAAGTTTGCCACCAATCTTGCTATTGCCAGGTTTTTCAATCAACAACATCTCAATCTTTCTCATCTTAATAACCGCCTGTTCCCATTAGTGCTGATGGGCATACCTGCTATACTTATATTATTACAGAATGACACAGGCTCAGCACTTGTATACAGTTCCTTTATACTGGTATTATACCGTATGGGACTTTCAGGCAATTTTCTGTTGGCAGGCCTTTTAGTTGTACTTGTTGCCGTTTCAACACTAATGGTAGGAACAACCTATGTACTGTTTCTATTGATTGGACTTGCAGGTATGTTGTTCTTCTTCATGAAAAGGAACAGAAAGAATATTATTTCACTGGTGGCTTTGCTTGTTGTTGCCATAGGATTTGCATATTCAGTGGAATATGGAGTTGACCGGTTCCTGGGCGATCATCAAAAGGCAAGAATCAATGTTCTTCTTGGTAAAACTGTTGATTTAAAAGGTGTTGGATATAATGTAAATCAATCTAAAATTGCCATTGGATCAGGCGGATTCTTTGGCAAAGGCTATCTGAATGGCACTCAAACCAAGTATAATTTCGTTCCGGAACAAAGTACTGATTTTATATTTTGCACTGTAGGAGAAGAATGGGGATTTGTAGGTTCAACTGTGGTTATTGCATTATTTCTGCTGTTGCTGGTAAGGATTGTGGTATTGGCCGAGCGACAACGCTCGGAATTCAGTAGGGTTTATGGGTATGGTGTGGCGGCAATACTTTTCTTCCACTTTACAATAAATGTTGGAATGACCATTGGACTAGTACCCGTAATTGGTATTCCCTTACCTTTCTTTAGCTATGGGGGATCATCCTTGTGGGCATTTACCATTCTCCTTTTCATCTTTATCAAACAGGATATTAACAGGAATGCATTGCTTTAATAATCCATCATTCCATGAGTCAAACAAATCATAAGGAAGAGTCAATACTTAGTATAAGCAATTTGGGCATCTCGTTCAAGGATGAGGTTGGATGGAATAAAGCAGTTGATAATATTACATTTACAGTTGGCAAAGGGCAGACACTGGGTATAGTAGGAGAAAGTGGCTCAGGAAAATCAGTCACTTCTTTATCCATACTGCAACTTTTACCTGATAAAATGAGCAGGATTGATTCCGGCCAAATACTATTCAGTCACTTGGGGCAATCAGTTGATTTACTTAAACTTCAGGCAAACGAAATAAGGAAAATCAGAGGCAACAGAATTGCAATGATCTTCCAGGAGCCAATGTCATCCCTGAATCCGGTGATGAGATGCGGAAAACAGATTGTAGAATCTATTAAGATGCATCTGCAATATAGCAATCATCAGGCACGTGAATATACCCTCAAACTCTTTAGGGATGTTATGCTTCATGATCCGGAATATGCATTTCAAGCTTATCCGCATCAGCTATCAGGCGGACAAAAACAGCGGGTGATGATTGCTATGGCCATTGCCTGCTCGCCTGAGATATTGATTGCTGATGAGCCAACTACTGCCTTGGATGTGACTGTTCAGAATTCGATATTGAAACTGCTTAAGGATTTGCAGCAAAAACTAAATTTAACCCTGATCTTTATAAGTCATGATCTTGGAGTGGTATCAGAAATAGCTGACAGGGTGTTAGTAATGAGAAAGGGTACAATTGTTGAGCAAGGCATTTCAACAAAAATATTTGGCAATCCATTACAGCCATACACCAAAGGCCTGATGGCATGCCGGCCATCCCTGAACATCAGGATGAAGAAACTACCCACTGTATCAGATTTCATGGACAATAGCGGAAGTCACAGTATCCCTATTGAAGATCCGGCAGAACGCAGGCTAAGGCACAATAATCTGTATGCCACGGAACCAATTCTAAAAGTTGAAAAACTATCTGTTCATTACCCTCTGCCAAAAAAATGGTTCAGAAAAGAGAGACCCGCTTTTAAAGCAGTTGACAGTGTAAATTTTGACGTTTACAAAGGTGAAACACTTGGATTGGTTGGAGAATCAGGCTGTGGTAAAACCACGCTGGGCAGAGCATTATTACGACTGATAGAACCCACAGACGGAAAGATATCTTTTGAGGGGAAAGATGTTTTATCATTGAATAAAGATGAATTAAGAGAGACCCGGAAACGAATGCAGATTATTTTTCAGGATCCCTATTCTTCATTAAATCCCCGACTTACCATAGGCCAATCAATAATTGAACCTTTAACAGCAAATAGACTTCTGTCATCACATAGTGAACGAAAAAACAAAGTACTGGAACTGCTTGAAAAAGTAAATTTACATCCTGATCATTATAACAGGTATCCACATCAATTTTCGGGAGGTCAGCGGCAACGCATTTGTATTGCAAGAGCTTTGATACTAAATCCGGCTTTTGTAATTTGTGATGAATCAGTTTCTGCCCTTGATGTATCCGTTCAGGCACAGGTGCTCAATCTGCTGAATGACCTTAAAACTGAATTTGGGTTTACATATATCTTCATATCCCATGATCTGTCAGTAGTCAGATATATGTCTGACAGGATGCTGGTAATGAAAAGTGGCAATATTGTGGAACAGGGGGATGCCGATGAAATCTACCTGTCACCTACTCAGGAATATACACGTCGGCTGATAGAAGCAATACCAGGGAAGGCGCTTACTCCTCCAGAATTGACATAACCTCTTCATTTCTGAAGGGCTTTGATAGATAACCATCCATACCGGCTTCAAGGCAGTTATCACGTTCATCATTAACAGAGCTGGCAGTCATTGCATATATTTTAACCTTAACTTTTCTGTTCTCCGCTTCTTCAATCTCCCTTATTTTACGGGTAGCTTCAAAACCATCCAATTCAGGCATGTGTAAATCCATCAAAACCAGATCATAATTATCACTCTTAAACTTTTCAACTGCAATATCCCCATTCTCGGCAAGGTCAATTATCTGATCATACTTCCTAAGCATGAGCATTGCAATCTTCTGATTGATAAGATTATCCTCTGCAATAAGTATCTTTTTCTTTTTCATGGTTAGATTAGAAATACAAGTACTTTTCGGTCAATCCATTCAAACTGACCAACAATTAATAGTTAATACAGCAGAAAGTAACTCTGTTTATCAATAAAAAAAGAATTACCAATTTAAGGACTGATTCTTGATACTCCATTAGAAGCCTGAAGCGGCATTACGAAAAATAATTAATACCTTTACAGTTATAATAAAGCATTATGGCAAATAGAAAATCAATAAAATCAATCCCGGCATCTCAAAGCCCATTCGTTAAATTAGTTGAAGAGCTTTTTCGCAGTAATCCTCAAAAAGCATATAACTTCAGGCAGGTTTCCCATCTGCTTGGAGCATCCGACAAAATTAGTAAAGAACTGGTAAATAACATCATTGAATCACTTTCCCAATCAAAAATAATTATTGAGCTAAACAGAGGGAAATACAGGTATAATCCGGAACTGGTTGCAGAGAAATATCAAACCACTTTGGTTCAGGGAAAGGTTGACATGAAGCAAACCGGGAAGGCTTATGTGATAGTGAAGGAATTGGATGACGATGTGTTCATATCAGCCAATAATACAGGCCATGCACTACACGGTGATACCGTTAAAGTGAGGTTGTTTCCAATACGTAAAGATCATAAGCTGGAAGGTGAGATCATAGAAGTACTGCAACGTTTTAAAAATCAATTTGTAGGTAAAATACAAATCTCAGGCAAATTTGCTTTTCTGATACCCGATGAGGCTAATATGCCTTATGATATCTTTATTCCAAATGAAGCCTTGCACGATGCGAAAAATGGCCAGAAGGCCATTGCCCGTCTGACAGATTGGCCCGAAAGATCAAAAAATCCTTTCGGAGAGATACTTCAGGTACTGGGAGCTCCCGGTGATAATGATGTTGAGATGAATTCTATTCTTGCATCATTTGAATTCCCCCTTCAATTTAATCCCAACAGCCTGAAACAGGCTGAAAAAATCCCCCTTGAAATTCCAGCTGAAGAAATCAGGAACAGGAGGGATTACAGGCAAATTTGGACTTGTACCATTGATCCGCCTGATGCAAAAGATTTTGATGATGCCCTTTCTCTTGTTAAAAAAGAGAATGGTTTATGGGAGGTAGGCGTTCATATTGCTGATGTGTCATACTATGTTAAACCGGGCACACCTATTGACGAAGAAGCTTATGAACGAGGTACTTCAGTTTATTTAGTTGACCGGACCATTCCTATGTTACCGGAAAAACTCTCTAATAATGTTTGTTCACTAAGGCCTAATGAAGACAAGCTATGTTTCTCTGCCGTATTTGAACTCGATGATCAAGCTTGCATCCATAGTGAATGGTACGGTAAAACAATCATTAACAGTAACTTTCGATATAGCTATGAAGGAGTGCAGGCAATGATTGAAGGAGGTGAAGGTACATATAAGCAAGAGCTTCTTCAGCTGAATGACCTTGCCACTAAATTAAGGGAAGAGCGGTTTAAAAAAGGATCCATTGCCTTTACAAGTCAGGAAGTTAAGTTTATATTAGATGAAACAGGCAAGCCGATAGATACTTATATTAAAGAGCAGAAGGAAGCTAATATGCTGATTGAAGACTTCATGCTTCTTGCAAATAGGAGTGTAGCAGAGAGAATAGGCAAAGTAAAAGGTGATTCAAAAGCAAAAACTTTTGTATATCGTATTCATGATGAGCCAAATCAGGAGAAGCTTCTAAAATTTGCCGAATTCCTATCTAAGTTAGGCTACAAGATGAATATCGGATCACGGAAACTGCTTTCCAAATCATTCAACTCACTGTTTGAACAGATAGCCGGAAAAGGTGAGGAAGCCATGATTGAGTCAATAGCCATAAGAACAATGTCGAAAGCAATTTATTCTACGCTAAATATTGGCCATTATGGCTTGGCATTCCCCTATTATACTCACTTCACATCACCTATTCGTCGTTATCCTGACCTGATGGTTCACAGGATGCTTGAAGCATACCTTCAGGGAAAGCCTTCGTTTGATAAGGATGAATTTGAAGAATATTGTGCGCATAGTTCTGATATGGAACGCAAAGCAGCTGAAGCAGAGCGTGCTTCTGTTAAATACAAGCAGGCTGAGTATTTACAGGATAAAATTGGAATGTCATTCAAAGGACTTATTTCAGGAGTTAGCAAATGGGGAATTTATGTTGAACTTGAAGGAAATAAGTGCGAAGGCATGATTGCAATGCGAAATATGGACGATGATTTTTATTATCTGGATGAAGACAACTACAAGGTTGTTGGTCAGCATAAGGGGAAAGAATTCAGGCTGGGTGATCCAATTCAAATAAAAGT
This sequence comes from uncultured Bacteroidales bacterium, assembly GCA_937894795.1. Taxonomy (GTDB): domain Bacteria; phylum Bacteroidota; class Bacteroidia; order Bacteroidales; family Lentimicrobiaceae; genus Lentimicrobium. Next base: position 13,876 of record CALCQV010000014.1, read on the forward strand.
TCAAAGTGTTGACCTACAAAGAAAACAAATGGATTTCATACTTGATGGTAAAGATACCCCAGACGAAACTATCAGCATGCCATCAAGATCATATTGGGAAATCAACAAATTCAGGTCGGCAAAGCATAACGAACCAACCAGGAAAGGTAAACCCACAAAGCAAAATAAAAACAAGAACTCCGGCAAGCAGAATAGAAAAGCTAAACCAAATAAGCGTTCTTTCTAATAAATTCAATCACATCAACAAATAAACCATGGAAAGTTTTATAGCATATAATCCCACATCCCTGCATTTTGGCAAGAACATATTAAACAATCTTGGCGCAACAATAGAGAAATATGGCAACAGGGTGCTTCTTGTATATGGCAAGAATTCAATCAAGCAAAATGGTTTGTATAGTTTGATTAAAACCCAGTTAGCAAATATCAATGCACAGGTATTTGAATACGGGGGTATTAAATCAAATCCACTGGTTGAAGATGTTGATGGAGCAGCAGAATTAGGACGTAAACACAAGGTAAATGTAATACTGGCCGTTGGTGGAGGCAGTGTTATTGATTCTGCCAAGATGATTGCGGTTACTATCCCTTATGACATAAAAACCTGGGATTACTTCACCAAGGCCGCTCCGCCTCCAACTTCAGCAATACCATTGATTGCTGTGTTGACATTGGCAGCAACCGGATCAGAGATGAATCCCTTTGCAGTAATCTCCAATCATAAAGCAGAGGTTAAGGGAAGTTACACCTCTCCATTGATGTTTCCAAAACATTCATTCCTTGATCCTCAATTTACAACAAGTGTCCCATATAATTATACAGCGTATGGAATAGCCGACCTGATTGCTCATTGTCTGGAAGCATACTTCGGCAAAGGTGAAGCTACTCTGGCCGACCGGTTTGTCTTTTCTATCATTAAAGAAGCACTTGAAAATGGGCCTGCCCTACTCAAAGATCTGACAAATTATGATTTAAGAGCCCGGATAATGTTTGCAGCAACCATGGCATTAAATGGAATGACAATGCAGGGAAGAGCCTCAGGAGAGTGGGGTGTTCACAGTATTGGCCATATTCTTTCATTGCTTTATGATGTACCTCATGGGGCTTCATTGACTATTGTATACCCGGCATGGCTCAAACTTCAGAAAAACAAACTGGCGGAACGAATCTCATTCCTTGGTCAGAATATCTTTAACACGTTGGATGTAGACCTGACGATTGAAAGACTTGAAAGCTTTTTCCGTTTAATGGACTGTCCGGTCAGATTGAGTGAGATTGTTGATAATTTCAATAGTGAAGAAATTATCAGAATAATGATTCAAAACAAAGCAGCAACGTTTGTGCACAAGCTAGATCACAATGATTACAAGACCATTGTTGACCTAATGTTGTAGACAGTTTCTTACAGGCTTTTGGAAGCTTTCAACAGATTTTCACCTATGCCAATACGATAGCCCATGGATAGAAAAGTAATTTCCCCCTGCGGATTTATGAACATAACTATTGGGAAATGCATTGTTGACTGAAATCCTGCTGATTTACCAATAGCTTTAATTAACTGATCATTAACATCCACAGCAAAGGCTGTTGCCTTGGGCAGGTTCTTATAGGATGCGGGATTAAAACCATTTGATTTTAGAGAAGAGGGCACAACAAAAAGAAAGTTACCACCCCAACTATTAAAATCAGCATTTAATAAGGGAATATCGCTCATAATATGCCGGGTTGGTTCATTTGCGGGATTTATAAAAGCAAGAACTACACCCTTTTCTCCTGCTATTTGTTTGAGAGTTTTGTCCGTACCCTTTAAATCTGAGATATTCAGGCCCAAATCAACAACCCCCGAGATATTTCTTTTTTGTTCCAGTGGCTCAAGTTTTACCTGTTTGCTTAATTTTTCGCCCTTTTTGAGAGTGAAGTATTCTGTTCTGGTCAAAACACTTCCATCATCTCTTCTATGACCTGTCATCAGCATATAATAACCGGGTTCGAGTTCAAGAGTGAATGGGAACTCTTTTACCTGATCACTACCTTCGTAATCGAGCGTTGTAAAATAGCCATCTGTAAATTTCTGGATCGTATAATGGATATAGTACTCAGGTTTTATAGCATTACCGACCGCATTTAAAAGTTCAAGCCTTGCACTATTGATTGGTGCTTCAGATTCTTCGAAGGTGATATTAACCCAGGCGGCATCCATATAGACCTGAGGCATTTGGGTTGCCTGATTAATACGAGCCGGTAAATTGAAAGTACGACAACAGGCAACAAAGAAAATATCGCGTGATTTTTTGTCAGCAATACGCATCTCATATACACCAATCGGCGAAATAGGACAGCCCATATAATTCTCAGTGGCACTAATGGCAATGCTATCATTCACCCAATCTTTGATTATCGCTAATGTAAGAGCATCATTACCCCCTTCCCCTTCAAATATGGGGAGTAATTTGCTATATAAATAACTCCTCCAGGGCCTGATCAATTCATTGCTTATTCTTGCTGAAAGTATCCCTTGGTGAAATACTTCTTCACTAAAAGGTTGCTCCTCCGTTATATTGCTCTCATCTGTTTTCTGGCCATCCAATTCATCTTCAATTAATTCAACCTTGTATTTAATCATGGAAAGATGGTCAGACAGATATATTGCGGGTGTATCCCTTAAATCCTTCTCTGAAATGTTTTCAAGCAAGTTTAAAACGGATGGCTGTTTTACATTCTCCCTGATGTAGTTTGAGATCTCCTCCCAGTTTCCATAACTCAGTGCAATTAACCTTTTTACCCGTGCGGTGTCCAATCCTAGTTCAATTGCCATGGCTTCAGCCTGCTCCGGCTTCATGAATGTAGATATATAGGCGTTTCTGATTGAATCTTCCTGAGCCAACCGGCGATTGTTCTCCTCTTGCCTATCAAGCGAAACCGATTCAACTAGCTTCTCAACCGGAGGTACAATATCAACTATTTCAGTATAAGCTTCGCCAGGTTCACGGTTGAGCATAACTGTCAATGTATCGACAAGACTAACAGATGCTTTAGCGTAACCATAGATATCTTCCTTTGAAACCCAAATCTGAAGATCACCCAATCCTGTTTTTAATGACGCCAATCCATTTTCATCACTCTTCTTGACCACCATAGGATAGAACTCAGCATAATTATATATTCGAAATTCGATCCTGGCATCAGATACAGGCTCATTATTATCATTTATTACCTTAACCACCAGCGGTTTAGTTAAAGTATAGGAGGACAGACTGTTTATTTTTGAGTAGAGTTCTTTCTGTTCCAGCACATCCTCATTTCCATTGTATACACCAATTACATTAGTATGAACCATCATTGCCCGCTTTACCGGTATATCAAACCAGCCTTTATTAAGAACTGCTTCAGGCTCACACGCACCAAGATACTGCCATTTGCCATCAACAAACACCTCCACCCAGGCATGATTATCGTCGGTATGAGCCCAGCGGGGAGTGTATACTTGTCGGGCCGGAATACCAACAGCCCTCATAGCTGCAACGGTAAAAGTAGATTCTTCACCACAACGTCCAAAAGATGTACGCATTGTAGCCAAAGGAGATGATGTTCGGGCATCACCAGCCTTGTAATTTACTTTTTCATGACACCAGTGATTTACTTCAAGGGCTGCATCAGTCATACTCAGATTCCTGACCCGATCTTTCAACTCATTGAAAATAACGACCCTTGCGGTATCCAGATTTTCATTATTAACCCTGACCGGTAAAACGAAATGTCGAAAAATCTCTTCAGGTATTTCACGTCCCCATTTGAAAAAATCACGGGCCTGAAGTGAAAGGTCGACATGCTCAAGAAAATATTCTCCATTATAATCAGCCAGATCACTCAATGGCATATAAGCAAATAAGAACTTTAGCGCTTCCTGCTGCTCCAGACTCAGTGACTTATCAAATACGCTGAATAATTCCTTATCACGAGTATGAGCCATCTTTCGGCGGCCTTCAAACTGACTTTCAACTTGTTTACGATAACCGGCATCCGTAATAAAGTGTTTCTCACCTGAACAATTACACAGGAACATGGTAGCTGTAAGCAGAGCTACAGAAATAAGTTGCTTCATTTGCTATAGATTAATGCAAGCAAATGTAAGAAGTTATTGTTTTTTTACAACGATTGGAGGAGTAGCAATTGTATTACTTCTATTTAGATCACGATCCATGATATAGACTTCAAATTTGATCGTATCAAAAGGAGATAAAATATTATTGACATTCAGGGTATCTTCAATTTCACCTCTTATTGCCTTGTTCTTGCCTGCCGGTGTCAGTATAGGTATACGGCCATTAAATGTAGCGGTATCATAAACTATAGTCGAATCATTTATATAGGTTGGAGTAATCAGGAATATCTCTTTAAAAACTCCATTTTGCAATTCAAAATATTTGATAAACAGATTATAGTCGTATGGTGCAACCGTATCTTCTGAATATAATCCTATGTTACCATCCCCGTCAGTATAACTAAATTTTAAGACACCACGCTGATCAATACCCTCACTATCGCGTAGCATAATAAAGTCCAAATACTTTATAACAGGTTCCGGAGGAAACTCCTCATACTTCTTACAGGCACCTGTGAGTAAGACTAAAACAATCAATCCGGCTAATCTATATTTCATTCTAATATTAGTTTTCTAAACTTTATAAAACGCGCAATAATCATGCCGACCTCAAAACAAATCACCATCAAAAAACTCCATAGGCTCACAAGCAGCAATTAACTCGGGACCTTCGGCTGAAGCTTTATTAACCGTTTCCGGAACCCTGTATCTTTTCATCTCACTTGAAGGGTAGGGTTTAAGCATTCCCTTCAAATTTACTTCATTGTAGCTTTGAAGCCATGAACGAAAATCAGATTTATCCAGAATTACAGGCATCCTATCATGAATAGGCTTCATTATTTCATTAGCATCGGTGGTAATGATAGTGAATGAATTAATGAGTTGTCCATCTGAGCTTTGCCAATTATCCCAAATACCGGCAAAAGCAAATAAAGATTCATCCTTAAGGGTGAATCTGTATGGAAGCTTCCTTCCGGAATGCACCCACTCATAAAACCCATCAGCCGGGACCAGACAACGCTTTTCACGAAAACCTGACTTGAAGGAAGGCTTCTGATCTATGGTTTCACTTCGCGCATTAATTAATGGGGCTTTCGGTATTTCTTTTGACCACCTGGGTATGAGACCCCACCTGAACAACTGCAATTTTCCGGGCTCTTCTGAGGTAATGACAGGCAATAGCTGCGTGGGTGCCCCATTATATCGGGGTACATAAGGAGCATTGCCTCCGGAAAGCTCAAAAAATAAGTTTATCTGTTTCTCATCTGCAGTAAGAGAAAATCTACCACACATCTCTAAATGACTATAATGTTGATAATATTATAACAAACTACCCCTGCATAATATTGTAAGAGTAAAATTAGCTTAAATAAACGGATCACAGTACCAGGGACTTCCCTTATTTCATATATTTGAACATTGAAATAATCAAGTTTAAAATAGAGTTGATATTTCGCTTTTTGTTACTTAACCCTCTCATTAAAGTAAATAAACGATATGAAGAAGTTCGCAGTAGTTCTTTCAGGTTGCGGTGTCAAAGATGGAGCAGAGATACATGAAGCAGTACTGACTTTACTGGCCATCAAAAAACATGGTGCTGATTATGAAATTTTTGCACCCGACATTAAGCAATATCACGTTGTAAACCACCTTAGTGGTAAAGTAATGCAGGAAGAGCGTAATGTCCTTGTTGAGTCAGCAAGGATTGCACGTGGAAATATCAAACCGCTAAGCGACTTTCAGGCACGTTCGTTTGATGCACTCGTATTTCCCGGTGGGTTTGGAGTAGCGAAAAACCTTTGCACTTATGCTTTTGAAGGAGACAATTGCAAGGTAAACCCCGAGATTTCTAAAGCCATCAAAGATATGGTATCACTGCATAAGCCTGTTGGAGCGATGTGTATCTCACCCGTAATGATTTCAAAAGTATTGGGTAATATTGAAATGACTATTGGCGATGATGAGAAAACCATACGCGATGTTGAACATATGGGCTCAGTGCATAAAAAGACGAGTCATGGCGATGTTGTTAAAGATCCCCACAGGTTGATCTACACTACACCATGTTATATGCTCGATGCGAATATTCTACAAATAGAATTGGGAACATATAACCTTATTGAAGCGATTATCAGGGACATTTGAACCTATTCAAAATAAGGTTCTGTGTTTAAATAACAAGCTTTTCATTTACGGCATTGACCATTTACAGACAGATAATGGATTTTCCTTGTATTGACAATGGGCTATTCGTTCTCCCTGCTGGATAATTCATTGTCTGACTTTCCGCCTACTACAATAACTATTTCACCTTTAGGTTCATGCTCAGCATAATAATTTGCCAATTCCTGCAGCGTACCACGACGGTGCTCTTCATAGATTTTTGAGATTTCTCTGGAAACACATCCTTTCCTTTCAGAGCCAAGTGCTTCAGCTAATTGAAGCATTGTTTTGGCTAATCTGAATGGTGATTCATAGAGTACGATAGTCTGATCTAACTTTGCCAAATAATTTAATCGTGTTTTTCTTCCTTTCTTGTGAGGAAGGAATCCTTCAAAGTAGAACCTGTCACAAGGCAGTCCGGATGCAACCAAAGCAGGAATAAAGGCAGTTGCACCGGGTAGACATTCAACTTCAATACCTGCTTCCAGGCAAGTACGTACTAGTAAAAAGCCGGGATCAGATATACCCGGTGTCCCCGCATCGGTGACTATGGCAACCGTTTCTCCGGCGTTAATTCGCTTTGCTATAATCTCAGCGGTCTGATGTTCATTATGCTGATGATGCGATTGCATCTTATTTTCAATGTTATAGTGTTTTAGCAGAATGCCTGTCTTACGCGTATCTTCAGCCAGAACCAGGCCTACTTCCTTTAAAATTCTGATAGCTCGTAGGGTAATATCTTCAAGATTTCCCACCGGTGTTGGCACTATATATAGTTTCGACATCCCCTTATTGATATAATGCTATAATAAATTGATAAAATCCCTTATTAACCGGAATATATCCTCATACTCCGTAAGAGGAACAAGTTGCGACTTGTCTTTCAAACTGTGATATTCTATGTGTTCACTTCCCATAGAATAAATAAATACTGCAGGCACTCCCTTTTTATAAAATGGGCAATGGTCACTATTACAACTCTCACCGCGCTTAACCACCTTTAAAATATATTCGTTTTCGGCATTAATCTTCACCATCTTCTCGAAATACTCAGGATATTGGACTCCATTAACCATTGTAATCCCTTCACTTCCGGTACCAACCATATCCAGATTGATAAGAAACCTGATTTTATTTAAAGGGAAAAGTGAATTCTCTGCTGCATATTGTGAACCTCTTAATCCTATTTCTTCGCCGGCTAAAGCCATGAATACAATATTATAAGGTAACCTGTTCTCGGCTTTGGAGTAATAATCAGCCAGATCCAGCATCATTGCTGTTCCACTGGCATTATCATTTGCTCCGGGAAAATATGCATCTTTACCCATCATCCCCAGATGGTCATAATGTGCCGTGATAACTACAAATGAATCCGAATCTGATGTTCCCGGAAGATATCCTATCACATTACTAACCTTGTAGTTATCAACTGCTTCCAGTACAACATTTATATCAGCAAATGATGGCTTGGAAGACATCACTCTGTTAACCACATTAAAGACAGGATAAGAAAGTACTTTATCAGCTGAATTAACACTCCAGGCAACACTGTTTTTATCAATGACATAAATAAATCCTGCACAGTTAATGTAGTTGTTCCGGGAAAGTGAATCAGTCAATTTCTTGTATTTCCCTTTTGCTAATCCGGTATTGAATACGATTAAAGTTTTACTAAGATCCCTTTTCTTTAATTTTTCTATTTTACGGTATCGCTTAAACCATGTTGAATCTATTTCAATAAGTTTAAAAGCACCTTCTACCGTTGGACTTCCGGTAATAACAGCAAACTCCTCACCCGGCTTTAATATAGTGCCGTCTATTTTCATAGAAACGATGGACGGGTAAGTTTTAACATTCACATGAAAGTTCTGCTTAAATCCTTCTTCAAATGACTTAAGTCCTGTATTTCTCATTTCATTTGTGAGGTACTCAGCGGCAATTCCACATCCATTATTAACATATCCTCTTCCAAACATTGATGCAGATGAAAGAGTATCCATAATTATCCGCGCCCGAACTATATTCTGGGCAGTAATACCATTACCTGAATAAAGTATAATCGGAAGACAAAACCACAAGAGAACACGTAATATCCGGTTTGTCATTGAGCTTTAAAGTATTAAAGGTACCGCCTGTTAATAAAGGATTTTAATTTATTAAAAGCTTCATTGTTTTCATTCCAGCCGAGGGTTGATTTCAGGCTGTTAAAAATATTATCAGCATTATTCATTGAGCCACAAGAATTAAGACGATTTATGGCATCATTATATAGTTCTATCCGTCCCTCAAAAAGATCATTTACAAATTGGAATTTTTCATTAATTCCAATGGCATTTTTCAAATCTTGAATCGGCTTGAGTTGCATTTTATGTGCAAGAGTTTGATCAGACTTGCCCTGATTAATCTTATCTATTACCGTTGGTATCTCATTCTTCAGCTTATCAGCCAAAGTAGGAGTGCCAAAGAGGTCGCCGGGTATTGGTTTATTCCTAGTAACTGTTTCATTTGCCGGCCTTTTATTCATTTCAGAAACTTCTTGTACCGGTGTTTTATTAGTTGTTATGTCGGGAATGACCGCAGCCTTTTCTTGTGGAGGTACATTATAAATCTCTGAAACTTCAGGTTCTTGGTCAGAAGCATGTGGCTCTTTTAAAATCTCATTGCTTTCAACTTCAACCTTGTTAAATGACATCAGGGGGATATTGTCAAAAGTAGTTTGCTCAATTCGGGTATTCTCAGAGTGAACTTCTGCAAGTTCTATTGGAGATTCCGTTACCGGCAAAACATCCTCTGTATTGGTATTCTTCACCGGTTCAGGGATTAACTCTTTCCGGATTTCAGGCACTGCTTCTTCCAATTTACTACTAATGATTTTGTTGCCATTTATTATTTCCAGCCTGATTTGTTCTGTTGCAAGATAAGCCTGTCGGAGTAAATCCAGAATAATATCTGTTTCAAGTATGCTTAGAGTGTTATTTTCCTTAACCGAATTGATGCGTGAAGTTAATTTATCAATCAATAAATTAAGGTCATTCAGTTTACTTTCCATTTTATGATGCTTTGATAGGTAGTTTTTATAACGTGATAAAGATGAATTTTTGTACATTGCAGCCTGATAATTCCATATCAAATTGACAAATGATATGCCTATTATCAGCAAATTACAAAAATTATTACAGCCTATAAAAGTATAAAGAAATCAGTGGAGTTATAAATAATGTTTCTCGAAAGTTCGAATCTAACATCACAGCGTCGCGGATGGATTGAGGTAATCTGCGGCTCAATGTTCTCAGGAAAAACTGAGGAACTGATCCGACGGCTAAACCGGGCAAGAATTGCACGACAAAGGGTTGAAATCTTTAAACCGATGATTGACACAAGGTATGATGAAACCAATGTGGTTTCACATGATGAAAATTCCATACTTTCAACACCGGTAAGTTCTGCCACTCAAATTCTGCTCCTCACAAATAATGTTGATGTAGTTGGCATAGATGAAGTGCAATTTTTTGATGATGAAATTGTTGATGTATGTAATAAACTGGCTCGTCAAAATATAAGGGTTATTGTTGCCGGCCTGGATATGGACTTTGCCGGAAATCCCTTTGGGCCAATGCCATCACTGATGGCTACAGCTGAATATGTTACCAAAGTACACGCTATATGCATTAGATGCGGAAATTTGGCACAATATTCCTTTAGAAAATCATCAGATCAGAAACTGGTAATGCTGGGTGAAACTGAAAGTTATGAACCGCTTTGCCGTACATGCTATGAACTTGAAAGGAAGAAATAGCCTGAATACAGAAAACAGCTACCAGTGACTATTTTACTTAATTTTGCAAAAGAATTATTCAGCTTATGAAGCTTTATCAACTTATACGGTTAACAGGCTTATTCTTACTTATATCTGTTAATGTACTTTCAGTTACCGGTCAGGCAGCTTTGCAAAGTCCAATAGACAGCCAATCACAATTCATGGATGAAACAGTAGTCATTTCAACTACTTTAGGTGATATCCATGTAAAGCTATATAAAGACACGCCTCTTCACAGCAATAACTTTATTAAGTTGGCCAAAGAATCATATTTTGACCGAACTCTGTTTCACAGGGTGATAGAAGGATTTATGATTCAGGGAGGTGACCCTGATTCCAAAGGAGCAAAGGCAGGTATAGAACTCGGTAATGGAGGTCCCGGATATGACCTGCCTGCAGAGATACTCCCAAACCATATGCATGTAAGGGGAGTGCTGGCTGCCGCCCGCGAATCTGACGAAGTCAATCCCTTCCGTCTGTCATCAGGTTCACAATTTTATATTGTACAAGGCAAGAAGTTTACCGATGTTACACTTGATGAGGTTGAAAAAAAACAATATTCAATTGCTAAACAGCGCATCTTTGTTAATATAATGAACAGGCCTGAGAATCTTGAATTAAGAAATGAGTTTCTTGCAGCCGATTCTAAAGCCGACTCATTACGCTTCAAATTCCTTTTGGATACTCTTAACGGTATGATGGATAAAGAATATGCATTGACAACGCCTTTTAAAATTTCCGCCGAGAAAAGAGATATTTATAAATCTATAGGTGGCGCACCGCATCTGGATGGCAGTTATACCATTTTTGGCGAAGTGATAAGTGGCATGGATGTTGTTGATAAAATTGCTGCCGTAAAAAGAGACGAAAATGACCGACCACTCGAAGACATAGAAATGCATGTTTACCTGTTGGAGGAATAATCGGAAATCAAACTTTATAGTTGAAAATTAAAATAAGAATCATGAAAAAATCAATATTGGCAATTCTGATACTCTTTACCGTAATTGCTGCATCAGGCCAGACTAAGACACCTACAACCACAAAACCGACTACTGTACTAATAGAAACAGAATATGGGAATATGACAGCAATACTTTATGATGACACACCGGGTCACCGTGATAATTTCCTGAAACTCATAAAGCAAGGTTGGTATAATGGCTCAGTATTTCACAGGGTAATAAATAAATTCATGATTCAGGGTGGCGGACAAGGTTCAAAAAACGATCCCGGATATACCATTCCTGCTGAAATAAGACCTAATCATTTTCATAAAAAAGGGGCGTTGGCAGCCGCTCGCCAAGGCGATCAGGTTAATCCTAAGAAAAATTCATCAGGATCCCAGTTCTATATTGTACAAGGCATGGTTCTTCAACCTACTCAAATTGATATGTTTGAAAAGCAAACCGGTAAAAAAGTTTCACCTGAACGTCGTAAAGTTTACTCAACCATTGGTGGCACTCCACATCTCGATGATGATTATACAGTATTCGGCGAGGTAATTAAAGGCCTTGAGGTTATTGACAAGATTGCAGCCGTACAAACAGGTGCTGGCGATCGTCCGGTCAAGGATGTGAAGATGAAAATTACTGTTGTTAAATAATTATTGAAATTTAAATACCTGATGTTGAACATCAGGTAAAAATGTATGAAACTACAAATAGAAAAATATCTGGCTGAAGTCCAGTCGTTTACAACAACTTCATTAGAAGAACTTGAGCAATTCCGCATCAAGTATTCAGGAAAAAAGGGAATCCTCAATGATCTTTTTGCTTTATTCAAAACAGTAGCCCCTGAAGAACGGCGGGATACAGGCAGACTCCTCAATGAGTTAAAGGAAGCAATACAACTCAAACATGATAGTTTAAAAGCAGGTTTGGGTGATAACGATAATAAGCCCGAGAAGTTATTTGATCTTACTCTTCCTGTAACAGATGATCAATCAGGGTCACGCCACCCACTTGCCATAATCAGGAAACGGATTATTGATATTTTCGGACGTATAGGATATACTGTTGCTGAAGGTCCTGAAATAGAAGATGATTGGCATAACTTCTCAGCTTTAAATTTTGCGCCTGAACATCCCGCACGTGATATGCAGGATACATTCTTTATTGGATCAAATCCTGAAGTATTGCTGCGCACCCATACGTCAAGTGTACAAGTAAGGGTTATGGAGCACACTCAGCCTCCAATCAGAATGACTTTTCCGGGAAGAGTGTATCGTAATGAAGCTATTTCTGCAAGAGCACATTGTTTCTTTCACCAAGTTGAAGGTCTCTACATTGACAAGAATGTAAGTTTTGCTGATCTCAGGCAAACAATGATGTATTTCGCCAAAGAGATGTTTAGTCCTGATACAAAAATAAGGCTTCGACCATCATACTTTCCATTTACCGAACCATCGGCAGAAATGGATATTTCATGCAATTTATGTGGTGGTGAAGGGTGTGGATTCTGTAAATATACCGGCTGGGTTGAAATACTTGGATGTGGTATGGTAAACCCTGCAGTACTAACAAACTGTGGAATTGACCCTAAGATCTACTCCGGCTTTGCCTTTGGAATTGGTGTTGAGCGTATTACCAATCTGGTGTTCAATGTAAAAGACCTCAGAATCTTTTCAGAAAATGATGTTCGCTTTTTAAGACAATTTGGTTCAGCAATATAGTTGTTGGTCAAACACTCTGTTATTATTACCAAATAAAGGGAATCAGCTTTTTTGTCCTTTTAATATAATCCGAGTAGGGTTGAAAGGATTTCTTTAAATACTCTTCTTCCAAGTGTAGTTTTACAACTAATGCAACGGTAAGAATCAATACGAAAATCAAACGTATAGTGCTGAAGTGACCGGCCACAAGCGCCCAACTTATCAGTATCAAACCCGTATACATTGGGTGCCTTATAAAACGGTAAGGTCCTTTTGCAACCATGTAACCACCATCTTTTACATAAGGTGACACACTCAGGTTCCCTAGCCTGATTGTGTAAATTGCCCATAAGCCCAAGAAACCTCCAGGTATCATTATTGCAACTGACCACCAATTACCCGGGATAAGGGGCCCTGTAAATACAATTAATCCAAGCATTAAAAATTGCAAGACAACCATCGACCAAGCTAAATACCAGTCGGGTGTCCTCATTCTTCTTGTGTTGAACATAAAAAGTTGAAATTTGACCGTACTACTTAAATAGTCTACATTCAGGCATGGTTTCCTGATATATTAACTATTGTAATACTTTTAATAGTTTAACCCAGACCATACAAAGTTATAACAAATTTAATTAGCGGTCAGTTCGAATACTTCTACTTTTAGATTCCTGATATAAATACTGGCTGTATCATTATGCCAAAGATATACTTTGAGGTTATCATCAGGAGTTCTCACTTCAGGGCTCAAATACCAATATGTTATTGGTTGCCATGCTCCCCTGATTGCTGTATTGTCATCAATTGTAGCTCCTCTATATTTATAGGCTGCATCTTTATAATGAAAACTTGAAACCAGGTGCGGCATTTTACCGGAATATCCTTCAGGCAACCATACTTCAATACTCGATTTTATCCATACATGATCACTTTTGGTTAATTCCTTAAAAGGCACATCAGGCCCCGGAGAGAACTGATTTTCACTATTCATTCTGATTGCTTGTATAGTATCAGCAGTTTGAAGTTGATCATATTGATAAATGACTTTCCCGGTATATCGTTCCAGATGGTCGGGAACTTGATTGGTCTCCGTACTTCTATCCACCAATAGCAATTTATCCAACTTGTCTTTATCAACATTGACTTTACCAAATATTGCCCAATAGTATTCTTTCGTCATACGTTCCTTATCAATGATACCTCTGGACCATTGATACGTCTGAAACAGATTAAGTATTACAAGGAAAACACCTATTATGGAGAAAATTTTATTCCATTTCCTTTTGCCAATCTCCATAACTAAATATCCTAAGGGGATAGCAAGTACACTATAAGCCGGAACTATGGATCTGGAACTAAAGCTTCCACCCCCATACCACCATGCAGTCCATGCGGAGATTATCCAAATATCAAAAACAATGAATAATATTATAGCCGGCAAATTTTCCCTTTGTCGCTTTAACATCAACACAGTTCCAATAATAGAACCAATCATAACTGGCGTATAAACTAACCATCCTTTGCGGTAACTAAACAGAAATTCCATGATATAGGGAGGGAAGAATCTAAACCCCTCACCCGGATTGTTACTGTATGAATAGTATATCCATTCACCTGTAAGTGATTTCCAATAAATAAATTGAATTGACCCAATCGATAATGCTGCAAAAGCCATTAAGAATGGATGGAGAGGATGCCTTCTTAATACTGATATTTTATTTTTCAGAGCTTTTAAAGTTCCTGTACTCCACAGAATTGGAATAAGGAAACAAACGGCTTCTGAGGGTCTAATCAGCGAAATAAAGCCTGCTGTGATGCCAAGGGCAATTGCCATTAATGCAGAGGGTTTTCTATGATACTCTATAGTTAGTATTATGAGCAGGGTATAGAGAGTAAATAGATAATTATGTGTGAGCAGAGTTCCATCAATTGAAACAAGATGAAGATAATTCGTACCGGCAACAACCAATATCAAAACTATTACAGAAATCTTATCGGTAAAAAAGTTAAGCAGCAATTTTCTAAGAAGAAAGATTCCTGCTAAAGCCCAAAGAATTCCACCTATACTTATTATTACCTGGTATGGCAAGGAAAAGCCATCAGCAGGATAACCCAAAACCGGAGCAAGCCAATGAGCTATAAAGAAGAAAGGTGAATACAAGACTGCCATTCCCGAAGCATATTTTATCAGCTTGTCGCCATTTTCCAAATAAACCAATTGATATAGAGTAGGTGAAGGTTGATATTTTTCAAATATATCATCCATCCATTCCTGATTGTTGAGTTTTGGATCATTATATATGAAATTGGCGGGCAAATAAAGATAATAGCCAAATACATCCCAGGTAAGCATCCGGGTTGGTGCTTGAATTGCCCTCACAAAAACTATGGAGAGAGCCAGTACAATACACACTATCAATGATAAGCGTTTCCTTTTCAACTGATAACAACAAATATGGTACAGATATCAAATATAGTTAATATTTTATATCAGCATTTAATATTATTATAAGTCAAAAATAAGCCATCGCCATTTTGATAGGTATTGATAATAAGAGAGTCCTGTTAATAATAACAGGGCTCTCTCCAAATTCAGACATAGTTAACAGTAATGCATGGCAACTGCCGCTCTTGCTATTTTCTGAGCTTCATTGCTGCTATATTTGATTTCCAACGGGCATATTTAATTTCCACCTGATGTGATAAAAGATACATTGCCGGTACAAATACTAAAGTGAGGAAAGTTGCAAAACTCAGGCCGAAAATTATAGACCAGGCCAAAGGCCCCCAGAACATTACATTATCGCCACCAACATGTACATGTGGATTGAGTTCAGTAAACATGGTAACAAAGTTCAGGTTTAAGCCAATTGCCAGTGGCACTAATCCTAAAATAGTTGCCGTTGCAGTGAGAATTACAGGAGTGATACGAGTCAATCCGGCCTGAACAATAGCTTCTCTGGTTTTCAATCCCCTTTCACGCAATACATCAGTAAATTCCACAATAAGAATACCATTTCTTACTACTATACCACCAAGTGCCACTATTCCCAATCCGGTCATGATGATAGAGACATCCATGCCAAATATGATAATGCCCAGCAATACTCCAATGATACTGAAAACAACTTCACTAAGTATAAGCATTGCTTTACTGAATGAATTAAACTGAGTAATCAGGATAAAGAATATCAACCCCAGTGATATCATCATTGCCATCATAAGGAAAGAAGCTGATTCGGCCTGATCTTCCTGTTCACCCGTAAGTTTAATTTGAACGCCATCACTAACAGGGAAATCCCGAGCCAGAGTTTCAATCTTTGGGACTATATCATTGGGTGAATATCCGGTTGTGACTTCACTTGAAATAGTAATGATTCTTTTAAGATTTTGACGCTTAATCCCACCATATGAAGAACCATAGTCAATGCTGGCCACAGATGAAAGAGGTATTTGTCGCAGCAAACCGGTATTCATATCCCTGTACGTGATGGGAACATTTATCAGGTTGTTTATATTATTACGGGTTTCTTCTGAATATCTGAGTTGAATTGGGTATTCGTCTTCGGTATCCTTAAATTTGGAGATTTCTTTACCTAGCACAGCTGTTCTCAACTCCATGGCAATCTGCCCAGTGCTGATACCCTCATTATTTGCTCTTTCGCGATCAATATCCAACACTATTTCAGGTTTATTTTCCAGGAAATCGCTCTTTAATTCTTCCACTCCAGGTATTCGTATAGAATCAAGATAGTTCTTGAATTCAAAAGCATCGTTAATCAGTGAAGGGAGGTCCTCGCCGGTAATTTCAATATTGATGGGCTTGCCGGTAGGTGGGCCATTATTTTCTTTAACTGAGTAAATCTCTGCTCCGGGAATATCACGTATCTCTTTTCGTATTCGGTCAAGATAGTCATTGGTATTAGCACCTTGTCGGTATTTATACTCAACGAAATTAATGGTAACTTTCCCTTTCTCTGAGCTGACAGAACGACTGAAATCCATTTCATCACCTGCACCAAGAGCTACATTGGCAATAACAGATTCCACAGCCGGGTTATTCTCACCCAGTATATCCATTACTTTATGTTCTACCACCCTGGTCACAGAATCGGTAACTTTCTGATCTGTACCAACCGGCATTTGAATCATTACATAAATGCTATTAGGCATATTATCAGGGAAAAACAACACCTTGATACCGGCAGCTCCTGTAAGCATAATAGTAAAAATCAGCAAACCAACTATTCCTGACAGCAGCCAAACAGGCCTATAACCCTGAACAAAATACCTTAATTGTCTTTCGTACAATCCAACAAGATATGGCCAACCTTTATTTTGCCAATAGGTAATGTATGGATTAATAAAAAGATGGAACAACAATATGAGGAAGGAGGCAAAAACCAGGAAATTGGCTATCCCAAAAGCAGTTTTACTCCCCGACAAAAAATATAAACTATAGCCGCCTATTGCAAATCCAATCATGAATACCACCGTCACCATTGCTTTACGAAGAAGCAGCTTGCGTGGTGGCGGCTCAAACTCATGTTTCATAAATGAAATGGCAAACACCGGATTGATAATGTAAGCAACAAAAAGTGAAGCAAACAATGTAATGATAAGTGTTACAGGAACATAAACCATAAACTCACCCACAATTCCGGGCCAGAAAGCTAGTGGAAAGAATGGCGCCAATGTGGTTAGGGTTCCGGAGAGTATTGGTAGAAACACCTCCCCTGCTGCACGCTTGGCAGCAACTATAATATTTGATTCTTTACGGTGTACCCGGTGAATATTTTCAATAACAACAATTGCATCATCCACTACTATTCCCAATGCAAATATGAAACCAAACATCACAATCATATTCATTGAGAAACCTAATGCCGGCATAACCAAAAATGCCAGAAACATTGAGAGAGGAACAGCCAATGCAACGAAGAAAGCATTTGTTATGCCCATGAAAAACATAAGTACTATGGTAACCAGAATAAATCCAAAAAGTATCGTGTTATTCAGTTCTTCCAGTGTGTTTCTCGTATAACGCGACATTTCGCCTGAAATAGCTACATTAAGGTCGGAGGGATATTGATTATCAATCAGTTCATTATCCAGAATCTCATGTATTTTATCTGAAGCGTCCAAAAGGTTTTTACCACTTTTCTTAACCACATTAAGGGTAATCACATTCTTGCCAAAAAGACGGGAGAAACTCTCTTGTTCTTTAAAGGAGTCCTTTACTTCAGCAACATCCTTTAAATAAACCAATGCGCCGCTTGATGAAGTAACCACAATATTTTCAATGGTTTCTATATCATCAAACTGACCCTGTATTCTGATGCTTCTTTTTGAACCCGAAGTAGTGATGTTACCGGCAGAAATGGTGAGGTTTTCAGATGCTACACTCCTCTCAATATCACCCATTGTAACCTTGGCAGCCTGAGCTTTATACAGATCCACATTTATTTGAATTTCACGCTCAAGCGCACCAACGATATCAACTCTGGTAATTTCATTCAATGATTCAATCCTATCCTGCGCCATCTCAGCGTATTTCTTCAATTGAACCAAATCATAATTACCAGAAATCTGAATATACATTATTGGTATCTCCGAGAAGTCAATATCCATAACTGAAGGATCATCCAATAAATTATTAGGCAGATCACTCATACTTTTATCAACGGCATCCTTAACTCGTTGCTTTGCTTCGGGGACAGGCACATCAGTGTTAAATTCGATAGCAATGGCTGAAAAATCCTGTAATGAGTTACTTGTAATCTTTTTTACACCGGTAATCCCCTTAAGTTGTTTCTCGATAGGGCGGGTAACAAGATTTTCCATATCCACCGGTGAAGTGCCCGGATATACGGTATTAACCAGAATTGTTGGTATTACTATTTCAGGAAACTGCTCTTTAGGAATAGTTTGATAGCTATACAATCCCAATAAAGTGATAAAAACAGTCAGCACATAAACACTGGTCTTATTATCAATAGCCCAGCTTGTTGCAAAAAACTCCTTGAATTTGTTACTATTCATATTTTAGAGTGTTAAAGGAGTACAATTATGATACTTTGAGAGGTTGACCATCTACCAAATTGTTAAATCCGGTAGTAATCAGCTTATCACCCGGTAATAGGCCCTTAGTGATCTCAGCTTTGCCATTGTATGTTTGACCTACTTCAACAGCTCTTCTTTTTGCCTGAAGTTGTCCTTTTATATTTTCAGCTACATATACAAACCTACCATCAATTGTTTCTCTTATAACAGAAACCGGAACTACAATAGCCTCAGGATTATTATAGTCATTAATTTTTATTTTGGCAATCATGTTTGCCCTGTATTCGAGGGCCCCCGGCTTAAGTCGTATCTCAGTAAGGAATGTTCTGTTAACAGGATTGATATACTTACTGGTAAAGTCAATCTTTGCTTCAATATCTTTATCAAGATCAGGGATAGTCACAAGTACTTTTGCACCGGGTCTAACTTTGGAAGCATATGATTCAGCAATGTCAGCAACTACTTTAACAGTAGAAAAGTTAACCACCCTGAAGGCAGGCATTCCGGGGGATGCCATTTGGCCAATTTTCAGATTGACTTCTTCAACGCTACCATTTATGGGTGATTTTATTCTTGTCATTTCAAGTTGTTCACCAATAGCAGCAAGGCCTTTTTGGCGTGATTCCATTTCTGCCTTAGCAGCGAGGTATTCGATCTCACTTCCAATCTGCTGATCCCAAAGTGCTTTTCTTCTGTTATAGACGCTAGTTGCCAAGTCTGCTACAGAGCGAGCAGCTTCATAATTTTCTCTTAAGGCACTGTTCTCCATCTGAGCCAGCAATTGACCTGTTTTTACCTTATCACCTTCTTTCACATGGATTAAAGTAATTACTCCCGCCATTTGGGCCGACACACCAATATTATCCTCGCCATCAACCCTTCCCTGCACTTCAAGGTAGTGGCTGAACTGCTCATTTTTAACTTCAGTAAGTTCAACACTGATTATCTTTTTTGTTGACTCACCTGTCTTGTTCAGTTCGGCTTCAAGCAGTCGAATCTTTGCATCAAGGTCTGAATGCTCTTGTTTAAGCTTTTCCAGTTCCTGCTCCTTTTTAGTAATGTCATCTATCTTACTCCCGCAAGATGTCGCAACAAGTATTACCAAGGCAAATGCCAATAAATTATAGATGAATTTCATTGTTTACAGTTTTTTATTGATGTGATGTTAATTTGGTAAGTTTATTTTTAGCAGTCAGAAGCGCGTTAAGATTGCTAACATACTCGCTTTGTGCTGAAAGAAGTTGGTTTTGTGCCTGAGTAAGCTCCATGCTTGAAGATAATCCTTCCTTGAATTTAATTAGTGTCTTATCATAAATGCGTTTAGTCAACTCAACATTCTTTTTAACATTTGTGAAATTGTCAAAAGCCACAATCATCTCATTTCTTGCATTAACATACTCCAGTTTCAATCCTTGCGAAACCGATTCCAGATTGTTAATGGCCTTGTTATACTCCAAGCCACGCTGTTGGACTTTTACAAACCTCTGTCCACTCGAAAAAATAGGAATACTTAAAGAAAGCATAAAGACATCAACCGGCATGAAGTCGAAATCAATCTTCTTGAACTTCTCTGTATGCTGATAAACAGCAGCCAAACTTGGTAAAAATGTTGATTTTTCTCTTTGCATATTCAACTTGCTCAATTTCACCTGCGTATTCATTATTTGATAATTGATGTTATTATCCATCTTAAACCCATTTGAAATTAAGGCTTCCAGGTTCACCTCACTTGCCATTGTCTCAAGATTGTCAGTCAGGTTGATTTCCTTTTCCATTGGGTAACCCATCTGAAATTTTAATAACTCTTTCGTAGCATTGATTTGACGTTCCATGGCATTAACACCATTCTGAAGTGTTAAAGTTGCAAGCTCAATTTGGTCCACATCAGTTATTTCAACAAAACCCTGTTTGTTTAACTCTCGCATTTCATTTAATGTTCTCGATGTATTATCAAGTAATAGTGTCATCAGATTGTAGTTATCCTGAAACATCAGAACAAGCGCATATATATTCGATACTGATTCGCGTGTATCACTTTCTATTTTCTGCTTATTTTGATCAGAAATCAAATAAAAAACTTTTGATGCCTGCAATCCAACCAGGTATTCACCGCTGAAAATGAGTTGCGATACTGTAATATCCAGTGTTGTATTGTCCTTAATACCAAGCGGAATAGGTTCACCCGGCCTAAAATCAAGAAATACAGTTTGATTAATTATATCATTAGCAGTTAAAGTGCTTCCTGCGGGCAGATTGGTGTTAATGAATGAGCTCCCGCCAAAATCAATTTCAGGCACTTCAAATAAGTGCTGGTATTTAGCCTGAGCGCTTATTTGCGGTAATCCAATAGCCGTTGTTTCCCATATTTTCTTCCTTGCCAACTGAAGATCGATATGTGCATTCTTATTATTGAAGCTATTTGCCAATGCATATTCCTGCGCTTGTTTCAAGCTGAAATTTACTGAATTTTGAGCCTTTACAATACCGGCATTTAGAGCCAGAACAATTATTAGTACCGGTATCGATTGAAATGATATTTTCATAACTGGTTTAAATTGTCAGTGGTTGTAATTTTTGTTCGTAATATGTTAGTCCTTTATTGTTTGCAATTGCCCGTATCTGGATGTCAAACATGGCATTGAAGATTCTGGTAAATGAGGCATTGATGAACTCAGGATCGTGAATCTCCATCAAATTCTTAACATAGAGCCTGGCAAACATATCTATATCTACATCCTTCCGATAAATGCCTTCACTGATGCCCCGTTTAAAGTTGCTGTACATTTGATTATATATCATTTCACGTTTCTTAACAAAGATGTCATGATAAATGGCCGGATAGTACTTATGCAAATCAAAGACCACCACGGGATTCATCTCAACTGTTTCAATCCTGACTACATGACTTATTTGAAGTAACATATCAATTGCGTTCAGGTTTGGGTTATCTTCAAAATCATTTAAAGAATTTCTATCAATTATATATTCCAGAACTTTCTTGACAAGGTCTTCCTTATTTGAAACATATTGATACAACGTTTTCTTGGACATACCAAGTGATAATGCCAATTCATCCATTGAGATACTGCGTAATCCATACTTTTTGAATAATTTAATCGCCCCTTCCAGTATGGTAACCAATTTTTGTTCCATGGTAAATATTTAAAGATGCAAAGATAAGGTTGGAAACAATATATACGATAATCGTTTCCAATAATTAATGATTTGTTAACATAAAAAAAGAGAGATGCTTTGATGGAAAAGCTTCTCTCTTTTTAATAACAGTAACAATCAAAAATGAATAATAGCTATTAAAGTTTATTAGACATGTTCATCGACTAATGTCTAATAAAATCAAGCTGTCAAGACATGGTGTTTTATTTCAATTCAAAACTATTCTGACCGATTTCATTATTATCAGCGTATACGGTTACGATATAGGTACCGGCAAGCATTTCATCGTTAGCTGATCGCTTAATCCAATACTCACAGAGGTCAAGTGCTGAGTTCTGGTAATTGATAGTCTTTCTAATTGAATATTGAAGAATCTCGCCCTTATACGAGAATGAAAATTCATCGCCTACTCCTCTGGTCAGAATTTGTTTGTCAGGACCAGCAATACGGATATACACAGTTCTTTGGCCTGCATTCAAAAGTGGGTTTTCACCAAGTGTGAAACATACCTTTATCTTTTCCAGCCGCCTGGCTTTATCAACCGGTCTCTCCTTTTCACCACTTCCCTTAACAGGAAGAGCCGTAATTTTATATGCTCTGAGGACTGCTGCTTCGTTCACCCGCTCAGTGAGCACTTCCTTATCACGCAGTAACGTGGTACTCTTTTGCTGTTCCTGCCTGAAGCTGGTACGAATCTCTTCATTCTCTGCCCTCAACTCACGGTTTACATTATAGAGTGAATCCATCTGATGCAGGTAGCCCTGAGATATGATGCGTAACCTGTCAAGTTTCTTTTTAACCTTAAAGAATTCATACTGGGTATCAAGCAACTTTCTAATTTCTTCAGCATTGGCTTGAATCAAACTGTCCTGTGATGACAATGAATCAGACAGAGCCCCATATTCCTCTTTCATTTCATTGTGTACATTTATTAGGGAATCGAGCTCATATTGCAATTCAACACGCTGTTCCTCCTTTTCTTCAACTAAATTACTCAGTTTTGAGCGTGTTGAGAGGAAAAGCCAGGCCAATAAAGCCAATAAGGCAATCAGTATTACTATCACAATAATCAGAGGATTCCTTTTATTGGACTTTCTATTTTCTGAAAGAGTTTCCATACCTGTTATAAGTATATGTAAATAAGTACTATTTCTTTATCTTTCCTATTGATTAATAAACTACTAAGATACCTAATAGGAATACGCAAAATTACATGATTTATTACCTCCTTCGCAAAAAATTAACCCTTCTGCTATATTTTTCATCTCAATGTTTCAATTTCTTTTAGGATTGGCTTTGGATAATGGTATACTCGTACTAGCTATGCACAGGTTTTACACTTACTTCGCATTTTGATCTATTTTATGCGAACCTATTCCCTCTAATTTCCACATTAATAAAGAATATACCCAAACTGAAATATTAATCAGTAATGACCAAAGCAAATCATGTATACATCAATCATTAAACACTATGATTATTTAAATTTGAGCATCCTTTCAGAAACAGGCTGTTAGTGTATAAGGGACCCGGATGGATAATTAAGATAAAGGAAAGGCGAGCCTAACGGTTCGCCTTTCCAAATTAGCTTATCGCTTTCCAAATTAATGTCCCGAAGATGCAGGTGCCTTGAACTTGTCGCCTGTCTTTTCGATTATCATACGATAATACGATTCATCGTAACCGGGTTGTTCAACTTTTGGGTTCTGATTGTTGCCATCCTTTACCTTAATATTGCCATCAAGGAATTTTGTAAAAAGATGGGCATATAGTTCTTTCCAGCGCGCTACAGTGCTGTTTCCCTGATTTACTGAATAGTCGGTAAGAAATTGAATAGCTTCTTTGGGGTCTTTATTGTACAGTTCCAGAGCTGCTTTATCCACCACCTTGGTATATGCTACAAACTTGTTCTCAAGTGCTGACTGAACCTTCTGGATTTCAGGTATCATATTGTTATATCTGGTATAGGCAAGGTTCGACACCTGATTAAACACCCAAAATGCAGCATCATCACTGAAAGTCATCATGGAGCCATTGCCAACGGCAAATGAATTAGGTACTTCAGTCATGCTACAATACATTGGAACATAAACTGTACTGTATGTATCATCAACACCAAACCATATAATACCGCCTATTGGGTCAGGCAACCAACTACGTGACTGGGTCACGAATGAGAAGCCGGTTTGCTGTGTTGAAATAGCTCTTTCATGAATATAGTCAACACCATCAACTTGCCAGGTCATTGGGCGCCAACGAACAATTGAATGATATGGACCGGCACCAATATCTTTTGACATGTCAAGTTCAGTACCCTGATAATAATCACGCATCATGCCCATCACATCCTGTACGCTCAGCTTTTTATCAGGTTTAATCCACAGGGGCATTCTGTTCTTTAGATCAAAACCTTTGGCATATTCAGTGTACTTATCCATTCCTGAGCTAACCCTGTTGAAACCGGCCCAAACTCTGGCTTCGCAGAAGCGTGCGGCTCCAAAATCCACCGGAGCATATGTATCTGAAAAACTGAAATTCTTATCATCACCTGTGTAGAAGCCACGCTCACGAGCGAAACTGATAACATCAGGACTGTAGATGCAATTTTCAGGATCATTAAGCGGGAATGTTGTGATGCGTGCCTGGTTTGCATGTCCTGAGATATATCCGTCAGGGATACGCATGGCTACCCACACTGCTCCTTTATTATGAGTAGTTTTGATACGTCCTTTTTTATCTTTTACTTGTATGGGTGATCCTTTACCAATCATTTCCAAAATCCAAACTTCATTCGGATCAGATATGGAGAATGATTCTCCCGAACTATAATACCCATAGGTTGAAACAAGTTCTCCCATAATCTGAATAGCTTCTCTTGCCGTTTTTGCACGTTGCAAAGTGAGGTATATTAGACTTCCATAATCGATGATCCCGGTAGTATCAACCAGTTCAGGCTTGCCACCAAAAGTTGTTTCACCTATTGCAACCTGATGTTCATTCATATTGCCAACAACGAGATAGGTATGTGCAACCTGCTTGATTTTGCCGAGTTGTTTGCCCGTATCCCATTCATATACATCAACCATTGCACCTGCAGGATAATCAGCTGCCGGACGGTGATATAATTCACCATAAAGAACGTGAGAGTCGGCAGAGTAAGTAATCATAGTTGAACCATCAGTAGTGGCCCCTTTAGAAATAATAAAATTGGTACATGCTATTGACGCTCCACCTGAAAACAGTAAGCCGAACAATAATATGACTTTAAGCATTGAATTTCGCATTTCTGTAGAATTTAGATTTATACTATTATTAGTTGATGAACAAAAGATTGAACCATAGACTGTTTTGGGCTGCCAAAATACAAAAATAAGTCATTGGTTTTGATTAGAATTCAGCTTTCGATTTATCCTAGATCAGATAACACCATTGCTGAAAATTCTTTGTGTTGATATTCCAAATCAGCTGAACGGGGTATCTAAACGAAGAGTTAAAAATGAAAGGCAGTCCCCTCAATCTCGTTATTCCTGATGAAAACATTTAATTTTTTCGCATGCAAACAATATCAGTCTCGGATTGTTTCCTAAATTTGCTACCTAAATATTAGCTAAATACATTATGGCTGAAACTGTAAAAGGCAAGATCTCACAGATCATTGGTCCCGTAATTGACGTTATTTTTGAGAAAGAAGTTAAACTTCCAAATATTTATGATGCGCTGGAAATCAAAACAGATGAAGGTGGAAGTATTATTCTTGAATGTCAGCAGGATATTGGAGAAAACACCATTCGTACTCTAGCGATGGATTCAACTGACGGATTGTATAGAGGGATGGAGGTTACTAGCCTTGGCGCTCCAATTTCAATGCCTGTTGGTGAAGATGTTAAAGGACGATTATTCAATGTTATTGGAAATCCCATTGACGGATTAGGAGATGTGTCAAGAGAAAAAACTTACGCTATTCATCGCGATCCGCCACGTTTTGAAAATCTTACCACTCAAAAGGAAGTTCTTTATACCGGAATCAAGGTTATAGATTTAATTGAACCTTACGCTAAAGGAGGAAAGACAGGTTTATTTGGTGGAGCAGGAGTTGGCAAAACGGTTATCATTATGGAGCTTATCAACAATATTGCCAAAAGGTATGCAGGTCTGTCAGTATTTAGTGGAGTTGGCGAACGGACACGTGAAGGTAATGATCTGCTGAGAGAAATGATTGAATCAGGAGTTATCAGGTATGGTGATGCCTTTAGAGAAGATATGGGCAAGGGCGGTTGGAATCTTAGTAAAGTTGATAAAAACGAATTGGCAAAATCGCAGGCTACACTCGTTTTTGGTCAGATGAACGAACCTCCCGGAGCACGTGCACGTGTTGCACTCTCAGGATTAACAATGGCAGAGTTCTTTAGAGATGGTGATGAGAAATCAGGCGGTAGAGACATCCTCTATTTTGTTGATAATGTATTCCGCTTCACTCAAGCCGGTTCAGAGGTGTCAGCATTGCTAGGACGCATGCCTTCAGCAGTAGGTTACCAGCCAACACTTGCAACCGAAATGGGAATAATGCAGGAGCGGATTACCTCTACAAAGAGAGGTTCCATCACTTCTGTTCAAGCTGTTTATGTGCCTGCAGATGACCTTACTGACCCGGCTCCCGCAACTACATTCGCGCATCTTGATGCAACTACCGTGTTGAGTCGTAAGATATTTGAACTCGGTATTTACCCGGCTGTTGATCCACTGGATTCAACATCAAGAATTTTATCGCCCGATGTTGTTGGTGAAGAGCATTACAGAACAGCACAACGCGTAAAGGAAATATTGCAGCGATACAAAGAATTGCTTGATATTATAGCTATTCTGGGAATGGACGAATTGTCAGACAGCGATAAGCTGGTAGTGCATAGAGCAAGGAGAATACAAAGGTTTATGTCACAACCATTCCATATGGCAGAGCATTTCACTGGTGTTAAGGGTGTATTTGTTCCTATTGAAGACACCATTAAAGGTTTCCGAATGTTATTGGATGGAGAAATGGATGAATATCCGGAATCAGCATTTAATCTGGTGGGTACGATTGAAGAAGCTATGGAGAAAGGAAAGAAATTGTTATCAGGTAAATAAGCTTTGCTGTTATGACTATTGAAATAATAACACCCGAAAAGACAATTTTTAAAGGCAAGGTTACTTTAGTTCAGTTTCCCGGAAGTACCGGTTCATTTGAAGTTCTTTATGGACATGCACCAATGGTAGCATCACTAAAAACCGGTAAGATCAGGATGAAAGACACTGAAAACAAAACCATTGAAATTGAGATTAAGGGAGGAACCGTTGAGGTTGAAAGCAATTATATTCTAGTACTGGCTGATTAGCGCATCCACATGATTAAAAAAGCATAGTATTTAAACAAAAAACCGGTTGAATATTCAACCGGTTTTTTGTTTAAATACT
>CALCQV010000015.1 GCA_937894795.1 uncultured Bacteroidales bacterium
TCTTTGTCGATTACTGCATCAATACCCTGGAGTTTATTCTCCTCTACATAGAATTGAGGAATACCCCCACCCCCAACTGCAATTACTATTTGTCCGGCACGTGCAAGTGTTTCAATGGATTTCTGATTATTTATAACAAGTGGTTTTGGACTGGCTACAACTTTACGGTATCCACGGCCACGGGGATCAGCAGCAAATTTAGCTCCGGTTTCAGCTGTTATCTTTTCAGATTCTTCAAGCGTATAATATGGTCCAACCGGCTTTGTTGGGTGCTCAAAAGCAGGATCATTCTTGTCTACAAGCACTTGAGTGATAATTGAGATGATATCACGGTCAAGATCATTTGCAGTCATCACATTGCGCAATTGCTGCTCAATGATATAACCAATGAAGCCCTGTGAGTATGCAACGGCAACATCCAACGGCATATCGGGCAAACCATAGGTCATATGTCCTGCGGTATTGGCCAGCAGGATGTTTCCAACCTGGGGTCCATTACCATGGGTGACAACAATATCGTACGAGCGGTTAATTAAAGCAAGCAAACGCTCAGCAGTATAATAGGCATTCTGTTCCTGGTCGTCAATAGTACCTTTTTGATCACTTCTTAATAGGGCGTTTCCTCCAAGGGCCACAACAGCTAGTTTGTTCATATCAGTAATTTACGTTAAAATTAGCCTGCAAAATTAGGACAATTTCTCTATTAAGCAAGTAGCGCGCATTAGAGTTAAATTGACCAAAACAGATGAAAAATACCAGCATAAAATATCCAGTATCGGGCTTCAACCACTTTAACAAACACTCGTACTAATTACTATTTTTGTTCCATGAGCAACGTTAGAAAATCATTCCTCTATGCCATTGGTGCAATCATGCTGTGGAGTACTGTTGGCACAGCTTTCAAGATTACTCTCAACTACCTGAACTACGCACAGTTATTGCTATTCTCCTCACTGGTTTCAGTCATAGTTTTAGGAATTCTGGTTGTTATTAATAAGCAGACTGCCCTCATTGGCATGACAACACACAAAGAGTTGGGCTATTCAGCGTTGCTGGGATTCCTCAATCCATTCGCTTATTATCTTATTCTTTTTAAAGCATACTCCCTGTTAAGAGCACAGGAGGCAGTGGCATTAAATTACATCTGGCCAATGATGCTGGTGCTGCTATCAATTCCCATTTTGAAGCAGAAGATCAAACTGATAAGTGTTGTTGCCTTGTTGGTAAGCTTTGCAGGAGCCATTACGATTGCTACTCAGGGTAAGCCGTTCAGCCTTGATTTAACAGAACCATTTGGTGTTGCCCTTGCCTTAAGCAGTGCGTTATTCTGGGCACTTTTCTGGTTACTGAATGTAAGGGATAAACGTGAAGAGACACTCAAGTTATTCATGAATTTCCTGTTTGGCTTTCTTTATACCCTCATTTATTGTGCTTTTACAGGAAATTTAACTTTACCGGAGTTGAATGGGGCACTCGGTTCCATATATATTGGATTATTCGAAATGGGTATCACCTTTGTGCTTTGGTTGAAGGCACTGAAATATGCAGTTAATACAGCAAAAGTGAGCAACCTGGTGTACCTCTCCCCTTTCATTTCACTTATGTTCATCTCGGCAATAATTGGTGAAAAAATACTACCGTCAACGCTTGCAGGACTTGTTCTTATAATTACAGGAATAATTATGCAACAGCTGATTGCCTCACGAAATAACAAAGCAGGTCATTAACTTTCAGAAGTTGAAAGCATTTAGAAGTATTTACTGATAGTTTCAAGCAACATCTGCGGACGTATAGGCTTTGGTAGATAATCATTGCAGCCGGCCGCAAAGCTCTTCTCCTTTTCACCTATCATAGCATAGGCTGTTTGTGCAATAATGGGAAGTTCAGGGTACTTGTTTCTTATAAATTGTGTTACATGGTATCCATCAACCCCCGATAGTTGAACATCCATCAATACCAGATCAAAATGCACACCTTCTGAAAAGAGCGCTATTGCCTCCTCCCCACTCTTGACCCAGGTTAAATCAACTCCTGATTTTCGTAGTGTGGCCGCAAGAAACAAATAATTGGAATCATTATCTTCAACAATCAATATGGATTTACCCAACCAAACATCTACACTGTCAGTAATGCTGGTAATAATTCTACCTGCCATACGAGGAAATATTAGTTAAACTGCCGAACCTGTTCACAACGGTCGCAAAAATAGTAAAATACCAACTGTTTTGAAGATATCAGTGTTATAATGTTGTCATATAAATAATGTTGTACCTTACCATAGTAGTGATCAGGAAGATAGTGGCGGGGATTCCATTTGATATTAAATCTTAACTTTGCACAATGGAAAAAAGGAAGATAGCATTTCACACTTTCGGATGTAAGTTAAACTTTGCAGAGACATCAGCCATTGCCAGAAAGTTCACTGAAGAGTCATATACCGCTGTAGATTTCAAGGAAAAAGCAGATATAT
This sequence comes from uncultured Bacteroidales bacterium, assembly GCA_937894795.1. Lineage (GTDB taxonomy): Bacteria > Bacteroidota > Bacteroidia > Bacteroidales > Lentimicrobiaceae > Lentimicrobium. The sequence goes on from CALCQV010000015.1 coordinate 2,471, forward strand.
ACGTCATACACTCATGTACTGTTACAGCTCAGGCAGAGCGCAAGTGCAAGGCAGCCATACGTCAGGCAGTACGTCGAAATCCTGATGCCTCCGTAGCTGTTATTGGTTGTTACTCACAGTTGAAGCCTGATGAGCTGATGAAAATGCCGGGGGTGAATATTGTACTGGGAAACCACGAAAAGTATCGCTTATTTGATGTTATTGCACAGCAAAATGGTGCTATCAATCAGAACCATGATCTGCATTATCATGGACACCTCTCACCTGCCGACGGAACTGCAGATTATGTGACCGATCAGGAAATCAAGACTTCGCGGGCTTATGAACCTGGTTATTCAATAAACGACAGAACCCGTTCATTTTTTAAAGTCCAGGATGGTTGTGACTATTTCTGTTCCTATTGCGCAATTCCTTTTGCAAGAGGACGTAGCAGAAGTGCCACTATTAAGGAAACTATTGATATTGCCCAAAAAATAGCTTCTTCAGATATCAGGGAAATTGTACTTACCGGAGTCAATATTGGTGATTTTGGAAGCCGGCACAATGAAACCTTCTTTGGCCTCGTCAAAGAACTGAACCAACTTGCCGGAATTGACAGGATAAGGATATCATCCATTGAACCTGAACTACTGGAGGACAGAATAATAGAACTGGTTGGCTCTTCTGATAAACTGATGCCACATTTCCACATCCCTTTGCAGTCGGGTACTGACCGTATTCTTGAGCTCATGCGCCGTAAGTATAAACGTGAAGTGTTTGCTGCCCGGGTACACAAAATCAAAGAGCTGATGCTACATGCTTGCATCGCCGCTGATGTAATAACGGGATTCCCGGGTGAAACGGAGGAGGATTTTAATGATACGGTCAGCTTCATTGACTCGCTTGATATCTCATATCTTCATGTTTTCACTTATTCGACAAGGCCGGGCACTAGATCAGCAGAAATGGAAGGCCAGGTCAGTGAATCTGAAAAAACACGCAGAAGCAAGATCTTGCACCGCCTGTCGGATGAGAAAAAGCTGAAGTTCTATACTCAGAATATGAATGCATTGCAGGATGTACTCTGGGAATCAGATACGCAGGATGGAATGATGTTCGGTTTTACCGGAAATTATATCCGTTGCAAGACACCTCATGACCAATTGAAAGTAAACACCATTGAAAAGGTTAAATTGCTCAGTATTGATGATGATGGTGTCTTCACCGTCGACGTAGTGAAATAACCTGTTGATCTATAGTGTACTGGGCCTGTTTTTGATTAGAATTTAATCATTGAATAACGAAGCCAAACATCAAAACCAATAGTATGACAAAGACCATTTTACTTGCATTCCTAATGTTATGGAGCATCGCAGGATTCACCCAGGAAGTGAAACCAACTTATGATTCCACCTTGGCCAAATCACTGGGAGCAGATGATTATGGTATGAAATCATATATACTGGCTATATTGAAGACAGGAACCTATCAAACAACTGACAAGGCCATTTTGGATAGCCTATTCAGGGGACACATGGACAATATAAATCGATTGGCAGAATCAGGTCAATTGGTCGTTGCCGGACCAATGGGAAAAAATGACAAACAATACAGGGGCATATTCATCCTCAACACAACCTCCATGGAAGAAGCAGCAGAATGGCTCAACAACGATGCTGCAATCAATTCAAAGTTATTTGAAGTTGAGTACTTCCCTTGGTATGGATCAGCTGCATTGCCTGCCTATATGCCGGTACATAAGAAAATTGAGAAACAACAACATTAATATGCTGTTCTTTTAAAATCAGGTAGCTTAGAATACTCTTTCCCTTACAATTTCACAAAATAAAACTGATCCTCATGAATACTTCAGAAGTTGATTATAAATCAATATGCATAAAGATGTGTGATCTTGGCAAAACAGCCGGTGAATACATCCGGAAACAAAGCGCTCTACTGCTATCTGAACAGATTGAGGAAAAAGGCGACCATGATTATGTGACCTATGTTGACAAGACTGCAGAGAAGATGTTGGTTGAGGGACTTAGGAAGATATTGCCGGAAGCCGGCTTCATAACGGAGGAAAAGACCGACTCAACAAAAGGTGAAACACTCAATTGGATAATAGATCCCCTTGACGGTACAACTAACTTCATCCATCAGATACCGGTTTATTGTGTAAGCATAGCTCTTAAGGAAAATGATGAAATTGTAGCAGGAGTTATTTATGAGATAAATCTGGATGAATGCTTCTACGCATGGAAAGGCGGAAAATCAATGCTGAATGGTCAGATCATTGAGGTATCTCCCAGAACTGACTTTAACACTTCACTTATTGCGACAGGATTTCCATATTATGATTATGGCAAGTTGGATGCCTACCTGCAGGTCTTCAAGGAAATGATGGAATCAACGGCAGGCTTACGTCGTTTGGGTTCAGCTGCCGCCGATATGGCCTATACTGCCGCCGGCAGATTTGAAGGATTCTATGAATATGGCCTAAATCCCTGGGATGTTGCTGCCGGGATAATCATTGTAAAACAGGCAGGTGGCATTGTTTCAGACTTCAAAGGTGGTAATGATGCCCTTTTTGGTAAAGAACTTATTTGCGGGAGCCCTCACATACACAAGAATATGCTGTCGATAATTTCGCGATTATTCAGTACATTCGCATAAAAAAAGTCCCAATGTACCTACGTTCACTGAGCATCACATTCATTCTCCTGCTTCAACTCCTTACAACGGGAGCTCAAAATGCAGGTGATAGCATGTTACCTTCCACCCCACCCGCTGTTGAAAAAGCTCAAAGTCCGCTGCTTATCTACCAGTTTGACATTAAGGATGAAATAGCTCCACCCGTTTGGCGGTTCACACGTAAAGCGCTGGATGAAGCATTGCAATTGAAAGCCGATATCGTCCTCATTCACATGAATACTTATGGCGGTATGCTTGAATCTGCCGACTCCATAAGAACAGCCATATTGCAGTTCCCAAAACCTGTGTGGGTGTTTATAGACAATAATGCAGCATCAGCAGGCGCCCTTATCTCCATCGCATGCGACAGTATCTATATGCGCAGAGGTGCCAATATAGGAGCTGCTACTGTAGTTGACCAGGCCGGACAGGTTGTACCTGACAAGTACCAATCATATATGCGCAGTATGATGCGCTCAACAGCCGAAGCAACAGGCAGAGATGTTGACATTGCACAGGCAATGGTAGATCCGAAGATAGTAGTGCCGGGAATTTCAGATAGTGTGCAGGTTATTACATTTACCTCAACAGAGGCAATTAAATATGGTTTTTGTGAGGGAGAAGCTGAAAGCATTCAGGAAATATTGAAATTAAATAAAACAACCGATTATAAGATTGTTAAACAACAACTTACTGCAGCTGACCGGATTATAGGATTCCTCACAAAACCCTATATCAGCGGAATACTCATAATGCTCATCATAGCAGGATTATATTTTGAACTGCAAAGTCCCGGAATAGGTTTTGCCTTATTAGTATCAGTTATAGCAGCAGCCCTCTATTTTGCACCATTGTATCTTGAAGGACTGGCAGCAAATTGGGAAATACTGATTTTCATTGCAGGAATTTTGTTAATTGGGGTGGAAATCTTTGTTATACCCGGCTTTGGTATTGCAGGCATTAGTGGAATTGCCCTCGCAGTGATTGGACTTACTCTAAGTCTTATAGGCAATATAGGCTTCGAATTCCATGGATTGAATTTTACCCGTATTCTTGAATCACTCTTCATTGTCATCATAGCAGCATTTCTCTCAATTGTAGGCTCGTTTTATGCGACTAGCAGGTTGTTTGGCAGGAAGACTATATTCGGTGACCTGGCACTCTCATCTACTCAAAAGGCAGAGATGGGGTATGTATCAGCCGATGCCCGCTATATGGAGATGATAGGAAAAACAGGTGTCGCCCATACCATACTAAGACCTGCAGGGAAAGTAGAAATTAATGAAAACATCTATGATGCTGTCGCCCAAACCGGATATATAGAAAAAGGAGAAGCTGTTGAGGTAATTAAATACGAAAACTCTCAATTAATAGTAAGAAAGAGGTAATTGTACTTTGGTAAATGTAATATCCAATTCCAAAACAAACCTATAAAGGGGCTTCCCGTCGTTTGTTCATACAGGTAATCCTTGGATGAATAACTTATTATAACAAAACCCTAAAGGTGATAAACTACCGGATAATTATTGTTTACCTGTATTACACTGATGGTGATAAAGTCAGAACACTGAATTTCCGAAACATGCAATGGTAAAAGGTTACAAACAGAAAGAGCCTGATTAATAATCAGGCTCTTTCTGTTTGTATGAAGAGCGGAAGAGGGGACTCGAACCCCCGGCCATCAGCTTGGGAATGCGAGAACTAAACAACCCCTTATTAACAGATATACAGTATGTTACCGTTTTGTGCTCTGACATTTTTGAGTGCTATTTGAGATATATTAGGCATGATCTTTTTTCTTGAAAATTTCAGCTTTATGCTTCTTTAAGATTTAAATTTTGAGCTTTATCACGGAAATTATTGAAGAGCAAAGGGAGAATATCATATTTGACTGGTCAACAAATTACATCAACTATTTATATGATCCCCAAGTGTCTTCACTCCAAAAGGAATTAAACGGAGAATTAAAATAAGAAAACGTACAGTCTGAGAAGCTTGTACGTTTTCAAATAATATTTTCCCTTAATTAAAACCTTCCCGGATGGTTTATATTGAGCTTTTACCTAATAAATACAACTTTCCTTGTTTCAGAAGTCACACCATTATTCACATTGATCAAATATATCAGATCTGTTGTTTTGAAGTTTAGATAAATAGTTTGTTGACCATTAACACTAACATCTTCTGTGTGTACTCTTTTACCGGTGGTAGTATAAATATTGATCATATATTGGCTTGGCTCGTTATTGACAATTGTCATCCTTATGCCGGTCTCATATATTCCATCAATCTTCCAACCTAAATTGATATCATCTTCAGAATCAATTTTCACCGATTTATCATGTGAAGGACATAATTGGTTGTAATCTAAAATACCATCATAATCATCAAAATTTAACTCTGTGCTGCGACAACTTACAAGATGTGCACTGCATCCATCTGAATCACTTATATCCGCCTTCATCACAGCTTTACCTAACAACATACAGGCTGCTGAGTCATAACCAGCCGTATGTACCAGGCAGAAACCAAATTCAGGCGTTCCTGAACTACCTATATTATTATAGATCCCTACAATTGATAAATCGTGATCATTTGCAATTATCGAATTTTCTGGCGCCCAATAATTAGTTGCTTCAGCTTGCTTTCCTTGCGGAATTGTATATTGTGAATAAATTTTAAATTCACTTTTACCTGTTAACAGATCGGTTGCATCGGCAATTTCGTAACTATACAGATATTGCAAACGTTCGGCTTCAAACAGATTTCCAGTTAAATAAATCTTTGAATTTTTATAATGCATGATATGTGATCGGGCAGGCCATACTTCATCTCCATATGAGAATGTGTATTTAACCGGTTCTTGTACTACCTGTCCCAGACTACTATTTATTTCCATTATAGCAAAGTCATATTTATCACTATTCATTAACATGAGGAAGTTTCCATTGGAGGAGTATTCCACATCTACTCCTGAAAATCTGTCACTCCCGAAACTATATGTTTTAATCCATGAATAATTCAGGTTCATGTCTATCTTCCCTGCAAAAGGACTATAATAACCTGGTGTTGCTTGCTTTGTATTAATACCTGTAAAAATGATTGACTGTTCATCTTTATCTATTTCCATATCAGTTACAGCACTTAATATTGGAATAAGTGAAATATCGTCAGTATCAAATACAAGTGCTTGTCCAGAAGCAGGATTAGCGAAATCAATCTTTAAAATGAAGCCCTGTGACCTTCCAACCAAATCATGCATATTCATTTGAGGTAAGACATTCTCACATAAGATGCCTGAGATATAGACTGAATTATTTCTCTCAGAATACTTTATCCTCAGTCCCACAGAATTTTTATCCACCTTGTCGACAGGATAAGATAGATTGTATAATATAAATTGATAGGCGTCATGGTCCTGCGGTCATAAATACCCATGAAAGGATAACCGGAATAATCGTTTGGAACATCAGGATAATAAATTCCGGTTCCCACAGCATACTGGTTTTCTGAGGATGGGAACACCGCAAAATCAGTCAAAGCAAGATTCCCTGTAAATAATTGACCAATAACTCCCTGTCCAATAACGTTACCGGTAACCGACTGCCCTGATACCCGATAATTTTGAGTAAGAAAGTCTGTATTGTTTCCAACTACAAATTCCTTTGGTATTCCATCAACAGTTCCTCCCTCAATGTTATGGGAGAAGTGCTTTTTGTAAGTAATGGGATCGTCATAATTTGACTTTTCGAGTAATTATGCGAAAGCACCTACAGTTACAAATGCTATCAAAATAGCTGTTGTTAAGATTTTTTTCATTGTGGTTAAATTTAGTTAATAACTGATTCAGTAATTAAATCATATCCAATACCACCTGTATTAGCAAATTTATATAAAAATTTTCCAATTGTTAACTCATTAACAAAGAAACTTTTTAAAATTTCACTATCTTTGACAGGATGCTTAGCTAAATTTTTGAAATATGAGGATAATTACGAAGTTGCCCTTATACCTTTCCTTTCTTTTGATAATCATATACAGTAAATACGTATTTGCCCAGGGAAAAGAAGCCAATAACTGGTATTTTGGCAATAAAGCCGGGATAACATTTCAACAGGGTAGTCCTCCGGTGGCGTTGCTCGACGGCCAATCAGTCAGTCCCGTGGAAACAGGAACGGCCTGCATATCAGATAAAGATGGTAACTTACTCTTTTATTCTAATGGGACGACCATTTGGAATAAAAACCACCAGGTCATGACTAATGGAGATAACATGGGTATGTGGTCTACCCAAGGCGGCATGATTGTAAACGACCCTGGTAATGAAAACAGATATTACTTTTTTAACTTTGCTATAACCGGTGCACCTCCTGCACCGCTAAAGTTTCAGTATTCGGTTATTGATATGACAAATGGACTGGGTGAAGTACTTCCTGATCAAAAGGGAATATTTTTGTACTTAAATACTACATATCATTTGAGTGCCATAATGCATGAGAATATGGAAGATGTATGGGTAGTGACTCATGGACTGGGAATTAACAGCTTTATTGCTTTCAGAGTAACTTCGACCGGTGTTATAACTACTCCGGAAATTAGTTATGCCGGTACTTCATATACATCTGCTACGGGCTATATGAAAATCTCTTCTGATGGTAAATGGCTGGGCATTGGTAATTTTTATCAATTTTTAACAGAGTTGTATCATTTTGATAATAGTACAGGGGTAGTTAGTAACGAGAATGTAGTAACAATTCCTGTGAGAGCCTGGGGCGTTGAGTTTTCACCCGACAATACTAAATTCTATGCACATGGAAATTACTTGGATTTTTATCAATATGACCTAACTTCTAATGACCCTGCTCAAATTGCTGCATCGGCAGTTTCTTTAACAAATGAAATGTTTGGTGTAGGAGCATTACAATTAGGACCTGATGGAAAAATTTATGTTGGATATGGTGGTGAGTATCTGGGCGTAATTCATGATCCGGATAAAAAAGGTTTGTTCTGCAATTTTGAGTTTCATGCTATATATCTTGAAGGACGGACGTATTTAGACGGGTTACCGGTTTTTATGCAGTCCTATATGCGCAATCCTGAATTTACCGCAGCGCAGTATTGTGCCGGTCAGCCTACGCAGTTCAACATCATAAACACCAATGGCATTGACTCAGTTTACTGGCAGTTTCATGATGCAGGCAATGCACCCAATGATACTTCTACCCTATTTGCACCCTCTTATACTTTCTCAACAGCCGACACTTTTTATGTTTCTCTGACAGCTTACTCAGGTTTATTACACAGGACGGTTATTGATACAGTTATAATATTTCAAACACCTATTCCATATCTTGGCAATGACACTACATTCTGTCCCAACGATCCTATCAATCTGACTCTTGATGCCGGCCCCGGCACAACTTATAACTGGAACGGGAGTTTAACCCCCGGTGACAGCACCCTGGTTATAAATGATATTGGCATCTATACGGTACGGGTAAGTGATCACGGGTGCATTGGCAGGGATACCATCAATGTTTCAAGATACGCTGCAGCGACAGCTGATACTTCCGGTTACACCCTTAAAAACAGCAACTGCAACCTGTCTGATGGTTCTATTACAGGCATTGTCTTCAATGCTGAACAGCCTTTTACCATCACCTGGACAAATGCCTCTGGTACACAGGTTGGTACAGGCAGCGACCTTACAGGTATTCCTGCAGGCAGCTACACGGCTGAAGTTACATTTGGCAGCAACTGCGTGCAATCATTTGGGCCATATGATATCAATGATAATGGTGCCATACAAATTGGAAACATAAGCAAGCAGGATGACCATTGCAGTCAGTTGCTAGGCTCATTGCTGGTTGTCCCAGAAACAGGCAACCCTGATGAATACTCTTACAGCATCAATGGAACCGATTATTTTGACAATGGCGGGGTGTTCAACAGTCTGCCGGCCGGTGCATACACTATAACCATCCGTAACCAGTCAGGCTGCATCAGCGTAGTGGTTCATGACACTATTGCTGATATACCCGGTCCCGATGTTAACTGCATTTCAGTTCCTGCAACAGGTACCAATGCTGATGGAAGCATTACAGTCATCTCATCAGGAACAGGACTCGTCTATCAACTGGAGGGATACCCCCCACAGACAGAAAACACATTTGGCAATTTAATTGCAGCTACTTACTATGTTACGGTTACTGATGAATTTGGCTGCATTACATACGATACGGTTGTAGTTGAAAATCTGGAAGGTTCTCTTTTGGTGGCACTGGCTGATAAAGACCGCAAATGCCTTTATAAGCCTGCAAACTCCGGGATAAAGATAACCAGGGTTAACGGACTTAAAGATTTAAAGGCAGTGCTTTATTATAACGATAACATCCTCAACTGCACAAACTTTAATCCAAACAGTAGCGACTTCCCCGGAATAAAAGCCACCATGTATTCAATTCCGCCAAGGATTGAGATCGTATGGAATGGCATAAATCCGCTGTTCAATGCTGATACACTCACAATGGGTACTCTTATCTTTGAAACCAAACAGTCAGGATCAGCCGATATCAACTGGGAGCCAAACACCATGGTTACTTACTTTTTAAACCAGAATGCCGATAATATACAGCCTGTTCTTATTCCCGGCATCATTGAAGTCCACGAGATACCTGAAGCTGCAATTACCGGTTTACCGGTTATTTGCGAAGGAGACGATGCAACCATTGAAGCTGCTATAACCGGAGGCACGGAACCTGTGGAATACCATTGGCAGACACCGGGTGGCGAGGTTACAACAAACACTATACCTGTTTTAAATGCTTCAGCACGTGATGCTGGCAGTTACACCTTCTACACCAGCGATTTCTTCAATTGTGCGGATACTGCCAGATTTACACTCAAGGTAGTTCCCCTGCCCACAGCTAACTTCCCTGAAATAAACGATACCATCTGGTACGAACAAACATATTTACTTGAAGCTACACCGGGCTATTCAAACTATGAATGGTCAACAGGTGATACCACATACTACATCAATATCACCGATGAGGGTGAATACAGCATAATCCTGCAGACTGAAGAAGGCTGCCGGTCGGCAGATACCATTATGATGATGAACGCCTTCGTCCCGATCTATATCCCCAATGCCTTCACCCCAAACGGCGACGGGTTGAATGATGTATTCAGGCCGGTAGTTGATTTAGAGCTGGTAAAGCAGTTTCACCTGTCCATTTATAACAAATGGGGAGAGCGCATCTTTGAAACATCGGCTGCAGGCAGGGGATGGGATGGAAAGAATGCCCAGCCGGGAGTGTATGTTTGGGTGATAACATATGAGAACAGGGTTGGGAAGGTATCAGAGACACGGGGCTGCGTAACAGTTATAAAGTAAAGGCTGCCTCAGGTATTGACACATTCTTAACAAGCATTCTGATAAGAATGATTTAACAGTTCAACTACTTATATTATTTTGAGCGGAAAACGGGGCTCGAACCCGCGACCCTCAGCTTGGGAATGCGATGCTCTACCAACTGAGCTACTTCCGCCTTAAATAATGCGACAAAGGTACAAAAACAAATTTTTCTTTTCAAACCTTGCATTGAGAGTAATTAGCAGTTTTATTTATGTAAATTTACATTCTAAAATCTTACCTTAAAGGTCATTTTATGAATAAGAAACCTCGCCTGACGTTCTGGCAGATATTCAATATGAGTGTTGGATTCAT
>CALCQV010000016.1 GCA_937894795.1 uncultured Bacteroidales bacterium
TCTGACGAAATCGCGGTCGAAACCCAGAGCATTTTGAAGAGGATAGGGTTTTATTCTGGGTGAAGTTATTTTTGATACGATTTCAGATGCTGTGTATAAATGGTTTCCCAATGGCAGGTAGCCTCTTAAAGACATCCTCATACTCTGTCGGCTGAAGCTGGAGCTTATATTTTTCAAATGTGATGCTTCAGCCTCCAAGTAATATCCTTTCAATGGATAATTTCTGTTATCCCTGAAATCAGCCTTTAATAAATATGAAAAACTAAGAAGTTGAAATTGATTGGTTTGAAGATTAAAGAAGGGGTTCAGAATGTTGATACTATCATTGAAATTTGCTGCGTTATGTTGAATTGTAAATAAGTGCGTGAAATGAATGCCGGGCCTGAAACGGGTATAAACAGCAAGGTTGTATGAAGTTAACATAAACTGCTTGCCGTCATAATAGAGCTGTTTGTTGTTGACTGTTGCATAATTAACTTCATGTTGGGTGTAATATGAACCCAATAGGCCGATTCCAATGGTTTTATTTTTGTTTATATAAGGCCATTCATAATTAGCTGCAATATAAGTGCGGTATCCTCCCAATAATCTGATATTTAGCTTTTCCATTTTTCCAAACATGTTTTCATGTTGGAAATAAACACCGCCCGATAGTCTGGCGATATCCTTATGTTGTGCCCAATCATTGAAATTCCTGTCAGGGTGCTCCAGCATGGGCCATATCCACCAGTACCAACGTTCAGTAACATTAATAACAACACTTATACATTCAATCCCTGATTCCCCTGTTGAGTCTTTATTATCCCTAAATTCCTTTCTTGCACTGCTGTCAGTGCCCGACGTCAAATTGACTGCAGAGTCAGAAGATAATTTTATACGCTGCTGATCAATGGTAGCTGTATGAAAGAGCGAAGTCTTCAAAATATTCTCCAGAGACTTCTCCATCAGTTCAGTCAGGTTAGCCTTTTGGATAATATCACCTTTTCGCAGAGTAACTTCCCTGAGTATTATTGATTCTTGTGTGTGCTTGTTGCCGGTGACGACAACATCCTCAATTTTCACTTTATCTGATAGCGGAATTTCATTAAATGGTACAGTCGACTGGCCGTTTACATTTATTATAAATAAAATGCTAATGGAGACCAGAAATGAAAGGAGACGAATATTAATAGGCATGCTGACCTTGAAAAATTAGTCATTTCAAGTGATATGAACTGCAAGCGTATAGCTTATAACATCATATCAAAATGAATGAGAGCGTGTTCTGTAAGTTAATATTTATATATCGAGATATTTCATCAATGAATCATACCTGTCCTGTAAAGTCTGGTCATAGTCCTTCTCAAAAAAAGAAGCCTTGATGGTATAGTTATACCTGTTAAATGTCGATAAGAGAGGGCCTATATCCATACGGTTTACCTTGATAGTAACCTCCATTTTAGTTGAATCAGGGAGGGTTACAACATATAAGCTGAGTATGAGAGCATCATTTGACTCCACAATTCTGGCTATCTCACTAAGTTGAAAATCTCTGATTCCCATTTCCAGAACTATTATACCTCCCGGATTGTCAACTGCCGCTAACCTGGCAAAATATTTAGTGAGGCACTGTAAGGTAATCGAGCCGAGATAGCGGTTATTTGAGTCAACCACCGGAATAAGCGTTAACTTTTGCTCATAGACCAAGCGGATGATATCATAAACATGTTGCCCCTCATTAACATATGGATTTTTTAATGAAAGGGGGTGGTTGCCTAGAGGTTCATCATAACTGTTTAGCTCATAGATGTCAGTTTCAGCAATCAGGCCAAGAAAATCAGAGTTGTTTACAATTGGCAAATGTGAAACTTTAAATTCTTCCATCCAGTTTAAAGCCGTCATTCCTGTATCTGACGTCTGTAATGGCATTATTGTATCACTAATGAGTTCTCTGGCTATCATAGTACGTGACTGTTTTACCGTCGTACAACAAAAGTAGTTAAAAATTGGTTATGCGGAGTGCCATTGCTTGCTTACAGATAGTATATAGATGGCTTTAACTCATACTGCTTGTTTTATTTCATAATTTTGTTCTGTAAATTAATGCCATTATGACAAAGCTAAGTGTTAATATCAATAAAATAGCCACTTTACGTAATGCCCGTGGAGGTAATCTTCCTGATGTGTTGAAAGCTGCGCTTGATTGTGAAAGGTTTGGAGCGCAGGGTATAACTGTTCACCCCCGTCCTGATGAACGACATATAAGATATCGTGATGTATATGATCTAAAGCCAATATTGACCACCGAGTTTAATATTGAAGGCAATCGAAGGCAGGTTCATTGAATTGGTTACTGCAGTTATACCTGCACAGGTAACCTTGGTGCCTGACGCTGTTGATGCATTAACTTCAAATCATGGTTGGGACACAGTAAATTATAGAAACTATCTGACTGATATTGTCAGTGAGTTTCATAAATACAATATCCGGACATCTATTTTTGTTGATCCTGTAAGTGAAATGGTTGAAAATGCTGCTTATACAGGAACAGACAGGATTGAGCTTTATACCGAGTCATACGCTGCTAATTATCATTCAAACAGAGATATTGCCATCGCTCCTTTTATTGCTGCGGCAGAAACAGCAAATAAAGTGGGCTTAGGTATCAATGCCGGCCACGATTTAAACCTTGATAACCTGCGATTTTTTGCTTCAAATATTAAAAATCTGCTTGAAGTTTCCATTGGTCATGCATTAATTTCTGATGCACTTTATTATGGACTGGAAACAACAATAAGGAAGTATTTAGCTGAATTGGTTGATATACCCTGATTATGATATTGTATCAACAACTCTATATAAATGTAAGTAACACCATAACTGTTTGCTGATAATTGGTATAAAATGAAACTATTTTATCGTCATTTTGGAGAAGGTAAACCACTAATAATCCTTCATGGATTATTTGGTTTATCTGATAACTGGGTAACTCATGCAAAACGCCTTGCAGAAAAATTTTCCGTATACCTGCCTGATCTCCGGAATCACGGACAATCTCCACATAGTCCGACCTTTAATTATGCTGCAATGGCTGATGACTTGTATGAGTTTATTGATGAGCATAAGCTGAAGAATCCTGTTATTATAGGCCATTCCATGGGAGGTAAGGTTGCTATGTGGTTTGCACTGGAATATCCTGATCTTTTGGAAAAATTGATAGTTGTTGACATCAGCCCTGCTAAATACGCCGACAGAGATGCCCATTTTGATATTATAAGTGCCATGATGTCAATTGATTTTGAAGCTGTACATACTCGTGAGGAGGTCGAAGAGTTGCTAAAACATAGCATCCCTCACTATGGCACCCGACTGTTCATCTTGAAAAACCTTTACCGGAAAACAAGAAATACGTTTGACTGGAGGTTGAATTTAAACACCATCAGCAATAATATGGACATGATTTTTGCGGGAGTAGATGTTGACAATGTGTTTAACAAGCCGGTTCTGTTTATAAAGGGAGGGAAGTCAGATTACATTAAAGATGACCATATCCCCACAATAAAGAGACTTTTTCCTGCTTCTGAAATTATCACTATTCCTCAGGCCGGTCATTGGGTGCATGTTGATGCTCCTGATGAGATATGTCGCCAATTCAGTAATTTTCTGGGAACAGAGGCCTGCTAACATACTGTTGATGTGCTATTTCATCAGGGATCTATCATAGAGAGTTGAAAATCTGAAATCATAAGCATTCTATTATTAAGCTTCAGATGAATAAAAAGAAGAGTGCTTGATATCATATAGATACCAAGCACTCCCATATTTTGGCATTTGTTATTATCTAATTCCGCATTAGTATCAAGTCGGTTTTCTTTTTAATATTTCAGATTAAAAGTCTAACCAATTGATCAGTTAGCAGGTATTAATATCTGGAAATATTCAGGCTTGAAACACCTGCATCAACTTCAATAAGTATTTTTGAGTTGGCTGATACATAATTATCAGTTTTGAAATGCCCCTGTGATACTTTCTTAAATCCCTGGAAATTCCTGCTTGTAAGTACCGTTTCAGTTCTAACTTCTACACCTGATGAGGCAGGAACCTGTATATCAATGGATGCTGCACCGGCATCAATCTTAACTTGCGAATAAGGTGTTTTATCACCTAATTTAAGGGTTATAGCTGAAGCGCCTCCATCAACATCTACTTTCTCAACTTTAAAACCACTGAGATCAAAATTTATATTGGCGGCTCCGATATCAAAGTTGAAATCCCATAAAGGTTCAGGATTGAGGTACATTTGTACCATATTGCCTTCATTCCTGAATTTAACATCTGTCTCTTCAATCTTCAGTGATACATTCCTTTTTTCAGGTTCATCAGAGGAAGTCATACTATAATCGCCAATATTTCCTTTCTTGCGGAAAATCAAGAGCTTGTCAGTAAGTGTTGAGTCAGCTATCCTGAAATCACCGGCAGCGGCTTCCAATGAAAGTGAAGCATACTTTACGGTAGAATCATAAGATTGGAATAGCTCCTGGATATTTGATGAGTAGGTTGTATCGTTGTCAAAGTCATCAGAATCGTTTGATTCAAACCTCCAGCTTTGATTGTTCTTATGCCAATTATGAAACGGCCGCTCTCTTTTATCGAATTTTGATACTATAAGGAAGGTGAGTGCAATTGCCAATATTGACAAGCCAAGTTTGAAATAATCCTTTATTGGAATAAGTGAAATACCCCACAATATCAGAATTAGTGGCCATAAACGAAATACTGTCCACCAGTCAAAGAATATTAAACCCATATTCTTCAGAATAAAGAGAACGCCGATTATAACCAGCAAAATTCCCCAAAATAATTTCTTGTAGCTCATTGTTTATAAGTTTATATCGTTGTTGGTTTGATTATCATTATCAACAGTCTCTTTTATATTGCTGTTTTTGTCAGTGATTGAATCAGGGTCTTCGGCTTTTTTCATCACCGGGAAGCCTCTGAAGATCATTATAACTCCTATTAATACCAGCAATAGTGGCCAGAAGTCCTCGAAGTCAATATTTGGTATGAAGCGTTCAAACAGGAAAAAACTACCAATAAGAATCATAACAAGCCCGGCAATTAAACTTCCATCAAATTTTTTACCTGAGCCTTTTGTGTCTACTACTGGTGGAGGGATGGTTCCTTCCATATAACCTTCATATGTTTCACCTATACCTGAACCTGATGAGGTAAAACTGTCTGCCCTGGTATAAGGTGCGGTGTATGGAGGATATGGGTTGTATTTCTCCGGAACAACGATCCATAATATGAGATATATCAATACTCCGCCGCCACCCATGAGGGTTAAGAGGATAAAAATAATACGGATAATGGTGGGATCCATACCAAAATATTCAGCCAATCCACCGGCTACACCTCCTATTACTTTACCGTTTACTACACGGTATAATCTATTTTCTTTCATGGTTGTATTGTTTTATGCCCTTTTGACGCAAGTAACAACTAAAGGTTACATACCTGGCAAAGAAATATTAGTTTGATAAATTATCTGGTAGAAATGTTGAAAGGCCGGGCTTAAGCCAAGGTCTTACCACTCTTGTTGGTACGTGATGTTTTGGCAGAGATCACTATGCTTAATTCATACAATGCAAGAAGCGGAATACTTACAAGTATCTGGCTTATTATATCAGGAGGTGTTATGATAGCTGCTATGGTTATTATCAGAATTATCATATATTTTCGGCTCCGTTTTAGAAAATCAGGGGTGATGATACCAACCTTAGAGAGGAAGTAAACAAAAACCGGTAATTCAAATACCACACCAAGTGAAAAAGTGACTGATACAACGGTACTGATGTACGAAGCCAATGATATCTGGTTAACTACCATATTGCTTATACTATATGTTCCAAAGAAATTCAGGGTTAGCGGAACTATAAGGAAGTAACTGAACAGAACACCAATTATAAATAATAATGACATGGCTAATACAGCACCGCGCGAATGGCGGCGCTCCTTTTCATAAAGAGCCGGTTTCAAAAAACGCCATATTTCCCAAATAACGTACGGAGAAGCTAATATTAATCCTGAAAAGAAGCTTATTGACATGTGTGATGAAAACTGTCCTGACAGATTGAGGTTGATGATCTCAATATTATAATCACCTATGCATAAACCGTCTACATGGATCCATTTCCCCAGCTTGCACAAAATCTGATTTGTTATAAACGATGACTCTTTGGGAGCCAGAATTATCTTGTCGAAAATAATCTCGCGATTAAGGAAAGCCAGTATAGCAAAACCAAGTATGGCTAATGCCGACCGGAATAAATGCCCTCTTAAAGCATCCAGGTGCTCCCAGAATGTCATCTCAACAGGTGGCTGCTGATTCTTGTTCTTTTTACTGCTTATTGTTTCTGGCATACAGGGCGCTTTCAATGATCAAAAATAGGAAAACTTATACTATGGTTACACGAAATTATTTAGAATAACAACTCCTCAGATTGAAACAGAGTACAGAATACGATAGTGAGTTAAAGATGGTGGATTATGAATTATAGCTACTTATTCTCAACCAGATATTATTGGCGCTTATAAATCAGCAGGTGAATTAAGATTTGTGAAACAAGTAATGATATCGCTACCGGGAAACTCTTCCAATGGTATGTAGTGAACGGGGAAGTGATTATATATTTCAGTCATCTTATAATTGCCCTCTGTAAGCAATTGGTGCAATATTGGCAAAACCCCTGAAGGGTAAATGGCTACAAGTGGTTCAGGTTGTGGGGTAAGGGGAACAACACAATGAGTTGAAGAGGAAGCTGAAAGCATATGCCTGAGTACTTCCACTTTCATTTTTGGTAAGTCGCAAGGCAAACAAATATTAATATCAGTGGTACTTTCCTTTAAAACAGAATAAAGACCACCCAATGGGCCGGCATTTGGAAAACTGTCAGAGATAATGGGCAAGCCAAAATCTTCATACTTAGTATTAGAGGTACTTATTATTATACGAGAGCAAAAATGTTTCAACAAGCTGATGCTGTATGATATCATAGGCTTTCCTTGGTAGAGCATCAATCCTTTATCGACACCCATGCGTCGACTTTTTCCACCCGCCAGAACAATGCCCGTTATTTCCCTGTGTTCATGTGCCATATTTCTATTCTCCTTTGGCCGGGAAAAATAAGCAACTATCACCATAACTTAGGAAGCGATAGTTGTTGTTAAGTGCAAAATCATAGGCTTTTTTCCAGTCATTTCCGGTAAATGCGGCAACTAATAACAACAGGGTGCTTTGTGGCTGATGGAAATTAGTGATCAGAGCATTCACTACCCTGAAAGCATACCCGGGAACTATCATAATGCGTGTATAGCCTTCAATTTCATTTAAATTTCTTGATTTCATGTAATCATAAACGGCCATAATTGCATCAGCTGAAGAGATATTGCCTTTTGTATTATAGGGCTCCCACTGGTCAATTGAAAACCATCCTTTTTGCTCCAACAAGTCTGTATTGCCGGTTAGTAGCTGGTAACCAAACCAGTAAATGCTTTCAAGCGATCTCATTGATGTAGTGCCAACAGAAACCACCGTATTCTGAAGGTTTTGAATCAATCTGTGAAGCGTGTCGCGATGAATGATAATCTTTTCTTCATGCATGGAGTGCTCCAGGGCATTTTCCTTAGAAACCGGTTTAAAAGTGCCTGCGCCTACATGTAAAGTAATATAATCAAGCGTGCAATTTTTCTTTTTAAGTGAATCAAATACGTCATCCGTGAAGTGCAGGCCTGCGGTAGGAGCTGCTACAGATCCATCATTTATGGCATATATAGTCTGGTAACGTAAAGTGTCATCTGCAATAGGTTCCCGATTTAAATAGGGTGGCAGGGGCACTTTTCCATAGAGTTCAAGAATTTCTGAGAACATTAGTGATGAATCATCCCAGGAAAGTCTTACAAGGTGGGTATCACCTTCTGATGAGACACGTGAAGCCTTTAAAGCCGGCAAATGATCAGCATGTTGAATGGTAAGTTCCTGATTTTTCCATTTTTTAGAGTTGCCCACATAACACTTCCAAATAGCGAAGCCCTTACCATGGCTCTCCTCATTCAGGCAGAATATCTCAATACGGGCACCTCCCAACTTGTTAAATACCAGCCGGGCTTTTATCACCTTCGTATTATTGAAAATTAAAAGAGAGTTTTCAGGAATGAATTCAGACAATTGTTTGAAATTACCATCGGTAATAACACTATCGCGCATTACCAATAATTTGGACAGATCTCTTTTCTCTAAAGGAAATTTTGCAATCTTCTCTTCAGGCAAAGGGTATGAGTAATTGATAATTGGGATAGGATCAAACATATTTTCCGGATTATCCGGCAAAAATAAGTTTATTCTTGCTTAAAAAGGTCTGATATGTTAATCTGACTTTCATACAGATGTGAAACGTCATCAAGATCTACCAGTATTACCTTATCAATTCTATTACTTATCTGCTGATACCAGATTTCAATAAATAATCCACGGTAAGCATATAACTTCACAACGTAGAACATATAAATACGTTCTAGCAATTCCCTTCCATCAGTTAATATCAATTCTAACTTTTTGTTATCCGGCAGGTCTATAAATTCTTCGGGAGTCATGATTATTAGGACAGTATAAATTGATTTTTATTTAGCCAACTGATATAGAGACCTTTCAATTTCAATATCATACTTCTCCTTCAGATAAAGGAGGTTATCGAGCGTTGCCTTCTGATCATAAATACGTACCATTTCAACAATGCCATTCACATTATAATAGCCAGCTTGTGCAGCATCATAGACTTTGTGATTGTTATTGTTACGTATGTTGACACTAATGGTTTCAAATTTAGGCCAGGTTACATACTTGTCTACAACAAAGTAATAGGTGTCTTTAAGCTCTGTATCCCTATAAATCATTGGCACTATCTGCTCCAGAACCATATACTTCCTGATGTTTATCATAGTATTGTATGGCTTTACTGAGCGTGTGGGTAGAAATTGAATGCCTCTTTGTTTATAAAGCTCAATTAAATGGGGCAGCGCACTGTAATCATCCATATAAATACGTATGCACGTTGCCAGGCTATTTTGGAAATTTAACCTGCCCATGACAGCATCAAAAGCGGGTTCAAAATTCTTCTTTATATTGGATGTCATTCTGATAAAGTCATCCATTTGTTCAAATGATATCTCTTTTATCAGAGCAAAAATTGATCGGGGTTTTTTTTCATCTTCATTCAATGGAATATGAAAATGATCATAAAAACCGGGATATGGATCAAGGTCTTCAAGTATTAACTCGTTGAACTTAAACTCAGATTCAAGTAAACTCAGGGTCTCCTTTTTTACTACAAAACCAAGTGATTCAATCATTTTTGCATTTTCCATATTAGATGGTTTTAATTGGCTTTATGAAAATTTAACACATAAACAATGATGTGACAGAAAAGTTAATGATGAATATTAAGTTAACCGGTTTTTATTAACATGAAGCGGTTAAAAGAAAAACCTTAATATTGCAACCTTTACAGCAATTATACCCTATCTTTGATAGAACAATAACCACCAGGAATGAACATTAAATCACATATACCCAATACAATTACGGTTTTCAACTTATTATGCGGTTCAATAGCCGTAATATTTCTCTTTAATGGATTATTACTGGGTGCTGCCTTACTGGTTGGATTAGCGGCAGTATTTGATTTTCTTGATGGTTTCACAGCAAAATTACTTAATGCCAAATCACTGATTGGTAAAGAACTCGATTCGCTGGCAGATGTGATTTCATTCGGCCTTGTTCCATCATTATTTATGTTTGTTCTGCTTAAATCAGAGGTGAATAATGAGATGTCTTCTTTCATGAGTGTAATTCCTTATTTAGCACTGGCTATAACTGCTTTCTCAGCTTTACGATTGGCAAAGTTTAATCTTGATACCAGGCAAACAACATCATTTATAGGATTACCGGTACCGGCAAATGCCATCTTTATCATTTCATTTGTAATGGTAGTATCAACTAATGATGCACCACTGCCTATTCTTAATCAAATTGCAGCAAACATATGGGTGCAATTGGCTGTCATTGCTATATCAAGCTATTTGCTGGTTTCTGAGATACCAATGTTTGCTATGAAATTCTCAAAGGGATACGGCATTAAGGATAATAAGGTGAGGTACTCATTTATTCTTCTGGCGCTTATTTCTATTGTTTTTCTAGGGTGGACCGGAATATCATTGACAATAGTCATATACATCCTGATGTCGTTGAAGTTTAAAGTCTGATAATTTTTTATTGATTTAGCTGTTTGGATAAAAATAATTTTATTTTTGCGCTGTCACTATTCAACTATTTAGTGATTAACTCTTACATAACTATTTAATATAAAGGATGAAGCTGCTTTACAGAATTATACTAGTTGTAACACTCATAATTGCATCATCAACTTACAAATCTCATACTGCCAGCGCTAATTTCAATGAGAATGAAATTCTAACAGAGTTAGAAACCAATGAGCTTACCAAAATATTGGCTTCTGATATCATTGAACGGTTAGACTCCCTGGTAGAAGTATTCTCTGTTAGAAACAGGTTCAGCGGTAATGTGTTGGTTGCTTTTGAAGGAAGTGAGATCTTTAACAAGTCAGTAGGATATGCTGATCCGCTGAAGAAGGAACCTGTTAAGCCGGAAACTATTTTTCAACTGGCATCTGTAAGCAAACAGTTTACTGCAGCTGCCATTATGTTGTTAAAATCAGATGGACTTTTGGATTTTGAAGATCTTTTAATTAAATATATTCCTGAATTACCATATTCAGCCATTACTATAAGTCACCTGCTCCATCATATATCCGGATTGCCAAATTATATGTATCTGGTTGATAAGTATTGGAAACAGGATGGTGCTCCAAACAATAATGATGTTGTTGATTTGATGAGTAAATATAAGTTGCCTTTATTCTTTAAACCGGGTAGTCGTTATGATTACTCAAATACAGGTTATGTAATGCTAGCCACAGTGGTTGAAAGAGTGTCAGGCTTAACATTGAATGAATTTCTTCAGCAACGCGTCTTCCGTCCACTTGAAATGAATAACACGTTTGTCTATTCCACTGCCGATTCTACGGTACAACGATTACAAATTGACGGATTCAGAGCCTTGAGAAGTGGTTATGTACGTATTAAGGAAACGCATAATGATGGTCCTGTGGGTGATAAAGGAATTTGTTCAACCACTGGTGATTTGCTGAAGTGGGATAATGCACTTTATGAAGGAACTATTATTGATTATGAATTACTGCAAATGGCCTTTAGCCCGGTAGTTACGACCAGCGGAAAGGAAGTATCCTATGGTTATGGATTTAGAATAAAAGAATCAGAAGGCTCAAAAGTTGTTTATCATAATGGTATTTGGGAAGGCTCAAGAATTAACTTCCACAGATATATAGACCAGGGTAACACAATTATTGTGTTGAATAATACGAGTATTTCATCAAATCATGAACTGGTGCGACAGATTGAAAATCTGTTAAATAAAGAAAATGAATTGCAGGTGACATCAAAGATAACGAGTCTTATTATTGATGAAGGACTAGAATCAGCACTTGATTATTATATTGAAATCAGTGAATGTGATCCATTTAGACATCCGGATATCAGAAAGCTGATGAAAGCTGCTGAATATATGCACAGTATTGGTAAAGATAAAAAAGCAGAAGAGATAAAAGAACTTTGTAAAGTAATGGTACAGGCGTAAGAAAGCCTGCTTATTTACGAATTCATCCTGAAATGATAGTTATCTCCTCAATTCGAAATTCTTACCAAGATATACATCACGAACTCTCTCATCAGCAGCCAACTCTTCCGCCGAGCCCGACTTTAGAACAGAGCCTTCAAATAAAAGGTATGCTCTGTCAGTAATATTGAGCGTTTCGTGAACATTATGGTCAGTTATCAAGATGCCGATATTTTTATCCTTTAGTTTGGCCACTATATGCTGAATATCTTCAACAGCAATGGGATCAACACCTGCGAATGGTTCATCAAGCAAGATAAATTTCGGATTTACTGCCAATGCTCTTGCTATCTCTGTTCTGCGCCGCTCACCACCTGAGAGTTGGATTCCTTTACTCTTACGGACATTGGTTAAGCCGAATTCGTCAATCAGGCTTTCAAGCCTTTCTTGCTGTTCATGCTTTGAGAGTTTAGTGAATTCAAGAACAGCGCGAATATTATCCTCCACGCTCAATTGACGAAAAACCGATGCTTCCTGCGCCAGGTAGCCAATGCCGAGCTGAGCACGACGATACATAGGCATCTCGGTAATTTCCACATCCTCTAAAAATACTTTGCCCGAGAGAGGCTTGATCAGACCAACAATCATATAAAATGAAGTTGTCTTCCCGGCACCATTAGGGCCTAAAAGACCAACAATTTCACCCTGTTCAACCTGAACGGAGACATTGTTGACAACAGTTCGTTGGCGATATTTCTTAACCAGATTTTCAGTTCTGAGTATCATTCTTTGCTGCTTGATTCGTTTAGACTGCTTTTAAGTCATCCCAAAATTCTATGGCTCTACGGGTATGCGGAATGACTATTGTACCACCTACCAGGTTTGCTATGCCTATGATTTCCATAAGTTCAGCTTCGGTGACTCCGGTTTCATGACATTTTATCAGATGATATTTGATACAGTCATCACATCTTAATACCATAGAAGACACCAGGCCTAGCATTTCCTTGGTTTTAGCTAACAGGGCACCCTCTTCATAAGTCAATGTATCAATACTATAAATTCTTTTTAAAATCTTATTGTTTTCAGCTGTCAATAGCCTGGTATTCATGCGTTCACGATAGTCATTGAATTCTTCAAGTTTTTTGCCCATAATAGTAGTTCTGAATAAACTTTATTAAATAATTCCCTCTTTCAGGATATCGTGCAGATGTAAAACGCCGGCATAAATATTATCATCCATAACGAGCATTTGAGTGATATTATTTTTACGCATAACATCCAATGCATCTGCCACCAGAATATCAGCATCTATCGTAAGGGGATCACGTGTCATTATATCACCGGCTTTAAGGTCCTGGAACGGTATTTCACGATGCAACATTCTCCTGATATCGCCATCAGTGATGATGCCAACCAGAAGCGCCCCCTTCAGAACGGCAGTGGCGCCCAGTCTTTTTGAAGAAATTTCAAGGATTACGGAACGCATATCGTCATCTACCTGAACTTCAGGCTTTTCATTATTCTTATACAGGTCAGAGACACGGAGGTAAAGTCGTTTACCCAAGGCACCACCCGGATGATATTTAGCAAAATCTTCACGAGTAAAGCCACGGCATTCCAGCAAAGCAACAGCCAGGGCATCACCCATTACTAGTTGGGCAGTTGTACTGGCAGTAGGAGCCAGGTTGTTAGGGCAGGCTTCACGTTGAACCGTGGTATTCAGGAAGTAATCAGCATTATGCGATAGAAAAGAATCAGCATTCCCCGTGAAGGCAATTATTTTATTCCCCATAGTCTTAATAAGGGGAATCAGCACTTTTATTTCAGGGGTATCGCCACTTTTCGAAAGGCATATCACAATATCTTCATTTCTTATCATACCCAGATCACCGTGAATAGCGTCGGCGGCATGCATAAAGATAGAAGGAGTACCCGTGCTATTAAGCGTGCTAACCAGCTTGGATGCAATATTGGCACTTTTACCAATGCCTGTTACAATAACTCTGCCCTGAGAATTGAGTATAAGTTTTACACAGTCTTCAAAATCTTTGGTGAGATAATTGCTTAATTGACTAATAGCTGTGGCTTCTTCCCTGATTGTGCGTAAGGCAATGTTTCTTATTTCTTCTGATGTTTTCAACATATGCTGCTTTAAAACCGTGCAAATATACAACTATAAAAGCGAAACTGCTTTTCACCAATGAAAATACAGAAGGTTATAATATGGGCAAACTATTTGAAAATTAGTTGTGTATTACATTGAAAAATTTACCAAATTTGCACTCCTTTTGCCGTCTTGTAGAAAAAAATAGTGTAAACGGGAAAACTAACAATGCATATTTATTAACTCAGACAAGGCAAAAGTTACACAATGCTTTTATTTTTTTTTCAGCCTTATTAAAGGCCGAGATTTTTTTTGTTGTTAAACATAGCAAATTTTAGTCGTAGAGCAGATTATTTTGTTTTTAAAATAACCACTTTTTCCTTTAAAAAAAAATGGAAAATTGCTCGGAATAGATTAAATTTGTTTTAAATGAGATGCGATGTCAATAATCCTTGTAACGAGGATTTATCGATATACTATATTTAACCGACTGTGATGAGTAAAAAGATAGAAAACACTTCGTTAAATGAGCTATTAAAGAAAATATTTGGCTTTGATTCCTTCAAAGGAAACCAGGAGGCTATAATACAGAGCTTACTTGATGGGCACGATACCTTCGTAATTATGCCAACTGGCGGAGGTAAATCAATGTGCTACCAGTTGCCTGCCCTGATTAACAAGGGGACTGCTATCATCATCTCACCATTGATAGCGCTGATGAAAAATCAGGTAGATGCAATACGCAACTTTGGAGCTGAAAAAGGTATTGCCCATGTACTGAATTCTTCTCTTGGTAAGATGGAAATTGCAGAAGTAAGGAAGGATTTGCTGAGCGGTAAAACCAAGTTATTGTATGTTGCTCCTGAGTCATTGACAAAGGAGGAAAATGTTCAGTTTTTCAAGGAAATTGACATCTCTTTTTTCGCAATAGATGAAGCACATTGTATATCAGAGTGGGGGCATGATTTCAGGCCGGAATATAGGCGTCTGCGTCCTATTATTGAATCAATTGGTAAAAGGGTTCCTATTATAGCACTTACAGCAACTGCAACACCCAAGGTACAGCAGGACATTCAGAAGAATCTGAACATGCAGGATGCAAATCTTTTCATCTCTTCGTTCAATCGCCCCAATCTATATTATGAAGTTCGCCCTAAAGGTGAAGATGCCATAAAGGATATAATCAAATATATTAAGTCACAGCCGGGTAAATCAGGAATTGTATATTGCCTTAGCCGCAAAAAAGTGGAAGAACTCGCTGAAACCCTTCAGGTTAATGGTATCAAAGCTCTGCCTTATCATGCAGGACTGGACTCGCAAACAAGGGTGATGAATCAGGACAAGTTTTTGATGGAAGAGATTGATGTAATTGTTGCAACAATT
>CALCQV010000017.1 GCA_937894795.1 uncultured Bacteroidales bacterium
CGCCCATTGACCAATATTCCTTACTGCTGCCTCCCGTAGGAGTCTGGTCCGTGTCTCAGTACCAGTGTGGGGGATTCTCCTCTCAGAGCCCCTAGACATCGTCGCCTTGGTGGGCCGTTACCCCACCAACTAGCTAATGTCACGCGAGCCCATCTCTAACCGAAGTTCTTTAATTGCCAAAAGATGCCTTTTAGTAATGTTATGGTGTATTAATCCCGATTTCCCGGGGCTATTCACCAGTTAAAGGTAGGTTGCATACGTGTTACGCACCCGTGCGCCACTCTCATCAAATTATTGCTAATCTGAATCCCGTTCGACTTGCATGTATTAAGCCTGCCGCTAGCGTTCATCCTGAGCCAGGATCAAACTCTCCATTGTAATGAAAAATTTAAATGTTCTCTAAGATGTACTCTCGTTATCGTATTCACATACAATAACGCATTGCTGCTTATTTGTTTTTATTGCTTCAATAGTTCAAAGAACTTTTATCTTCTGTCGCCCTCTCCTTTGATCAGGCCCTCATTCTCTTTTTTTTTTCCGCCCCCTGCGAGGCGTTCCCTTCATCAAGTGTTTTACTATCGTTTGGGGCTGCAAAATTAAATACTTTTTTCTTTCCTGCAACAAAATCTAAAACTTTTTTTAAATTTTATTTGCCCGCAACGATTTCCTCAATGAACTCCCCTTTCCTGTCGCTGTTTACTGCGTGAATTGGGACTGCAAAAGTACACCCTTTTGTCTTATCTCCAAACGTTTTTTGAAAAAAAAATCGATTATTTTTCTCTTCCTCCTCTCATTCTCTGGTATTCAATAATATAGCTCCCTATTATTTTTTATCATCTAATAATTATAACAGATAAACCGGCCTGATTCCCTATGCTAATCGTCAAAATCTTTTATTTCCTTGTCCTTTTTCCCATTTTTATTGTCTTCTAATTATTTAAATCCTTTTCCCTGAAGAATCAGTACTTCGTGTTCAGGTTATATTAAGTCATCAATAGATGAGTTATTTTACCTTTTAGTGACTAACTTTGCATTTATACTGTTTCTTTAAGGGATATATTAAAGATGAAATTTATGAAAAGGTCAATCTGTCTTACATTTTTGCTTCTATTGATAGCCTTAATTGGTATTTCTCAGGATGATGCGCCCGAAATGAGTCCTAAGTTCTCCGACAGACTGATTTTTGGCGGCGGGCTTGGATTGCAGTTTGGGACTCTTACTCTCATTGATATTTCACCTGTGGTTGGCTATAGGATAACTCCAAAACTGGAAGCAGGTATTGGTGCTACTTATAAGTATTACAAGTACAAGGATTTCTACTTCGATCAGACCACAGGTCAGAAGTTTGATCTGAAGAGCAATATTTTCGGTGCCAGCATATATACTCGTTACCATATACTGGATAACATCTTCTTACATGGTGAGTTCGAGCGGCTTCGCTATGATTATGATGACATTTACTATTCAGGTGGTACTATGATGCGCAATGCCACCCATACATACATTAACAGCCTGTTGCTGGGTGGAGGTTTAAGACAACGTATTTCTGATAACTCCTATTTTTATGTAATGGCTCTGTGGAATCTAACTGAGGATGCCATGTCGCCTTACTCAAATCCTATTATTAGGATGGGTATGTTGTTCGGCCGTTGATTGATTTAATCAATAAACTTCTATCTCATCAACAAATAACCAGGCATCGCCTTCTACTCCGCGCCATAAGGGAAGTTTCCCTATGTTTTCAACTTTCACTTTTATATAACGGGCTTTGGCATCATTTCCCAACTCAACAACAAGTGCTGAACGGTCTTTATTCAGCTTCAGGCCTGCAGCTTTGTTTTGAGCGCTTCCAGATAACCGGTATGTACTTGCATCATCTGAAATCCATACATTCACTGCGCGGGGTGCCATTATCCAGCTTTGATTGTCATCAAGATAACCTACCTTGACTGAACTTACTTGCATAAGGTCCCTTAAGTCGATGATCACTTCAAGGTCCTTGCCCCACCAGCCTTGCCAAAGCATCTGGTAAGTCATTGTACCTTTAACACCATCGGTCAGGCTCTTGCTGCCATTTGCCAAATAAGGTGAATTTGGCTCAGTCTCATAGGATACTTCTGCCCCTATAGCTTTATGCCTTACAATACCGTTTGCAAAATAATCACTCATAATTTTTCGATATTCTTCAGGCTTGATACTAATTTCATGGAAAAGCTCCGGTCCATACTCTTCAGCCCTACTGACTAATTCATCCAACATAAAATAGTATTCCTGCTTCAGCATGTGATCTCCTTCTTTTTCAAATATCCAGTGATCAGTAAATGGAAGGGATTTGGCTACCTCCAGTTTCGCATATCTTAAAGACTGCTTTATCATTTCAATACGATGCACAGCTACGCTGTCGTCATTACATAAATTACCGGCTTCTTCTAAAAGGGCATAGTAGCCTTCCAGATTTTCAGGCGACATAAATCCTTCTGAATGTGTGAACGGTGGTTCATACAGTGTCAACGCCCTGTCCGATTTTTCAAGGTTATTTGTCATTCTGGCAATGTACTCCTTAACATAGTAGCTTGCCTTATCTCCATAATATCCTTTGATGAAATCATTCATCAAGCTATCAACATCAATATCAGGATTCCACATTAATTTGGTGAGCATGTAACACCTGAGTTCATTAAACTCTCCTGAACGGCATCCTCTGAGGCCTTGTTCAAATATCATTTCAACACCAAACCTTTTAAACAGTTGTAAATTAGGAGCCAGCACATGGAAATTGGGGAATGGCGCCAGCAAATGAGAGAAATTGATTACATAATCCCAAACTAATATGTTGCTTGTCAACGCTGACCATGATTTCAGATCGTAGTAGAAGCTCCCCGGCAAGTTGTCATTCCCGATTGGAACATTACGGTTGCATTCAATGGTGCAGAGCATAATATTAACATTAGGCAATGGTTTGGTAATTTTAGGTGCTTTACGTGTATATTGGTATGCCAATGTAGAAATAACCTTATCAGGAAATCGACGGGCAATCTCATTAGTGAATCGGATTACTGTCCCAGATGGAGATCCCTCTATAGAATCAATGGCTCTGCATTTGTCGCATTCACAGTAATTGAAGTTATCCATCTGACTTACTGACCAATATTTTGCTTCGGGATTGGCCATAATTTCATCTTGCAGATTCCGGCAAACGATTTCCAGTACCTCTGGGTTGCTTAAACAAGCCTGATCAGTCATCCTGATGCCGTTTCGAAGTGCAAAGTACTCAGGATGTTTCTCAAACCATTGTTCAGGCGGCAACAGCCTATGCATGGTATGTACCCAGAGCCCCCATTCGCTTGATACAGGCCAGGAAGGTTTATCTGTATCTTTAGGTGAGGCCGAGAGTTTATGGAAGTCAATATAATTCTGAAAGGTAGCTTCGTAGTAATATGGAGTCCTAAATGAAAATGCCGGAACCTCTAACCAATTAATTGCCGGAACTGTAAAGGTGATGAGCTTTGGTATAATTACAGCATCATGTGCATAATGCCGCACTCCTGCATATTTCTCCATGAAACTGTGCACGGCATTCTCAAGCCCTTTGAGAGTTGTTGCAGAGAAAGACATGAATCCGTGCATCTCCACAATACTGAATGCATCTTTTATGACATCCTTGTTTTTAATGTAAGTGCCCGGATGATATGATGATAGAATTTCAGGTGAAACAATTTCAAATCTTATCTGATAACCTCCTTTTAAATGCTTCATCTGCAATTCTACGCCCGTAATTTCAGCAATGTACTGATTAAAAAGGTTGGCAACTTTCATTACTGAATCATTACCAACAGGCCTAATAACAGCAACAGGCCTGGCATCTTTAACGATTATAAAGTCGTTGGCTGTAGTTCGAATTGCTATTAAAGCAAATATGGTTATCAAGAGTTTTATTTTCATGGTAACGTTATCTAACAATATCTTTCACTGCCGTAAAGCGTCAATTTTATTCGAAACCTCCTTTGCCTCGATATAACTTTACCGGACCTTCCAACTCAAGCTTCACAACTGTCAGGTACTGATCCTGCATATTGGCGGGTACATCCATAAATATCAGACCCGGTACTGGGCTCCAAGATATCTTGCCAACCTGTTTGACCGCCAACTCATAATTAGTCCCTAAAACGGTAGCTTTCCTGATCTTACTGGTAAGGCCTTTTATAAAAATATCACTTCTATCGTCAGTAAAAAGATACAACACGGTTGAATCCTGTGATAAAGAAGTAGCGCCATGGAAGTGACCATCAGGTATGCCAGCCTGTGTATTGAATATTGCTTCATTGTGTTTGGAGGTCCATTTACCCATTTCCTTCAGGATGTTGACTTGCTCTTCAGGAATAGTTCCATCTTCACGTGGACCAATACTAAGCAACAGGTTACCACCTTTACCGGTAACTTCCGAGAGTATGGTTATTAACTCTTCAGGGGTTTTATATACTGTATCTTTGGGTTGATAGCCCCAGCTTCTGTTCATGGTAAGACACAATTCCCAAGCTTTGTGAGGAGTTATGTGAATAGGTATATTCTGCTCTGGTGTATCATAATCTCCATACCCAGCCAGTCGACCATTAATAATAGCTTTTGGATTATTTTCGAGTATGGTTTTTCTGATTTCAGGAGCTCGCCACTCGTCAGCCGTATGCTCCCAATCGCCATCAAACCACCATAGGTCGGGATTGAATTCTCTTACCAACTCCCCTATTTGTCCATGACAAAAAATAAGGAATTTAGCCCATTTCTCAGGGTGATCAGCCAGAACATACTTATTCTTCTCTCTAAGAAAACCCGGATAATCAGGATCAGTCCAGTCGATCAATGAATAATATAATCCTGTTTTCAAGCCTGCTTTTCTCAACTCCATGACGAAAGGAGTCAGCACATCCATTTCTGCCGGCGATTTCAGGGGAATGCTCAGGTTGTTCATGCCTGTATTCCATAATGCCACTCCATCATGATGTTTAGACGTAATTACAGCATATCTGGCACCGCTTTCCTTAATCAGTTTAACCCATTCTGCCGGATCATATTTTGAAGCTGTGAACCGCTCAATCTGTTTCATGTAGTCTTCATGTGAAATCCTGCTGTTATGAAAGGACCATGATTCAGAAACTCCATCAACAGCATAAATTCCCCAATGGATAAAAATACCAAATCGGGCGCCTTCAAACCACTTCATTTTCTCAGTATCAGTATTCTGTGCCGATAGAATTACTGGCACCAGCATAAAGATCAAAATTCTCAATAGTTTATTCATGATTTCATTATTATGGTATGTTCAGTGAGCTATAATTCGGTAAAATTAGCAAGTTTAACCTGAAAGCAGTAGACATTGTAACTCAAACTTATTATTATTGGCCTATAATATGGCTATTCCCATATCTCAATTGGGTAAACATTCAGAAAAATTATGGAAAGGAAGTAAGAAAGAAACTACTATTTAGCATTCGACATCCTCCCGGTGAGGTATTTTTTGAATTGCAGAGTACTACATGACAAACCAATCAGGGGTGCCAATTCTATTCCGTTTTGTTATCATCACCAGATACCCCGACATTAAACTGATATACTTCAGATAGATAGTTCATATAACTTTTTACATTCAGCAGAACATAGGAGGTATTCTTATTCAAATGATCGGGCAGAGGTATTTCTTCTGATTTATTTGCCAATTCTGCAATAGCATCCAATTCAGCACGGTATTCTCTCAGGAATTGAAGAAAGATGGCAACTTTCTTTTCGCTGTACTCTATTTTATTTGTATAAATCTGCTCTCTTAATCCGTTTGCTGAGCCACCACCATCATTGTTTGAATAGCTTATCTGGTCAAGAGACTCTTGCAGAAAGCTATTTTTCTCTGCCAACTCAGAATCCAGATCTGAATATAAGGGGTACAGATCATAATACTTGTTTCGCTGAATGGAGTGTAAATCCATTATTCTGTCTCTTATATCATAATACTCCATGATTTTCTCACTATTTGTTTCATCATCTGAACTTCTTATCCTCTTATATTTCTCTTCATAGTCGACCAGCAGGTTATAAATGGAATCCGATTTGGCTCTAAAGGCCGATTCCTCTTCATAGGTGGCACTGGAGAGATTGGCCGGAATTGCCGGCAGCATATTAAACAACTTTGCCTGATTAAAAACTTGTGATTTGCCAATGGTGATTGTGAGCAGGAAACAAAAAACCGTTAATGTTGAGAATCTGAAATACATATCTATAACTTAGAGTGCATACAAATATAAAAAAAAGCCGGTATTTACGCCGGCTTTAATATTTTATGATTTTGAAACGGTGTTTTAGGCAATTGCCCTATCTTCAGGTATATTCTTTAATATCTCAAGAGTAAAATCCCAAAATTTCTTAGTTGTTTCAATATTAAGTCTTTCATCGGGTGAATGAACTCCTCTAAGGGTAGGACCATAGGAAATCATATCCATCTTCGGATACTTTTCTCCAATAAGGCCACATTCAAGTCCTGCGTGAATAGCCAATACCTTGGGCGATTTACCATAAAGACGTTCGTAGGCAGCTTTTGATATTTCCAGAATTTCAGAATCCGGATTAGGAGTCCAACCGGGATAACCGTCAGAATGAACTGATTTACCACCTGCCAAATTGAAAACTGAAACCACCATATTAGCCGCATCATGTTTGGCTGATTCAACTGAACTACGCTGACTTGTGGTTATTTCAATAGTGGTTTCCTTTGTTCTGACAGAGGCAAGATTTGTTGAAGTCTCAACAAAATTAGGAATGCTAGCCGACATGGCAATCACTCCGTGTGGACAAGCATATAATGAGTTAAGCAAGGTATATTGAGTTTTCTCATCCATTAATTGCACTGGATTCTCTGTTTCACTTGATCCAATACGCAGGTCAGGTTCAGTAATTTTATATTCAGCTCTAAGAGTATTGTTGTATTCCTTAACAAAAGAACTGAATTCCTTCTTTTTACCTGTCGGTATAGCAACTACTGCAGTACCTTCACGTGCAATTGCATTACGTAAATTACCAGCATTGAAATTTGACAGTCTCAGTCCAAATTCTTTAGCTGAAATCCAAAGAAGTCTGTTCAGGATTTTGTTTGCATTTCCAAGCCCTTTATTGATATCATCGCCTGAATGTCCGCCTTTCAGGCCACTCACTTTAACCAGGAATCCTTCTGTTTGCAACGTATTCTTTTCAAAAGTGCATGGCAGTGTAATTACCGTATCTTTTCCACCGGCACATCCAATAAAGATTTCACCTTCATCTTCTGAATCAAGGTTAAGCAATATAGTGCTTTTAAGGATACCCGAATCTAATCCGAAGGCTCCGGTCAATCCGGTTTCTTCATCAACTGTAAACAAACATTCAATGGGTCCATGTGCAATATCAGTAGCCTCAAGAATGGCAAGCTGAGCGGCAATGCCAATACCGTCATCAGCGCCTAATGTAGTTCCTTTTGCCTTAATCCATTCACCATCAATGTAAGGTTGAATTGCATCTGTATCAAAATTATGCTCAACGTCGCTGTTCTTCTCACAAACCATGTCAATATGGCTTTGAAGGACAACTGACTTTCTATTTTCCATTCCTTTGGTAGCAGGCTTACGTATAATAACATTACCTGTTTTATCCATCATTGTATCAAGGTTATGCTGTTTACCGAAATCCATGAGGTAGGCAGCAATCTTCTCTTCCTTCTTTGATGGCCGCGGTATCTGGCATATTTCTTCAAAATAGTGATAAACGCGTGCGGGCTCTAAGCCTTTTAGTACATTATTCATTTTCTTAATATTTAAATAGTTAGATAGACACTTTGAAATTAATCAACAACCCGAATCTAAAAATGGCCTCTAAATCCTTAATGGACGTTCTTTAACAGATGAATGGTCTTTTTAGGATCATCAGAACCAAAGACAGTATTGCCGGCAACCAAAACATTAGCGCCGGCATTAATCAGCTTTGGTGCATTGACAAGGTCAACCCCTCCGTCAATTTCTATGAGGGCTTTTGATTTTTTGGCATTAATGAGATTACGTAACCTAATAATCCGGTCGTAGGTCTGTTCAATAAATGCTTGGCCACCGAAACCGGGATTGACTGACATAAGAAGTACGAGGTCAACTTCAGTGATTATATCTTCCAACAGATTCACCTGCGAATGAGGGTTTAAAACCACCCCTGCTTTCATGCCCAACGAATGTATTTGCTGAACTGCCCGGTGTAAATGAGTCACTGCTTCAAGATGCACACTCAATATATTGGCTCCACAATCTCTGAAGGCTTCAAAGTAACGCTCCGGTTTAACAATCATCAGGTGAACATCCAGCGGTTTAACCGCATGTTTGCTTATGGCTTTTATAACAGGCATTCCAAATGAAATGTTCGGAACAAACTCACCGTCCATCACATCTACATGAAACCAATCGGCCTCACTGTCATTAACCATGCTTATATCCTTGCCCAGGTTGGCAAAATCAGCTGATAAAAGTGAAGGAGCAATCAAATGTTGACTCATACTATTTATTTTCTGCGAAGTTAATGAATATTTATATTGCGTTATTTAATCAGGGAAAAGGTAGCTTGCAACAAAATAAATGAGACTTTAAAATTCAAGTATACAGTATTAATTCTAATCAGCCCTAATGCATAAAAAAAACCGGCTAAATTGCCGGTTTCTCTCTTATCCCAGATAAGTTTTCAAGATTTTACTTCGCGAAGTATGTTTCAGTCGTCTGATGGCTTTTTCCTTAATCTGACGAACTCGTTCGCGGGTTAAATCAAAGCGTTCACCAATTTCTTCCAGTGTAAGTGGATGTTCACCACCTAAGCCAAAGTAAAGGCGAATTACATCGGCTTCACGGCAGGTTAGGGTTGAAACAGCGCGTTCAATTTCTTTACGCAGAGATTCATACAAAAGTTCAGTTTCAGGCGTAGGACTATCGTCACTGCGAAGAACGTCGTACATGTTATTGTCTTCATCCTGAACCAGTGGTGCATCCATAGAAACATGGCGACCTGAGTTACGCATGGATTCTTTTACCTCATTCTCACTGATTTCAAGTAATCCTGCTATTTCATCATAATTGGGTTCACGTTCGTATTCCTGCTCCAGCTTGGCATAGGCTTTATTGATTTTATTAATAGAGCCAATTTTATTTAGAGGGAGACGGACAATTCGTGATTGTTCGGCCAGAGCCTGGAGAATCGACTGACGGATCCACCAAACAGCATACGAAATAAATTTAAATCCTCTTGTTTCATCAAATCGTTGGGCTGCTTTAATCAGACCAAGATTTCCTTCATTAATCAAATCGGGCAAACTTAATCCCTGGTTTTGGTATTGCTTTGAAACAGAAACCACGAAACGGAGATTAGCTTTAGTTAGTTTTTCAAGTGCATTACGGTCGCCCTGCTTTATTTTTTGCGCAAGGGCAACCTCTTCATCTGCCGTGATCAACTCTACCTTTCCGATTTCCTGCAGGTACTTGTCTAACGAAGCGGTTTCCCGGTTAGTAACCTGTTTAGTAATCTTTAATTGCCTCATTTATTCCTAATTTTATTAGGCAGCTAACTGCTAATGAATTATTTTAATTATTTTCTTGTTCGGGTTTGGGTAATAAAACTTTGCGTGACAACTTCAATTTTCCGGTTTTGCTGTCAATTTCAATAAGTTTTACATCAATCTCATCACCAACCTTCAATACGCTTTCAACGTCCTTTAGTCGCTTATGTTCAATCTCTGATATATGCAGCAAACCATCCTTGCCGGGGAGTATTTCTACAAAAGCTCCAAAAGTTGTAATATTTTTTACCGTCCCATGATATACAGTTCCTATCTCAGGTATGGCAACAATACGTTTAATTTTATCCATAACTGCGGTAATAGACTCCTTGTTATTTGAGACGATATCAATAATACCAAATTCGCCAACTTCCTCAATAACAATAGTTGAACCGGTTTCACGCTGCATTTCCTGAATAACCTTACCACCAGGGCCAATAACTGCCCCTATGAATTCTTTAGGAATAGTCATCTTCACAATGCGAGGTACATGTGGCTTATAATCTTCGCGTGGAGTTGAAATAGCTTTTTCCATCTCACCAAGAATATGCATTCTGCCGGCACGTGCCTGCTCCAATGCCTGGGCCAATACATCGTATGATAGACCATCAACCTTAATGTCCATCTGACAGGCAGTGATTCCATCACGGGTACCGGTAACTTTAAAGTCCATATCACCAAGGTGGTCTTCATCACCAAGGATATCACTCAATACAGCATAGCGGTTTGTTTTGGTATCGGCAATTAATCCCATTGCAATACCTGAAACAGGTTTGATGAGTTTAACACCTGCATCCATAAGGGCCATGGTACCGGCGCAAACCGTTGCCATTGATGATGAACCGTTTGATTCAAGAATATCAGAAACAACACGAATAGTATACGGATTGATTTCAGGACCGGGAATCATAGGTTTCAGAGCACGCAATGCAAGATTACCATGACCTATTTCACGACGGCTGGTACCCATAATGCGTTTTACTTCGCCGGTTGAAAATGGCGGGAAGTTATAATGCAAAATAAAATTAACCTTGCCATCAATAACTGCTCCGTCAATTATCTGCTCATCGAGTTTTGTACCGAGGGTAACAGTTGTCAAAGACTGTGTTTCACCACGGGTAAAAATTGCAGAGCCATGAACTGCAGGCAAATAATCAACCTCACACCAAATGGGGCGAATCTGATCAAGCTTACGGCCGTCCAGACGCTGTCTTTTATCAAGAACAACATTACGCACGCCCTCTTTTTCAACGTCATGATAATAACGCTTAATCATGAATTCCTTTTCTTTAGCTTCTTCTTCAGATAAAGTAGCAACAAATTCCTTTAGTATTGCTTCAAAAGCCTCGGTACGTTCATGCTTTCCGGTTGGATTGCTGGCAACAGCAACCACTTTATCATAACAGAAATCGTGAAGGCGAGCACGAAGCTCTTCGTCATTTGTTTCATGGTTATACTCACGTTTTGGTGAAGATCCGGCAACCATTCCGGCAAGTTCCAACTGGGCCTTGCATTGAATTTTGATGGCGTCATGGGCTATCTTCAAAGCATCAATAATATCAGCCTCAGAAGCTTCCTTGAGTTCACCTTCCACCATCATAATATTGTCAATGGAAGCTGCAACCATCACATCTATATCGGCATCAGCCAATAATGAAGAGGGTGGGTTGATCATGAACTGACCATTAATCCTTGCAACGCGCACTTCAGAAATCGGACCGTTGAAAGGGATATTGCTAACTGCCAGAGCAGCTGATGCGGCCAAACCGGCCAATGCATCCGGCAATACCTCAGCATCTAAAGAAATAAGGGTAATGATTACCTGGGTTTCAGCATGAAAATTGTCAGGAAATAGTGGGCGTAGAGCCCTGTCAACCAAGCGGGCAATAAGTATTTCATAATCTGAAGGTCTGGCTTCTCTTTTAAAGAATCCTCCGGGGAAACGGCCGGAAGAGGCATATTTCTCACGGTACTCAACCGTAAGAGGCATAAAATCAACGTTTTCAGCAGCTTCAGTGCGTGCCACTACAGTTGCTAACAACATGGTATCACCCATACGTACAACAACAGAGCCGTCAGCCTGTTTGGCTAACTTACCGGTTTCAATAGAGACAGTCCTTCCATCTCCGATGTCAAATGTTTTTACTATTCCTTGCATATTCATGTAAATTGTAGAGGCAATTGTGGTATTATAGGGTATATTGGGGTTTAATGGTCACAAAAATACTCTTAAAACAGATTGGTATTATAAAGCAAAAAAATAATTGCCTCTTAAGACAACAAAAAGAGGCAACCTGTTTAATTGCCTCTTTATTATATAATTACGTGGAAGTACTACTTCCTGATATTTAATTTCTTGATGATCTCCCTGTAACGCTCAATATCTTTTTTCTTTAGATATGCAAGAAGACTCCTGCGTTTACCTACAAGCATAACTAAAGCTCTTTCAGTAGCATGGTCGTTTTTGTAAACCTTGAGATGCTCGGTAAGATGCTGAATCCTGTGGGTAAAAAGTGCAACCTGGCTTTCAGGTGAACCGGTATCATTGGCGTTTTTGCCGTTCTCGGTAAATATTGTCTTCTTTACTTCTGAGTTTAGGTACATATCCTTAATTCTTATTTGGTACTTTTCTAACGGGCTGCAAAAATAGTATAATTTTCTTTATTGCACAAGTACCTGTAAACTTTTTTTTAATTCATTTTTCAAAAGGCAAAATTACAACTTTTCCTGCACTTTATACATCCTTTTAAATTTAACTTTGTCGGTCGGTTCACTGAAGCATTTTAACATTGCTATTGGCAAGGATTGTCAATTGAAAATTATTACAACAACAGTAGTGAAAAATATAATTACCAATACTCACAAGCCGACTGAAAAAAGGTATTTCGGATTTCACCGGAATATATTTTTTACGGGTGTAGTGAGTTTTTTAACTGATACATCTTCCAAGATGGTCTATTCAGTTATGCCTCTATTCCTTCTCTCAATCGGGGCTTCAAAAACAAGTTTATCGCTCATTGAAGGCATTGCAGAAAGCACTTCAGCCCTTGTAAAGACACTTTCAGGATTTTGGAGCGACAAAATTGGCAAAAACAAGCCCTTTCTTTTTATTGGTTATGGATTATCAGCACTTATAATGCCGCTATATGCGTTTGTTGCCACACCACTGCAGGTTTTATACCTTAGGTTTTTTGAACGAACCGGCAAGGGAATAAGGACAGCGCCCCGCGATAGTCTGGTAGCCGGCTCTGTAACCAACGGTGAAACCGGCAAGAGTTTCGGCTTGCATAAGGCTATGGATAACAGTGGGGCAATTATTGGTCCGCTGGCTGCTTTTGCATTATTATCCATCTTTCCGGGCGATTTTCGAATGATATTTCTTTTTGCGGGTGTGCCCTCCATTTTAGGCATTCTGGTTTTGGTTTTTGGCATTAAGGAGGCAAAAAAGAACAAGGATAATCTTTTTAAAAAGTTTCATTTCAGTGATTTTCCTAAAAAGTACTATTTGTTTTTAACCATTGTATTTATTTTCACACTTGGCAATTCAACTGATGCACTACTGCTTGTAAAGGCCAATGAAGTAGGTGTAAAAGTTGCATTTATTCCGCTTGTTTACCTTGTAACCAGTATAGTCTCAGTTTTTCTGTCTATACCTATAGGAGCCCTTTCTGATAAAATTGGCAAGGAAAAAATCCTGATTTTCGGTTATTTAATCTATGCCGTTGTATATTTTGGTTTTGGAGTCACTTCAAGCATTATGGCTATTGTTGCATTATTTGCTCTATACGGATTGTATACTGCCACAACTGATGGAATCCAAAAGGCCTTCATTGCTGATAACATTGACACGAATAAACAGGGTACCGGCATGGGCATATACAATGCACTGTTGGGAATTACCCTTTTGCCTGCCAGTGTTATTGCAGGTATACTATATGACAAGGTAAACTCAAGTGTGCCTTTTTATTTTGGCGCCGCAACGGCATTGATCGCCGCTATTCTTATGATATTCTTTACAATCAGCTTAAAAAGAAGTAATCATTGACCTCCGGGTATGATATCTCCACTTAATTGCAAAAGTTTAATTTCAAGCATTCTTGCCTGGTAAATCAGGCTGATAAGCCGATCTTGAGCAAATAATAAATTTTGTTGTGCTTCCCGTATTTCAATCCCTGAGAGTTCGCCAAGGCGATACCGCTCATTTGCTATATCAAAGTTTGTATAAGCTGTTTGGAGATTTTCTCTTTCAAGTTCAATAGTCGACAGCTTATTATTATAAACACTAAAGGTTGATAAAAGCTCGGCATTCAGCTGGGCAATGATATTATCACGTTTAAGCTGGGCACTTTCAATACTAATGCGTACATTTTTTCTTTCTCGACTCTGCACAAGCCCTTCAAATATTGGCAACCTTGCCGTTAAACCGTAATTTAACCCATCAGATCTTCCGGTTTTTACAAATCCTGATTCACTTTCCTGAGTGTTATAATTATAAGCCATGTTAAACCCAATTTCAGGATATCGCTTGCCCTTGATTAGCCTGAGATTCATCTCAAGTAGTTCCAGGTCATTACTATTGAGCAGCAGATTCGTATTTGTTTGTTCCATTCTTTGCTTCAGGACAGAATATTCAGGCAACTTACTCAGCACAACTGTGTCTTCCACAGTAAACATAGTGTTTGCGTCTCTTGCCAGGAGCAGGTTCATGCTAATGGTTGATTCTGTAATAAGATCGTTAAGATTGACCAATTCTGAGATATCAGCATTCATATCTACCCTTGCCTGCAGCAATTCCAGGCGCGAACCGGCACCTATAGTCAGTTTGTTTTCAGCAATATCCACTCTTGAACGCCCCAAAGCCACAGACTCTTCCAGCATACTTGTTTTCTGCCTAAGCTCAACAATATTGTAATAAAGACTCAATACTTCAGCTACTGTATTTTCAACTTCAAGTCGCGTTTGCAATTGTCCCGATTCAAGTTGTTGTTTCAGGATATCATATCCAGCAAACATCCTAAAACCGTCAAAAAGTGTCCAGTCGAGACCAATACCTGCATTTAAGGAAGAAGATTTGGCATTGTTCTTTTCATTGATTTGTCCACTGAGGTATTCCTGCCTGGTATTTGTAATACTATTGTTGGTAGCGGCATCGGCACTTATATCAGGAAAGAACTCTGCAACGCCCAGGTTCCTGTTATTCTCCAGAATTCTTTCATTAAGCATTGAGAGCCTGATTTGGTAATTGTTCTCAAGTGCTATGGCAACAGCTTGTTCAGCTGATAAAAACTGCGCTTTAGCCGGCATTGAAACGGATAAAGTTAAATAGAAGAAGATCGATGACTTCCAAAGAAAAATAGGGATTCCTGATTTACACACTAATCTGTTTAATAATTCCATAATCCTTATATATCTTGATTAACGCTATTGTCAAAATTTAATAATGCGGTATGTGTTATTTCTATAATAAAATCATTGCCAACAATGTCATTGCTTACTCTTGGCTTCCTCTGCTATGATTTTCAACTTCCTTTTCAGCTGCCATTACTTCCTCATGAGCTATATGTCCTTTGCTGCTTGAGAGGTAATCATACATAGCGGGGATTACATAAAGTGTAAGCACTGTTGACAGAGTGAGGCCGCCAATAATGGCAATACCCATTGAAACGCGGCTTTCAGATCCGGCACCCAGAGCCAGGGCTATAGGTAATGCACCCAATATTGTTGATAAGCTGGTCATTAATATAGGTCTGAACCTGCTTGCAGAAGCTTCTCTGATGGCTTGTGACTTTGGTAATCCATTATCCTTACGCTGGTTGGCAAACTCAACAATCAAAATTCCGTTTTTAGTGACCAATCCCACCAACATTATTATACCAATCTGACTAAAGATATTAAGGGTTTGGCCAAAATACCATAGGGTAAGCACCGCACCCGCAAGTGCCAACGGAACAGTGAACATGATAATCAATGGATCCTTAAAGCTCTCAAACTGGGCAGAAAGCACCAGGTAGATGAGCACAATTGCCAGAACAAAGGCAAACAAGAGGCTTGATGCACTTTCAGCAAAATCCTTTGATGCGCCAGCAAGTGCGGTAGAATATGATTCATCAAGCACTTTTGAAGCAATTCTATCCATCTCATTAATTCCATCACCAATGGTTTGACCTTTCGCTGGATTTGCTGAAAAAGTGGCTGAAACGAAACGATTATACCTGTATAGCTGAGGAGGATTGATACCTTCACTAACTGTTACAAGATTATCAAGCTGTATCATTTCACCACGTGAATTCCTCACTTTTATTGACCTGAGATCAAGAGGTTCAGCTCTGTATGGCTTTGATAACTGCCCTATGATCTGGTATTGTTTGCCATTCATAATAAAATAGCCGAACCGTTGTCCACTTAATGCAAACTGCAATGTTTGGGCAATATCAATAACAGAGACACCAAGAATGCGGGCTTTTTCCCTGTTGATGTCAATTCTTAACTCAGGTTTATTGAATTTAAGATTCAGGTCAAAAAACTGGAATTTATCACTTTGCTGAAGTTCTGCAATGAAAGGAGGCAGAACTTCTTTAAGTTTGTCGAGATTAGGGGCCTGGATAACGTATTGTACAGGCAGGCCCCCACCTCCCCCACCAATGGACTGCTCTTGTATTACGTATGTCTTTGCAGTGCTGTACTTGTTTAGCTTTGAAGCAATTTCATCAGCTATTTCCTGCTGAGAGCTTGTACGCTCATCCGGTTTTGACAAACGCATTCTGATCATGCCTGAATTCACTGATCCTGCGGCACCAAAACCAGGAGATGTTATTGAAACCATAGCTTCTGATTCAGGAACTTCCTTTAACAGGTGGGCAGTAATGTCAACCATATACTGATCCATAAAATCATAGGTTATCCCTTCAGGTGCAGTGGCTGACACTCTCAAACTAGAACGATCTTCAACCGGTGCAAGTTCCGATTGGAGGTTATTGCCTAAAACAAAAATCATTAGTATCGATGCAACAAAAATCACTATTGCCATCCACCTGTGCTTCAGGAACCAGTCGAGTGATTTGGCGTATTTGTTGTTGATATTGACGAAGAAAGGTTCAGTTTTATTATAGAACCAATTATGTTTCTCTCTATGCTTTAGAATCTTGGTGGCAAGCATTGGTGTAAGGGTAAGTGCCACAAACGCTGAAATGATAACAGAACTTGCCATTACAATGCCAAATTCCCTGAAAAGCCTGCCGGTAATACCCTGCAGGAATATAACAGGTAAGAATACAGCCGCCAGCACCACCGTGGTAGCAATGATGGCAAAGAAGATTTCGGCGGTACCCTCAATTCCTGCATTCAGGGGTTTGACCCCCCTTTCAATTTTGGTATAAATATTTTCCAGCACCACAATGGCATCATCAACAACTAATCCGATTGAGAGAACAATTCCCAACAAGGTGAGCACATTTATGGAGAAATCAAGCAGATACATAACAAAGAAGGCACCAATCAATGAAATGGGAATTGCAATGATCGGAATCAATGTTGTTCGCCAATCTCTGAGGAACAGGAAGATAATCAGAACTACAAGCAGAAAGGCAACATATATTGTCTGTTCAACTTCAGTTATTGATTCACGGATATACTCAGTGGTATCAAAAGCATAAGTAAGCTGAAGATCAGGAGGCAGGTCTTTCCTGATCTGCTCAACACGTTTATAAAACTCATCGGCAATATCGATATGATTGGAACCGGGTTGGGGTATTACCACTGTACCAACCATTGGCACACCGTTCATTCTCAGTATTGATCTTTCATTTTCAGGGCCCAGCTCAGCATAGCCTATATCATGAAAGCGTACAATCTGATCTTCTTGCTGAAGCAGAATAAGGTTATTGAAATCCTCGGGTGTCGATAACCTACCCATGGTTCTTACGGTAAGCTCGACCGATCCACCTTCTATTCGCCCGGAGGGCAGTTCCACATTCTCTCTTTGCAGCGCACTTCTGACATCAAGAGGCGTAAGTCCAAAAGCTGCAAGTTTGAAAGGATCCATCCACAGGCGCATGGAATATCTTTTCTCTCCCCAGATTGAAATTTCACTTACACCGGGTATAGTTTGTAATCTCTCCTTAAACGTTCTCTCGGCAATATCAGAGAGTTCCAACAAGGTACGCTGCTCGCTTCTGATAGTGAGGAATATAATAGGACTAGCATCAGCGTCAGCCTTTGAAACAATAGGTGGGTCAGTGTCGGGCGGTAAATTACTTACTGCTCTTGACACCTTATCCCTCACATCATTGGCAGCAGTTTCAAGGTCAACCTCCAGATTGAATTCTACTCTGATAACACTTCTGCCGTCACGACTGACGGAAGTGAGAGACCTGATACCTGCTATTCCATTAACTTCTTCTTCAAGTGGTTCAGTAATCTGTGATTCAATAATATCGGCATTTGCACCTACATAGCTGGTACTGATTGTTATTATGGGAGGATCAACACTCGGATATTCACGAACACCGGTTGAAACCAAACCAATTGCTCCAAACAATACAATTACTACAGACATAACTGTAGCAAGCACCGGTCGTTTTATACTAATAGAAGAAAGGCTCATAGACTATCCCTCTCATTAGAAATCACTACTGGCATACCTCCGCGTAGTTGCAGAATACCTGATGTAATGACAGTATCACCATTATTTAATCCCTCAGTAGCCTGCACCATCTGCCGTGTCCTTATTCCCACACCAATTTTTACCTGTTCGGCTTTACCATTGCGGAGAACAAAAACCTTATACCCCCCTAGTTCTGGTATTATAGCTTGTGCCGGAATCTGCAATGCCTCTTCCATGTGATTAAGTTCAAATTCAATTCGTGTAAAACTTCCCGGCCGCAATTCCTTATTTTTGTTCGGATACAAAGCTCTCACTGCAACTGACCTGGTAGAAGGATCAATTGACGGTTCCACTGCATATATATTCGCTTCATAAGAAGTGTTGGTCCCTTCAAGGGTGAAATTGATCTTGTTACCCTTAGTTACAGATTGTGCAAACCTTTCAGGAACTGAAAATTCCAGCTTGACCGGTTGTATCTGGGTTAAAGTGGCTATTCGCTGACCCGGAGTAACAAATGCCCCTTCACTCACTTGTCTGAGACCTATTGTTCCTGAAAAAGGAGCAATGATCTTTGTCTTTTCAAGCTGGGCGCTGATAAGTGAAGCTTCTGCTTTCACTGTGTTCAGCTCAGTCAACACCCTGTCGTATTCCTCCTGACTAATAGCTTCCTTCTGCAGGAGGCTCCTT
This sequence comes from uncultured Bacteroidales bacterium, assembly GCA_937894795.1. Lineage (GTDB taxonomy): Bacteria > Bacteroidota > Bacteroidia > Bacteroidales > Lentimicrobiaceae > Lentimicrobium. Next base: position 18,888 of record CALCQV010000017.1, read on the forward strand.
GACCGCTGTTCTCTCTCTTCTGCAAGTTTCCTGTTATAGGTTACTTTCTCTAGTTGCGCTATCAATTCTGCATCATTGATGGTTATCAGGACTGCCCCTTTACTGACATTTGACCCCTCGGTAAAGTTTATAGATGTAATCCTACCTGCTACTTCAGCACTCAGAATTACCTCCTCATTCGCCAGAACGGTCCCTGTTGCATTAATCCTATCGGTAAGCCCACCGGGTTCCACCACATAAACTGAAACAGGTAATGCTTTGTTATTGGGCCCGGTTTCTGCCTTTTTATTTATTGACTTTGAGAACCAGCCTGCGCGATAACCGGCTATTATGACTAATGCCCCAATAATGAGTGCATAAGTGAAAATTCTTTTTAGAGTTTTATCCATAAAAAATTAAGAATTCAATTCTTATCAAGGTATTACACGAGAATGAAACGCAAAAATAACAGATTAGAGTTAATAAAGTCTTTAACAAAAGTGCCGTTTAATATTTTTTAGGAATCAGCTAATTGTATTTCACTTGGCTATATCTATTTGTCAACCTTTATCTTATTAATGCATAAAATTGGGAAGCTAAATTATGTTTAATCTTTGTGACATTTATTTAAACATTTCAACGATTATCTTGTTTAAGCACTAATAATCAACGTTTGATGACAAAGCAGAAAAAGAGTATAACAATTATTGGAGCAGGATTTTCCGGATTATCAGCATCGGCTTACCTTGCCAAACAAGGGCATAAAGTCACTGTTTTAGAGAAAAACAGCACTCCGGGCGGGAGGGCACGACGATTCAGTGATTCCGGATTTACGTATGACATGGGTCCCAGTTGGTACTGGATGCCTGATATCTTTGAATCATTCTTTACTGATTTTGGAAAAAGCACTTCTGATTATTATGAACTGGAACGTCTTGACCCGTCATATAAGATATATTTCGGCAATGGCAAAGAAGTAAAGTTACCGGCAGGTGTTGAGAATATCTATAAGTTATATGAAGAGCTGGAGCCCGGCAGCAGCAATAATCTGAAAAGATTCCTTGATGAAGCCGGATATAAATATCAAATCGGAATAGGGGAATTTGTTCATAAACCCAGTCATTCGATTAAGGAATACATGAGTTGGAAGATATTGAAAGCAGGATTAAAACTCAATATGTTCAGTTCTTTCTCCTCATACATCAATAAATACTTTAAGAATCCGCTCATCAGAAGGATGCTGGAATTCCCGGTGTTATTCCTGGGAGGGACAGCAAAAACCACTCCTGCCTTATATAGCCTGATGAATTACAGTGATATGGTGCAAGGCACCTGGTATCCAAAGGGTGGAATGTTTAAAGTGGTAGAAGCTATGGTGAAACTAGCAGAAGAGTTAGGAGTTGAATTCATCTATAATGCAGAGGTATCAACAATCAATACTGACAATAACAGAGTAATATCAGTAACAGCATCAGGCAAGGAATATCAAACCGACTATTTGGTTGCTACAGGTGATTATCATCACATTGAACAACAATTACTTTCACCTTATTATCGAAAATACACTCCCCGGTATTGGGATAAGCGGGTACTTTCACCCTCATCATTGATTTACTATCTCGGATTCAACACACGTATACCAGAATTTCAGCATCATACTCTACTATTTGACGAAGATTTTGAAGGCCATGCCGATTCCATTTATTCAAATCCGTCATGGCCCGAAAATCCCTCAATTTACATTAGCTGCACATCAAGAACTGACACAACTGTTGCCCCCGATGGCCATGAGAATGTTATGGTGCTTATTCCGGTTGCACCCGGACTTGACGACTCTGACAATGTAAGAGAAAAATACCTGAACCACGTTTTAATGAGATTGGAGAGATATACCGGAAGAAAGTTGTCAGATAAATTAGTCTACTCTCGTTCGTATGCGCACAAGGATTTTGAAATGGATTACAATGCATACAAGGGTAATGCTTACGGATTGGCAAATACTCTACTTCAAACAGCCTTCCTGAAACCAAAAATGCGAAACCCTAAAATTAACAACCTGATTTTTGCAGGTCAATTGACAGTACCGGGACCGGGTGTTCCACCGGCAATCATTTCGGGAGAAATGGCTGCCAATGAAATCAGCAAATTAGTAACCAAACACACTTCATTATGAAAGAATTGTTTGATTCTGTTTCCAGAAAGGTGAGTAAATACACAACGAACACTTACTCAACCTCCTTTTCATTAGGGATAAGGTTCTTTAATAAAAGGTTTCACGATCCCATTTACGCCATTTATGGATTTGTCCGACTTGCCGATGAGATAGTAGATTCATTCCACGATTATAATAAAGCGGCATTGCTAGAAAGGTTTAAAAACGATACCTATCAGGCTATTGAGGAAAAGATAAGTCTAAATCCGATACTTAATAACTTCCAGTGGGCAGTTAACAAGTATAACATTGAACGGGAATTGATTGAAAAGTTTCTTGATAGCATGGAAATGGACTTACGCGATGTTCAATATGACAATTCTACCTTCAAGGAATATATAGTAGGCTCTGCAGAAGTTGTGGGATTAATGTGCCTGCATGTTTTCTGCGAGGGTAATGAACAACGGTATTATGAATTAAAAGTGCCTGCTATGCGCCTTGGCTCTGCATTCCAAAAGATCAATTTCCTCAGGGACCTAAAGAATGATTACCATCAGCTTGGTCGTTCATATTTTCCTGATATCGACCTCCGTCGTTTTGATGAAGAAACCAAAAAGAAGATAGAGGAGGATATTTCCATAGATTTCCGTGATGGATTGGAAGGCATACGCCGGTTGCCAAAAGAAGCACGGTTTGGTGTTTATATTGCTTATGTGTACTTTTACAACTTGTTCCTGAAGATAAAAAGTGTCAGTTCTTCAAGGATCTTTATTGAAAGAATAAGGATCTCCAACAGTACAAAGTACAAATTACTGTTTACATCATTCATCAGGCATCAACTTAATATTTTTTAACTGAATCATGAAACTGTTCAGCCTAATAGTCATATTACTCACCACCTTTCCGGCTGCAATAAATGCGCAAACGGTAACGCTTGAAAAGGCGCGTGAAATCTATTTTGGCATGTCGGTTGAAAAATGCAACAGTTTAAAACTGGCTGAGTTATTTGGGAACAATAAACCCATCACTCCATTACTAACCGCATACAAAGGAGCTGCTTCAGCTGCCGCACCTGAGTGCTTGGCAAATCCGGCATCGAAGATTTCATGGTTTAGAAAGGGTAAAACATTACTGGACGAAGCAGTAGTGAGTGATCCGACAAATTTTGAAATACGATTTTTACGATTTGCTACCCAGGATAAATCACCCGGGTTCCTTGGTTACAATGAAAATCTAAATGAAGATAAAAACTTTTTGATCAAGAATCTATCAAAGGGACAAAGTTTGATCAAAGATGACAAAGTATTCAGCATGATGGCTAGCTTTCTTGCAAAATCAAGAAATCTGAACCATTTAGAAAAGAAAATCGTTATTGAATATTCAAATAACATAAAGGAGCAACTGAAATGATGGAAGAATTTGTGATTCTTGTTGACAATGAAGACAACCAGGTAGGTGTTATGGAAAAAATGCAGGCACATATAGAAGCGGTGCTTCATCGAGCATTTTCAGTATTCATTTTCAATTCGAATGGAGAACTGATGTTGCAGCAGAGGGCCATTACAAAATACCATTCACCGGGGTTATGGTCAAATACCTGTTGTAGTCATCCCCGGCCGGGAGAGAAAACTATTGATGCCGCACACAGGCGCATGAAAGAGGAAATGGGCTTCGATTGCCATTTCACTGAAGCATTTAGCTTTGTGTACAAAGCTCCTTTCACCAATGAGCTTACAGAACATGAATTTGATCATGTGTTTATAGGCATTTCCGATGAATTGCCTGTTCTTAATACCGAAGAAGCAGGAAACTACAGGATGGCTACACTGGAAGATATTCGCAAGGAAATGGATGAAGATCCTGAAAAGTTTTCAGTATGGTTCAGGATAGCATTTGATAGGGTTGAAGACTATTTTAGGGCATTATAAATTACATCATTAGTCATAAAATAATTGAGATATGGAATTAGCAATCAATATTCTGATAGTAATAGCTGCCTTTTTCTTTATGGAATTCATGGCCTGGTTTACACATAAATATGTTATGCATGGGTTTTTATGGGTGCTTCATAAAGATCATCATATTCGTGATGGCCGAAAGATAGAATGGAATGATGTCTTTGCCGTGATATTTGCCATTCCAAGCATTCTATTTATTTATTTTGGAGTAATGGGTGGCAATACCTATTTACTTAGCCTGGGGTTAGGTATATTTCTTTATGGACTGGCGTATTTTTTATTTCATGATGTATATGTACATCAAAGAATTCCAATATTGAAGAAACTTTCAAACAGGTATTTGCGGGCAACTGTTAAAGCCCATCTTGAGCATCATACACCACATGCCAATCATAACTTCGGTTTCCTCATTGCACCTTTGAGATATTATATAGAAGAATACAGTAAGAAAGTGGCAGCCCGGAAGAATAATTAGAGCAGAAAGCGCCATATTACACCTTTTAAATTAAAATCAAACTTCTTAGCAATAAGGAATCCTTTGTCATTCATATTCAGCAATATAATTAAATAAAGTGTCGTACTATTTTTGGATTAACATAGCTGCTATATCAATTCCTCTTATTGTAAGTTTTGACAGCAGGCTGAAATTCCATCATAAGTGGAAATACCTTTTCCCCGCAATGTTGGCCACCATGCTGGTATTTGTGCCATGGGATATAATCAAAACGTCAATGGGTGTTTGGGGATTCAACCAGCAGCATCTTCTTGGTTATTGGTTTTTCAACTTGCCGGTAGAAGAATTGATGTTCTTTATTGCCATTCCCTTTGCTTGTGTCTTCACCTATCACTCTCTTGGGTATCTTATTAAAAAAAACCACCTCAAACCATTTGCCAAGTCTATTAGTATTGTATTGATCACAGTATTGACAATATTGGCATTAATCAATATTGACCGCACTTACACCTTTGTGACTTTTATTACAACCGCAGCCTTTTTGTTAATACATCTTACGTTTATTAAAGCCGACTATTTAGGACGCTTTTATATTTCTTTCCTTTTCATCCTGATACCATTCCTGCTTGTTAATGGAGCATTGACAGGCATGTTCACACCTGAACCTGTTGTATGGTATGATGATTCGAGAAACCTGGGTATCCGCATATTCACCATTCCAATAGAAGATTCTGTATATGCATTACTATTGCTCCTGATGAACACTACAATTTACGAAGCCTTAAACAGGAAAAGGAATTCACAAAAAGCCGGCTTTAATAAGCCAAGCACTAATTCACATTAACTTACAACCGCTAATCAAACATCCCGGCTTTTCAAAAATAAGCCCAACAATTCATGACTTGCTATTACCAGAATATCCAGTTTTTAAACCGGCTTATTCCCGGTTGAAATGACTTTTGCAAAATCACTTCCCGAAGGATTTTGGAAAACACTGAGCTCAAATTCAGGAATTGAAGCGAGTATATGATCAAAGATGTCAGATTGAATATCCTCAAAGGGCTTCCAATCCTGAATCTTGCTAAAAACATAAATTTCAAGGGGGATACCACTCTCACCCGGCTGCAATTGCCGAACCAGCATTGTCATATCCTGATTTATATACTTATTCTGCTTAAGGTATTCAGAAAGATAAGCCCTGAAAACTCCTATATTAGTCTGTCGGCGACCATTTACCATGATTGAATCATCAATATTTTCCTTCAGATTATATTGAGTAAGTTCATTCTGTTTATCAGTGACGTACTTTTCAAGAAGACTAATTTTTCCAAATTTATCCAACATCTCTTTTGTGCAGAATTTCACACTGCTCATATCAATATTTATTGAACGCTTTATTCGTCGACCACCTGATTCTTCCATCCCTCGCCAATTAATGAAACTATCAGACACCAATGAATAGGTTGGAATCATGGTAATACTCTTGTCCCAATTCTGTACTTTCACTGTGGTAAGGGAGATATCCATTACTTCACCATCAGCCCCTGACTTGTTCATCACAATCCAGTCGCCGGGCCTAACCATATCGTTGGCAGAAATCTGGATACTACCGACAAAACCGAGAATCGAATCCTTAAAAATTAGCAGCAACACTGCTGAGAAAGCTCCCAGACCACCAAGAAGGTAGGCGGGTGATTTATCGAAAAGCAATGAAATCACTACAATAATGGCAATGATATACAATATTATCTTCAGAACCTGAATATAGCCTTTTACCGGTTTCGACTTAGAAATCTCAAATCCCTGGTAAATGTCGTATACGGCATTCAAGAATTTATTAATTGTAACTATAAGGATAAAAATCAGTAGAATCCTGTTGAAGAGCAAAAGCCAGTTAAGTATTTCAGGATATTCGGTAACGGTATAAGGCGCCAGAACATTGAAAAGCAACCCGGGTATCAGCAAAGCTGCCTTATGAAATACACGATTATTATAAAGGGCATCGTCCCATGTAGAAGAAGTGCGATGCGTTAACCTGCGTACTACTCTCAGGACAACCAGCTTCACTATATAATAAACAGCTGTAATAGCCAATACCATCAAGACAAAGTCGGTAAAATCGCGAGCAATTGAAGCAATATTTTCAGAAAATCCCAGGTTTGAAATCCATTCTTTTATAAGGTTGCCAAAATTTATCATCAATATGTCCATCATTCAGGTTTTATAAGGTTCACTTAAAGGATTCCTTTAGTTTCACAATTTTCATTGGTTGGTCATGCCTGTATAGATTAAAATCAAAGATTGTTTCGTAGGAGTCTTCAGGCAATAACCGGGGATCCAGATAATAGTAATCAATGGAATTGAAGTCCTCCCACTTATGTGTCAGCAACTGCATCTTCCCCAAAGTAATATAAAAGCTGGTAGCATGTTCGGTTTCACTGTCCTTGTATATATAAAGACTTCCATTCCCTGTAACTTCAGCAGCCTTAAGAGCACCGGTTTTATGAACCTCGAAGCCCTCATACCGGGGTGGAATAATAAACCAATCGAATCCAATACGAAGCATGAGCATAGCGGCAGCAAATATTACCAGACGCTGCTCTTTTATTTTAACATAACATAAAAGGAGTAAACCAATGACTACAAACATAACCAAAGCTTTTAGCCAGGCAAGGTCTACCCATGATGTTTGTTTTAGAATTGGCATTAGCAAGGCGGCAACCATGCCAAGTATAAGAACGCCTCCCAGGAAATAGACAACTATTTTGCTTCTTGTGCCATTTGCTTCAATATCCTTATAAAACATGTATATCAACACCGTAAAGATTGGTGGAAACAACATGAATATATATCTAGGATATGTCTCAGGGGAAGTCCAGTAAATCAGGATATTAAAAATAAACACGAAGAAGTTGAACTGCAGAAAAGGATTAGACCGTACAATGGTAATAAACTTTCTGTTCACAAAAAACAATCCAAGAATTGACCAGGGGAAGAAGTGGTAGAACATCTCAAAAGGAAAGGTAAACAAATGAGATACAAACCGTTTCCATCCATAATTTATTATTGTTCGTTTCTCTGATTCACTGAATAAGGTTGTAAAAACATTGTCAAGTGAATTATGCCTGGCGTACATGTAATAATATGACCCAACAATAAGAACCAATAATCCAATGCCTGCAAAGTGCTTCCATGAGAACAAACGCTTGAATTCATTCTTATAGGTAAAGAAGGTCAATAGGGTAATCGATTGAAAAACCAGTGAAGGCAATCCCTTCATAAGAAATGTAATAGCAGTCAAAAGATAAGAAACCAGGAATAATGCAAGATATTTCTTTTGTTTATGCAAGAAATAGATGCTCATAAAGGAGGCATAGACCAACATGGAGAATGTTATATCTATCAGCCCAAGGAAAGAATCCCAAAAGAGAATCCTACCGGAAGTAATAAACAGCATCGCGATTATGAAACCCTGTTTCTTACCCTGTTCTTTTTTAACGAAAAGATAAATAATCATGCCAAAGATCAGCAATCCTATAACAGCAGGTAATCGTAGTGTGAACTCCGAATAATTACCAAACATTTTATAAAAGGCAATAATAATCCAATTGTACAATGGAGGTTTATTATAATAAAACTCACCATTTATGGTTGGAGTGAAATAGTTATCGCTGATAATCATCTCAAGCGCAACAATAGCACGGGTCGGCTCATCAGTAGGAAAGTTTATTGGCAGGAAGCCAAGGTGCCAAAGAAGCGCAGGTAAGAGCATTAATATGCTAAAAGCATAAAAAACCCAGGGATTATTCTTTAAGAAACCTATCATATCAACCTCCTGAAAATTTAGCCTTGTAACCATTTTTTACAAGAAAGTCCATAATCTTTTGCCTGTTATCCCCTTGTATCAGGATTTCACCATCAGTAACTGATCCACCGGCAGCACAGAGATTTTTCAACTTTTTAGCTAAATCAGCAAGATCATTGCCCTTTCCAATGAAGCCTGTTACCAAAGTAGCCTTTTTGCCGCCTTTAAGTTTTTTATCCAACATTACCCTTAGATCCTGCTTATTTGGTGGCAAGGTATCAGGTTCAACCGGTTCATCAGCGCTATATACAAAATCAGGATTTGTTGAATAAACGACACCTGATATCTTCTTTTTCATCGACATTTACTATAAATTAAAACCTTCAAGCAGGGGATTCATAAACTCAATTAACAATAAAAACACCACCTTTAGTGCAATTAGCCATACTAGTCGCATCCCGACAACTCACAACTTACTAAGGGACTATCATTTTCAACGAATTATGATTAACTTTAATCACCAAATCCTTACCAAGTTTCACAGGCTCGCCATCCAAATTAATGGTTTTATTTCTATTCCTCTTAAGCACAACCTCTTTTGCTTTGATTACTTCCAAATAACCCGAGTTAACCAGTTTATTCCGCCAAAGAAGGCCCAGTATATAAGGAGCTGTAATAACCGGCACCTTCTTTACAATGCACACATCCATTAATCCATCATCTATTGAAGCATCCGGAGCAATGATGGTATTGTATCCAAATTGGTTGCTATTAGCAAAGCTAACAAATAATGCCTTCCTACTAACCTTAACGCCATCTATTATCATTTTGTATTTTCGGGGTCTGTAACCCGGGTATGATTGCAATGCAATATGAAAATAAGAGAAGAATCCCCTTCTTTCAGCTTTGGCAAATTTCCTGGCAACCAATGCATCAAATCCGACACCTGCAATTGACACAAATTGATTATCATTAATGGATATGGTATCAATTAATTTAAAAGATTGATGATTAATAAGCTCAATACTCTTTTCTAGTACAAGCGGAATATTCATAAACCGGGCTAAACCATTACCGGAACCTGCAGGTATGAGAGCAAAAACAGAATTGCTTCCAATGATTCCATTTATCACCTGATTGGCCGTTCCATCTCCTCCAACAGACGCTATAATATCCACTCCGCATTGCACTGCCTCTTTGCTCAAAAAAAGTGCATGCCCCGGTGATTGAGAATATGCAACAGTATATGAAAATTGTGCATGGTCTAAAGTTTCGGCAATTATACTTTCAATACCTGCTTTGGTGACCTGCTTTACCCCTGAAACCGGATTGATAATAAATAATACCTTTTTTTTTAAACCTGCCATGTATTCCAATACCTGAATGAAAGTGCAAAGTTAGCATTTTAGAAGAGAATGGGATTTATGGGAAATAAAAAGACCGCCAAATAGCGGTCTTCTAAATATTATGAGTGCAATTTACCTGCACAATAGATATAACTTATTCTTGAACGATGATGTCAAATTTAGCCCGATCGCCACGTGTATAAAGATCAACAACTTTGATTAAACCCAATTTTCCACTAACTGTCTGGAAGAAAACTACATCACCATCAGCTAACTGAGCAGCATCACTTGATGTAGAATTAAATTCAGGAAAATCAAAAGTAGTTGTAATTGCATCAAATTGGGCAGCAGTAACAACACCTTTAGCAAAACGAGTTGCATTTCTTGTAGTCCAGGTATTTAATTGGAAAGTAGAAATCTCAGTTGCAGCGAGAACATCATCAGGCGCGGCTATAGTATTTCCGTTCTGAGCTCCTTTATAGAAAAGGAAATCAACCTTAGCTTGATTTAATTTAGCCTGAGCAACAGTGTAGAGGGCCATATCTGTTGTGTTATAGAAGCTGCCAATTGCATCATTAAATGATCCAAACTCAACAGATGATGCCTTTTTAACAGCTACAGCACCGTTCTCAACAGTTACGGTAAAGGACTGAGTTGATTTATTACCATCTTTATCAGCCAAAGTCATCAGAAGCCTGTTTGCTCCAAGGTTCTCTTCAGTAAATGTAATTTCAATATCCAGATTAAAAGAACTGGAGTTGAGAGTAGTATCCATTACTTCATAAGGGACATTATTATTTGTTGAAGTCATTGTAAAACTAGACAAGTTTTTATCGCCAGCAGTGCCAATTACACCAATAGTGATAGTACTCCCTGCACTAATAGTCACGTCATCAGATGTGTAGCCACTACTTCCTTTTAAATCAAGGGTTGGTCCAGTTGTTTCATCGTCAGAACAAGATGTTACAAATAATGCTCCTGCCATGAGGAACATAGAAAGCATAAGATTCCACTTTTTCATAATTGATAATTTTTGTTAGTTATAATTGTGTAGTATTGGCATTGTATTTACAAATTCTGTTCCAAAATGATAAATTTCTATCTTTTTATCGATAAAAACTCTTCAAAATCAGCCTGTCTGCAGTTTAGTAATCACTCAATCAATAACAAACAACTGTATATTAATTGAATATATTATTCATCATCACTAATTAGCCAGAGAGTTGGAGTTCGTATATTTAGATGACAATATGTCAATTTAGTTGCATTTTTATCTGTAACAATTAAACCAACGACAAGTTTTATAGCACAGACTGACACTTTTTTTCTACATTTTTATTGGTCACACTATTTTTACGACCCTTTAATAGCAATTTGGCGTAAAATTCTCTAAATTCGCTAACTCTATAAAACCGACTAATATTACTTTTCATGAAAAGAATTCTTGTTATTGATGATGACTCTATAATCAGAACATTACTCTCCAATCTTCTTCATAAGGCCGGCTATGAAGTTGTGACTGCAGTTGATGGCAATACAGGATTGAATCTTGCATTTGAAGTACAGCCGGATGTTGTGATTACTGATTATCAGATGCCCCGAATAAATGGTCTGGAAGTTCTGGAAAACATTCATCATCAATCACCATCAACTCCTGTCATCATACTCACTGCCCATGGCGATATGGCTCTAACCATAAGATCAATGCAGGCGGGTGCTTATGATTATCTGGAAAAGCCGATTAAGGTTGATGAATTGATGAAAATTGTAAATGACGCACTAGTATTATCAGAGCAAAGCCGTAGTATTCATAATCAAATTCCTTTAAGCTCATTGAAAGTCCTGGAAGAGAATAGTTTCATTGGCAAAAGTGCAATAATGCGTGAAATCTTCAAGAATATAGGGCGAATCTCAATAATAAAGGTCAATATCCTAATTACAGGTGAAACAGGTACAGGTAAAGAGCTTATAGCAAGGTTGATTCATCATAGTGGCATTACCCGCGAGAATCCAATGATTGTTATTAATTGCGCTTCATTGGCTGAGAATGGACAGGATTCTGAGCTATTTGGATATTGCAAAGGCGCTTTTCCGGGTGCTAATGCAAATAAAAAAGGGAAATTTGAACTTGCCGGCGAAGGCACAATATTCCTTGATGATATATCGGAACTTTCTGATTCTAATCAAGCCAGAATATTAAGGGTAATACAGGAACAGGAATTCGAGAAACCAGGTTGTCAGGGAACCATACCAATGAAGGCCAGAATTATTGCTTCAACCAATAAAGACCTTGAGGTAATGGTTAGAGATGGGAAATTCCGAGAAGAACTCTATTATCGCCTTAAAGTGTTTACTATAAATATCCCCCCTCTCAGAGTCAGGAAAGATGATATAAGTGACCTGGTAAATTACTTTATTGCCAAGTACAACAGGAAATTAAATAAAAAGATATCGAAGGTTGGAGAGGGAGTCATTGGTTTTCTTCAGAGTTACGATTGGCCGGGCAATGTGCGCGAGTTAGAAAACTGTGTGCTGCAGGCTATGGTTTTAGCCTATGGTGAAATCCTTGAAAAAGGAAATATTATGTTGACCAATACGATCAAACCATGGCTTGATGAAAGCAAAAATAATCTTATTTCAATTGAAGAGATGGAGAAGCTTCATATAATGAAGGTTCTGGAGGCGGTTAACTGGCACAAACTTGAAGCAATTGAGATCTTAAACCTGACTCGCCCTACATTAAATGCTAAAATTGAGAAATATGGTATCCGGAAAGTGGAATAACTTCCATTCGCAGGTGAAATATCATCAATTTTTATGTAAAATATTTTTACGTTTTCGCCCAAAAATCTACCAATGTAAAATATTTTTACATTAACTTAAAACTATAGTCCATTTCTATATTCTTAAATATCAGGACTATAAAAAATATTGCAATAAATATTTACTTTTTTTCATCAATTAATTTGCATTTCGCTTACTTAGCATTCTACATTTACACAGCTATTTGAATAGTTTCGTTAATGTATAAATGTATTGCACTTCTTCTGACAGTTACTCTGATCATATCAGCGAAAATGCTATTTGGTCAGATTAGTGCTACCGGGCATATAAGTGCTGAAGTCGTTGAATCAGTTTCGGCAACAAATAATTTTAATCCTGTTATTATACTGACTAATAGTGAAACCAAGTCACTGGATCTTGGTAAAATAACCATAAATGGACCGGATAATTCAATATGTGAAATTTCAGTAAGTCAAAGTGAAATTTTCAATAAGTGGACATACCATTCATTGGAATCTCAAAAGGACATAATACAGGTTTCTGATAATAGCAATAGGAAAGACATTTTATTCTCTGCATTATTAAATGATCAATTGAATCATGGTGAGTATAACGGCTGCTTAACCGTTATTGTTTCTTACAATTAAGCCTTTTTTATTAATTTTATGGGCAACTGTCGGTAATATGGGGTTACGGCAGTTGTTCCTTTTTTATCTTGTCCAATATTAAAAAAACATCATCAGTTCTTAATTAAACTCTGTCCTATTTTGGAACTTTTTGTCCCGTATTTATCTGTTTTCGCATTTCCCCTCCATTTTTACTTCCGTTGCAATTGAGACAATTCAATTTTTTTTAACTTCTTTATCTATCTGATATTCTGATTTTTAAAAATAATTTTCAAAAATTCTCAGGTTTGGCACGATAAAATTGGCACGTAATTCGACTAATGCAGTCCGAGTTCAAACAAGAACAAAACAAAAAAAACAAGATAAACACAAACAACGAAACAACCCCCCAAATCATGAAAAACTTAACAACCCTTTTCGCAGTATTACTTTTTATGACTATCAGTGCTAACGTAATGGCACAAAACACAGCAACTGAATCAGCAACAGCTTCAGCAAATATCGTATCAGCTATCGATATTCAAAAAAATATGGACTTAACCTTTGGCGACATAGCAGTTTCAGGAACAGCAGGTCAAATAACAATTCTACCTCAGGAAGATCTTGACATCAATTTTTCAGTAGAAGAAATGGAGCTAACTACCGGCACTCGCAATGCAGCTAAATTCACCATTACCGGTCAGGAAGATTATTTATTTTCAATTAATTTACCTGAAACAATTACAATCTCATCAGGATCTGATGATATGACAATTGAAACATTGATGAATTTAAATGAAAACAACAACACCTTAACTAACGGCTCTATTGAGTTATATGTCGGTGGGACTCTACATGTAAATGGTGATGAAGATCCTGGTTTATTTGATGGTACATTTGATGTAACTGTCGCTTACGAATAAACCGGTATACAATTTCAATATCCAGGGTGCTCAAAAAACACCCTTTTTTTTTACCAGTTTTACTTACGCTTATCATTTAAAAGTTCTTTCACATTCTAACTTATATATTTTATGATCCGCAAATTAACAGCCCTTTCACTGTTGCTGGTATTGCTTGTCTTTAAAGTCCAAGCACAGGCAACTATAAACGGCCAGGCTTATGCGGAAGTGATTGCTGCTATTACTGCTTTTGAAAACAATCAAATGTCATTTGGCAGGTTTTCTCCGGAAATTGCCGGTGGACAAATAGTCCTGACTCCTGAAGGAGCCAGACTGGTGGAGGGATCAGTAATATTAGGTGGTGGCATTGCCCAACCGGGAAAGTTTATCATAACCGGTCAACCTGATGCCACCTACTCAATACAATTGCCTACTGGTCCCGCCCTGCTTGTGAATAGCAGCAATAATACAATGATTGTAGATAACTGGGTGTCAAATCCTCCTGCCGGTAATGGAACAGGTATACTTGTAGGAGGATCAGAAACTGTTTCGATTGGAGCCACACTAACAATTGGCTCTTTGGATGACAACCCTGTTGGAGTTTATACCGGAACCTACAGTCTCACTTTTGCATATAATTAATACCTTTTGAATACCTAAAAAGCGCTGCTTTCACCAACAGCGCTTTTTTCAAATTTAATTTTGTCACCATACAATCAATTTTTGCAATTTTCAGTATTTTACTCTACGTTTGACATTGTTTTCAACCGATAATCATGCAACGAAACATATTACATTTTTCAGTTTTTTGCTTGTTTGCTCTTTTCACATTAATACTGCCTTCAAATGCCATGGCACAGGGTGATTTACTTATTACGCCCCGCCGTGTTGTGTTTGAAGGAAACAAGCAGTCGCAGGAACTTACCCTTGCCAACACGGGTAATGATACGGCACGTTATAATGTCTCATTTGTTCAATACCGGATGACGGAATCAGGAGCATTTGAACAGATAACAGAACCCGATTCGGGACAATATTTTGCTGATAGGTATTTGAGGATTTTCCCAAGGAGTGTAACACTTGCTCCGAATGAAGCTCAGGTTGTAAGAATGCAATTCCGCAAAACATCTGAAATGAAACCGGGGGAGTATCGTTCACACCTATATTTCAGGGCAGTTCCTGATGAAAAACCACTCGGTGAAGAGACTATTTCAGATTCTGCTTCAATAGGTATAAGGCTCATTCCAATCTTCGGTATTACTATCCCTGTAATAGCCAGAGTTGGTGACTTACCTCTTTCAGTTGAATTAGCCGATTTGCAACTTGACACTAAATCAGACACAGTGCCTGGATTATCGGTTAATTTTATCCGTAATGGCGATAAATCGGTGTTTGGTGATCTTACCGTCAACTGGATTTCACCAGAGGGAGCTGTTACTGAGGTTGGGTTGGTTAGAGGCATTGCTGTATATACTCCTAATAAGACTAGAAAATTCAGGATGAGCCTGAGGAATATACCGGCTGTAAATTATCATACAGGCAAACTGGCAATTACCTATAAAGCTCCAAACGATGGGAAACCCGAAGTATTTGCCGAGAAGGAATTGAATATCAATTAAAATCATGTCAGTTATTTAGCTAAATGAACTTTACCGTTACACTTCGAAATAACACATTTCACTTTCATCAAATCGGCAGATCGGTGAGGGGTATTTCGAATTATAGGAATCTAATATTCCTGTGTTTTCATTTTGCTCTTTTCTTTCCGTTTATTGAAAATGCCTCGGCTCAATCAGGCGAACAATATGATATTCCCGGTACTTATACATACACCGTACCAGTAGGCGTTACCCAAATTACTGTTGAGGCCTGGGGAGGAGGTGGTGCAGGGGGTGGAGCCATTAACGGCAAGGCAGCTGGAGGTGGTGGTGCAGGTGGTGCTTATGTGAGCAGTACTATATCAGTTACACCCGGTGAGTCGTTTATCATTAAAGTTGCAGATAAGAAAAATAGCTCTGCTACAAGTTCTTCAGCCAATAATAAAGGAAATGAATCATGGTTTAAACCCAATGATGGCACCAACAATTATATAGTTTTCGCTGAAGGTGGAAATGGCGGATCACCGGCAAATGGGAACAATGGACCAGGCAGTATTGGCCTAACTGCTTTATCGATAGGGCAAATAATTCATCAGGGTGGCAATGGCTCAGCAGGAAATGGGAATAAGGCTGACCAGGGTGGCGCCGGTGGCGGTGCGGGTGGCAATACAGGTATTGGTGGTAATGCTTCATTGGGAACAGGCGGTACTGGGATTAGCCCAGGAGGTAATGGGGCGTACGGTCCGCAAAGTTCTAATTCTGATGGGACTGGGGGCTTTAACTATGGTGGCGGTGGCGGTGGTGCACAAACTCCTAACAGTAACCACCAAAGAGTCGGCGGTCCGGGTGCACAAGGCTTGGTCATTATTACTTATGTGGACTGTTCAAATTTTTGGACTGGTGCTATTGATAGTGATTGGAATAATATAGATAATTGGACCTGCCGTATTCCTACTATAAGCATCGATGCTGTTGTACCTGCCGGCTTAGCGATCTACCCCGTATTAAATAATGGTGCTACAGGCACCTGCAAAAATCTTATTATCCAGTCAGGAGCTTCTGTAACTGTCACCGGCAATACTTTACAAATTGCGGAAGCAATCAATAATGCAGGCACATTGTATGCCGATGAGGGAACCATCAGCATGAATGGAATAACAGGACAGGAAATTCCTGTTAATGTATTCTATAATAACACTTTATTAAACCTGATAATCAATAATCCAATGGGAGTTTCCCTTAATGGGACTCTTATCCTTACCGGAGTGTTGTTGGTGCAATCAGGCAATTTAATTTCAAATGATAATTTAATCTTGATTTCATCTGCCGACCGGACAGCATTAATTGATGGCAGTGGATTAGGAGAAGTTGTAGGGAGTGTTACCGTTCAAAGGTACCTTCCTGAAGCTTTTGGATATAAGTATCTCTCCTCCCCTTTCATTAATGCCACTATCGGACAATATTCTGATGAAGTCAATCTAAATGCTTCCTTTGCTACTGTTTATAGCTATGAAGAGAATCAAGCAACTACCGGTTGGTCCTCATATATGAATCCGGATTTACCATTAATTCCGGGCAATGGATATGCATTTAACTTAGGGACTTCAGCTATTCCCATTACCGTGTCTACAATCGGCACAGTAAACAATGGCAATATCGGCCCACTCGCTCTTACGAATAATGCTCAGCCATTCACAAAAGGCTTTAACCTTATTGGAAATCCTTATCCTTCGCCTATTGATTGGAATGCCGGTGGCTGGCAGAGAACAAATATTGATGATGCGCTTTATTTCTATGATGCAGGGAACGATGACCAATACGTTGGCACCTATAGTTCTTATATTAATGGAGTGTCAAGCAATGGTATCGCAGGAAATATTATCCCTGCTCAACAAGCATTTTTTGTTCACGTAACTGATGACTCCTACCCTGTAACCGGATCTATCGTATTTACTAATGAAGTTAGAGTTAATAATCTAAATCCTGTTTTTCATAAAAATAGCAATAAAACCTCTGAATCAATTATTCGGCTAAGTACTTCATTTTCAGAAGCTAATTCCACACCTGACTATGCAGTGCTGTACTATTCAGATTTTGCATCTGAAGGATTCAATCCATCATTGGATGCATTAAAAATTTTGAACACGGACATATCAGTTCCAAGTCTTTATCTGATTCCTGAGGATAACAAGGAAGTTTCAATCAAGTCGCTAAAAGAGCCTTTAGGTGAAAGTCAGGTGATAAGATTGGGTATAAACTCCAAAATGCAAGGAATGTTGCGATTAAAAGCTGATGAAATTTCAAATTTACCGATAGGCTATAGTGTATATCTTAAAGATAAATATACGGGTAGAGTACAAAATTTACAATCATCACCTGAATATACCTTCAACATCTACAATGAGACCTTAAATGATCGATTTGAGATAATTATCAGCAATAAAACGCTTACTCAAAACGCATTTGGAACAGAAAGTTTCAATGCTCATCTGAAGGATGGGAATCTGATAGTAACACTCAACCTGAGAGAAGAACAAGTTATATTACAGGTTACCGACTTAGTAGGAAGAAATGTTTTACAACATGACATATTTGGGGAAGGACAGCATAACCTTGGACATGTTCCTGCTAAAGGAGTATATATTATTAGCATTTCTACGGACATGGGGAAAATTTCGAAAAAAATATATCTAAACTAATGATGGCATCTCTCAAATATTTAAAACGGTTTTTAGCTGCCACACTTTTGTTTTGGGTACTAACTCAAGCTCTGGATGCCCAGGAGCTTCCACCTCGTCCGATGCAGGTTACCACATTCCAAAATCTTAGTTTTGGAGCATTTATCAATGGGAGTTCAGGTGGTACAGTTACAATCACCCCTGAAGGTTCAAGAATGGCAACGGGTGATATTTATCTCGCTAATATGGGACAACTATATTATCCTGCAATTTTTGAAGTTGAAGCATTACCGGGAAACATCGTCCATATCTTATTACCGGTTTATACAGTATTAACAGGTCCGGGCGGTAAAATAGCGCAACTTGAAATCAACTCATCCTTTCCAAATTCTCCATTCATTAATTCCATCAATCCCCCAAATAAAACACAGGTTAGAATAGGTGGAACTCTTACCGTTGATAATCCTTTAAGCAGTCCTGCCGGGAACTACTATGGTACCTTCTCTGTAACTTTTATACAGGAATAATACAAATGCTACTCCTTCACTCACAAACTCGTCTCTCAATTAATCACAGAATAAAGGATCTGCAGATTCTCTTAGCTTTTCTCTGCTTTTCTTTACTATCAATATCACCTGCACAATCACAGACTGAGAATCAGAATGATTATGAGGATATCACAGTCTATCTGATGGTTCAGAATGTTGGGGGCTATGAAATTGATGCAGTCTATATGAATGATCAAATCTATGTTGATGTAGCTACTCTTTTCAATCTCTTAAAGATCAATAATATCTCATCAAGGGGCAATGACAGCATTACAGGTTTTTTTCTCAGGGAAGAAAATCAGTATTCAATTAATGCAATAACCAGATCAGCGCAAATTGGCAGTAATTTTCATCTGCTTGATGACCAGGATATTTTTCGTTCCGAAATGGGATTATATCTCCGCAACACTGTGTTTGGGAAACTTTTTGGATTAAATCTGCATTTTAATTTCAGAAGTCTCACAATAGAGCTGAAAACCGACCATGAACTTCCAGTAATAAAGGAGATGCGACAAAAGCAGATGAGAAAAAACATCGACCGGCTTAGCGGTGTTGTGGAAGTTGACACAACTATAGGCAGAGAGTATCATCTATTAAATGGAGGCATGGTTGACTGGTCTGTCATTTCTACTCAGAACAGCAATGAGCGCAGTGATACCCGAGCTACTATTGCAGGCAGTGCGGAGCTTCTTGGGGGTGAGGCCATTGGCATGCTTAATTATTCCACAATCACCGGCTTTGAAGAAAGGCAGCAACAATACAGATGGCGCTGGGTAAATAATGAAGCGAAAGCTATAAAACAAGTTCAGGCTGGAAAAATTCCTATTAAATCCACCTCCTCCTTATATGCACCGGTAATTGGAGCCTCCTTCACCAACACGCCTGCTTCATTTCGTAAATCATTCGGCAGCATCATCCTTTCCGACTACACTGAACCGGGATGGACCGTTGAACTTTATATCAATAATGTGATTGTTGATTTCACAACTGCTGATGCTTCAGGATTCTTTAGTTTTGAAGTTCCTTTGGTATATGGCGCTTCCCAACTTACTTTAAAATACTTTGGTCCCTGGGGAGAAGAAAGAATTAAAGAACAAACAATCAATATCCCTTATAACTTTTTGCCTAAAGGATCATTTGAATATAATGTTACCGGAGGAATAGTGAAGGATTCAACCAATGGTATATTCTCACGGGCAGAGTCGATGTATGGCATACATCGGAACATTACAATGGGTGCCGGTATGGAATACCTCTCGCTACTCGACAAGAATCAGACAATGCCATTTTTAAATGCCTCAGCCAGATTCCTGAACTACTTTCTATTCACCGGAGAATATACGCATAATGTAAAAACCAGGGGGTTACTTAATTATCGTCTTCCATCAGGACTCACTTTCGAGATTGACTATACCAATTATGTACCCGGACAGAAGGCCATAAGTTTCAATTACCTGGAAGAGAGAAAAGCAAGCCTCTCAATTCCAGTCAAGATGGGAAGTATCCGTTCATTTGCCCGTATGGCCTACAGGCAAAATGTACTTCCTCAAACTACTTATTCAAGCGCTGAAGTAATGCTCTCTTCCTTTTTTAAGGGTGTAAATGCAAATATTTCAGCATTCGCTAATTGGTTACCTGAGGGCAATCCATATATCTATTCAAATGTTGCCCTGGGCTTTAGATTTGGCCGGTCAATAAACTTCCGCCCTCAGGCGCAGATAGACCTCACTTATGGTCGCCTCATCTCATATAAAGCTGAGCTGGAAAAGAACTTTTCACAAGTATCGCATCTTGCGGTTGTGTTTGAAGACAATCTAAGATCAGGTACCAGGAGTATTGAATTGTCGTTCAGATATGACTTGCCATTTGCTCAAACTTTATCATCAGCAAGAATGACAGGCGGACAAGATTCTCATAATGATTTTTCTACTATTGAAAGCGCCAGAGGCAGTTTTGCCTTCGACAGTGGAAATGCAGTTGTGCATACTGACAATCGAAGTGCCACGTGTAGAGGAGCATTGACAATAATACCATTCCTGGATCTGAATAACAATAACATCAAGGAAGAAAATGAGCCCTTGGCCACCGGGTTGGAAATGCGA
This sequence comes from uncultured Bacteroidales bacterium, assembly GCA_937894795.1. Taxonomy (GTDB): domain Bacteria; phylum Bacteroidota; class Bacteroidia; order Bacteroidales; family Lentimicrobiaceae; genus Lentimicrobium. Next base: position 39,799 of record CALCQV010000017.1, read on the forward strand.
TTAAATGGAGGCCGGATAATTAAAAATGAAGAAGATTCTCTGATCCGCATTATTGAACTGGAACCTTACACTTCTTATCTTCTGGAACTGGATGATACTGGTTTCGAGAATATTGCATGGCAACTTATAAATAAAACCATTAGCATTATGGTTGATCCCGGACAATTTAAGCAAATTGGGATACCAATTAAAGTGATGGGAGAAGCTAATGGGATGATATACCTCAGAAAAGGCGACACAAAAGCCGGTCTTGGACGAATAGTCATTAATTTTACAGATCAGGATGGCAGATTATTTAACAGGGTTCTTTCAGAATCTGATGGCTATTATAATTTTCTTGGATTACCACCTGGCAATTACAAGGCTATGCCCGATACAAGCCAACTAAAACGTCTTGGATTAACATCCGATCCTGAATTCTTTGATTTCAACATCACACCTGATCCTTATGGTGATATTATTGATGATATCACATTCATTCTCACACCAAAACAACCTAAATCAGTGCAACCTGACTCAACATCAGTTAAAGATGCTGCCACAGGACAATCCACAGGCAACAATACAATTATAGAAGATATAAAATCCCCCATTCAGGATTCTTCTAAGCAGAAGGACACTTCAGGTAACTCTCCTCAAGGTAATTATAATATATCATTAGGTCAATGGTTTGTACAGGCTGGAGCTTTCGTGAATATTGCACTTGCTAAGAATATGCAGAATTTGATTTTTAGTAAAACACGATTATCAGCCGGAATAGTATTAGAATCTTCTTTATACAAGGTGCGATTAGGCAATTATCCAAACAAAACGGAGGCTTTCAAAATATCAACTATCTTAAAAAACAATGGCATTGCAACTTTTATCGGGAGGTAGCTGGTTTTTATTCTGTTTTTTACGATAATAGCATTAAATCATCCTATTCCATTTCTTACAACTAAAGCCAGTTTATTAATATTATTGGTACTTTTTTTCATATCTTTGATCTGTCGTTAAATAATACTCCTTTCAATGAATGACAGTGATTTCCCTGTTCTTGTAACAGATCGTTTAATACTTCGGCAGTTTAACTCAACAGATTCTGCTGAAGTTCAAAGGATGGCCGGCGATAAAGATTTAGCCGAAAACACACTTAATATTCCGCATCCTTACTTGGATGGAATGGCTGAAACATGGATCCAGTCGCAGGAATCTGATTTTCAAGCCGGCAAGTCATTAGTCTTTGCAATATGCCTCAAGGAAAACGGAAAATTGGCAGGAGCAATTGGCCTTAATCTGCAACTTAATTTTGAGTTGGCGGAGTTAGGTTACTGGATAGGTAAAGAATACTGGAACAATGGTTACTGCTCTGAAGCAGCAAGACTCATCATAGATTACGCCTTCAATCATTATAAACTGCATAAAATATATGCCACGTACTTCACCAATAACCCGGCATCGGGAAAAGTAATGGAAAAAGCAGGCATGCATTTTGAAGGGACATTAAGGGAACATCTCTTTCATTGGGGTGAATACAAAAACCTGAATTATTACTGCATCTTTAAAGAGTTAAATAAAATATGAGAACAATATCCCGTTTGATCGTATTATTCGCAATACTATTTCTAGCCGGATGTAACGGTCAGAATCAAGTGGAAGTCGACAATCAGAATTTCAGAGACCAGATTGATCAGTTACAAAATCTTGAGTTTACATTCAATAATGATCTTGCCCCCGATTCTATTATAGAGATATGGGACAGTATCCCTTATATTGAATTCAGTCCTCATATTAATGGACGATTCAAATGGGCTAATAAACGGCAACTTGTATTTTCACCTTCGGGCCCTTTTGCCCCGAATACTGATTACAAAGCTGAGTTTTCTAATCTAATCCTTAATCTCAGCCCTAAAGCTCTGAGATTTAAAGAAAATATCGTTAATTTCCATACTCCTTACCTGGATATTGAAAGTACAAATGCTTACTGGAGTCGTAATGAAGCATTTTCTCAACAATTAGAGTTACGGGTGAAGCTGATATTCAATCATTCCGTTGAACAAGACCAAATACAGAAGTTTATTTCATTAAATATCAATGGTACAAAGCGCTCATTCAGATTACTGGCATCTGACATCAACACTGAAGGAGAACTGGCTGTTGAGATGTTATCAGAAGACGAAATTATAAAATCACTGGAAGTAGTCGTGGCCAGTGGAATGAAAGCTATAGGTTCAGATCGTGAAAATCCCGAACCGATTCATATTACCATACCCGTACCATCAACTGATAAGCTTGAAATAACAGGCGTCACCACAGAATTCGAAGGAGGAATGGGTGTAATTACAATCTACACTTCTCAACCAATTGAGACACAAGGCCTGGAAAGTAAAGTGCAAATAGACTCTAATGTTGCATATGAAGCTTCACCTATAAATAATGGATTTATCCTAAAGGGTGACTTCATTGATGGCCATTCATACCAACTTCTAATTAAAAAATCACTCAGGGGAATATTTGGCCCTGAATTAGCTTCCGATATACTTCAACCTGTCACATTCGGTTCTCTTCAGCCATATATCGCTTTTGAAGATGAGCAAGGTATGTACCTCACACCCGGTGGATCAGGAAATCTCGGTCTTCGCATCATTAATTTACCTAAAGTAAAAATTACCATGTTCCGGGTATTTGAAAATAACATTCAGCATTATATGCGAAATGGCAAAGAATGGGAATGGTACAGTGATGCGAATAATTATTACGACAGTTACGACTATAGGTTAAATGAAGACTTCGGACAAGTAATTAAAGTAAGGGAAATTAACACGAATGCGTTACCGAAAAAAGGTAATTTACGCTTATTGAACATCAATTCAAACGATCTGAATATCTCTTCCGACCTGAAAGGAATCTATTTGGTAAGGGCTGAATCTCCTGATAAGGCGTGGCTTAATGATGTACAATTGCTTTCATATTCTGATTTAGGACTTATTGTTAAAGAGGGGGAGGATGAGATATTTGTTGCCACACGATCTATTGCAACGGGGAAGGCTATAGACAACGTTACAATAAATTTCTATAGCAGTAATAACCAGATGGTTCATAAACAAGTTACCGGCGGAGATGGAATTACCATTTTCAAGGATTTGAAGAAAATAATTCCCGGTTTCAAGATATCAATGATTACAGCCCGAAAAGGTGATGACTTCAATGTACTTCTTTTCAATCAATCAGCAGTAGAGGTTACCCGTTTTGAGGTTGGCGGCAAAAGAACGACCGGACTTGACTATGATGTTTTCATCTATGGTGACCGTAATCTCTATCGACCCGGAGATAGCGTATTCTGCAATACCATTTTACGAGACTTTAGGCCCAAGACTATTACCGGTTTTCCTCTTATTTTCAGGGTTATTGCCCCTGATGGCAGGGATTTTCTCAAGCGAAGAGTGATGGTTAATAACAATGGTGCTGCCCAGCTAAAATTTGTTTTGCCGGCAAAGGCATACACAGGCACCTATATTTGTGAAGTGCTAACAGTAAATAACGTTCTTATTGGAAATTACCGAATCAAGGTGGAAGAATTTATGCCAGACAGGATTTCGGTAGCTGTCAAGTCTGATAAAACCAGCTATTTACCTGGTGATATATTGAAAGTTGATATCACCGCACTAAATCTTTCAGGCCCGCCGGCTGTTGGCAGAAAGGTTGAAAACGAATTACGAATAAACAGAAAAAGCTTCTTCCCTAAGGCTTATAATCAATACAATTTCAGTATAGTAACAAGAGAAGACCTTAGTATTATGTCGACCATTAATCAAACAGTTACTTCCGGAACAGGCAAGGCCGAGCAGTTATTTAGTTTGCCAGCTTTTAAAAACACCGGACTGCTTGAGGGTACCGTATTTACTACAGTCTTTGACGAGACGGGCAGGCCTGTCAATCGATTATTACGCTTTGATCTGTATACTCAGTCAACATTTCTTGGCATTTTACCATTACCGGGATGGCTATCAACCGGCAAACCGTTACCACTCCATCTCATTGCCTTAAATAACAAGGAGAAGCCAATCCCGACAAATGCCAGACTGGAGATAATTCATGTTAATTGGGAAACCGTTCTTGAGAGAAACTATGGCCAGACAAATTATCGCTCTGTGAAGAAAGAAACGCTGCTTTTATCAAAAGCTGTATCTATTGGTGCATCGGGTTCAACAGAGACATATATCCCTCAAAAATCAGGTGAATATATTGTTCGTATTAGTCTACCGGAAAGCAATTCATGGATTGAAGAAACATTTTATGCTTATAAGTGGGGGGATTCTGATGCAAGTTCTTTCAAAGTCAATAAGGATGGCCAGATAGACATCACTTTTG